>NZ_JBVHQF010000012.1:0-74766 GCF_055567555.1 Streptomyces sp. NPDC026522
GGAGAGTAGGACGCCGCCGAACAATCATTGTGGGAAAGCCCCGCACCAGCCCTTCACGGGCATGGTGCGGGGCTTTTCTGCGTTCACCGGCCGAAAGCCGTCGTAGGACAGATATGGGCGTGCGGGTGCATCGGCGTGCGTGATTGGATCCGCTGTTATGGACAAACACGTGATACGGCCGGTGCGGAGCGACGAGTGGGAGAAGGCGAAGGAGCTGCGGCTCATCGCGCTCCGGGATCCGGCGGCTGCCGTTGCCTTCCTGGAGACGCTGGAGCAGGCCGAGGCGCAGCCGGATGAGTTCTGGCAGGGGCGGACGGAGCGGGCCAGTCGGGGACGGGGCGCGCGGCAGTTCGTCGCGGAAGCCGCTGACGGGCAGTGGGACGCGTCGGTGACGCTGCTGGTCGAGGGGGCCGGCGTGCCGGACTACTTCGGTCAGATGGTCGAGCAGGAGCAGGGCCACCTGGTGGGGGTCTTCGTGCGGGCCGAGCAGCGGGGGACCGGCTTGACGGAGGCGTTGTTCGAGGCCGCGCTGGAGTGGGCGTGGTCGTTGGAGGAGCCGGCGGTGGAGCGCGTACGTCTCTTCGTACACGAGGAGAACGCGCGGGCCGAAGCCTTCTACCGGCGGTTCGGCTTCCGGGAGAGCGGGCAGACCGTGCCCATGCCGGGGGACCCGGACGGGGCGAAGGAGCGGGAGTACGTGTTCGCGCGGCCCGAGCAGCGCTAGTGGTGCAGGCGGGAGCCGGCGGGGGTGAACTCGGCGGCCTCCGGCCAGCGGGCGCGGGCCTGTTCCCGGCTCCGGCAGAGGGCGAGGAGGGGGAGCGTGTCGTCCTGGAGCAGCTCGGGGAGCTGCGGGATGGGGGCGACCGCGGCGACGTCCTCGAGGATGAGGGTGAGTGGTGGGTCGAGCCGACCGTGGGATGACCTGGCGGCCATGCGACGGCCGTGCTCGACCACGCTCGCGGCGAGTGCGGTCAGCAGGGGCATCGCACCCGGGTGGGTACGGGGGTCTTCCAGGGGTTCACCCACCACATAGAGGGTTCCCCCCTCGGTGACGAACGATGCCAGGGTCAGCGTGTCTGTTCGATTGGGATTGCACGCTTCGCGGATGTGGACCGAGCTGAGGCAGGCGAGGGCACGGGCCGTCAGGTGCTGGGCCTGCTCGCGGCGTTCGGGGTGGGCGGTGAGGGAGCTTTCGAGTTCGCCTGCGGCGCCGGGTGTGGCCTGCGGGTGAGTGCGGAGGATGCGGACCGGGTCCTGGGCGCTGCTGCCCTGGGCCCAGCGGTGGAGCTGCTTGAAGGGGCGGTCGTCGAGGGCGGCGGCGTGGAGCCAGCTGCGGAGGAGGGTCTCAGCCGTGTCGGCGATGGCGGCGTCCATGCGGGCCTGGGGGCGTACGGGGGCCAGCAGGGCGGTGGCGCGGGCGGCGGCGGTGTCGCGGTCGGTGCAGCCGTCGGTGGGGTTCCAGTGCATGCGGGCCGGGGTGTCGCAGAGGTGTGAGGGGTCGTAGAGGAGGACCGGGCCGAGTTTGGCGCGGGCGTCCTTGGTGGCGGACCAGAAGGTGGGGGAGGAGGTGACGACGAGGGCCGCGCCTTCTGTTGCGGCGAGGAGGGTGGTTGCCGCGATGTGGCGGGTGGGGGGTGGGGCGTAGGTGAGGCGGGGGGTGGGTGCCGGTGCCGGTGCCGGTGCGGCGCCGTTGCTGGGGGCGCTGCCCCCAGGCCCCCGCGCCTCAAACGCCGGCGGGGCTGGAGGGGGCGCCTCAAACGCCGGCGGGGCTGAAGGGGGCGCCTCAAACGCCGGCGGGGCTGGAAGGGGCGGCGGGGTTGGAGTTCGCGGGTGGGCCGCGCGGCGGCGGGTGCGGGTGCGGGTGATGAGGCCCATGGTGAAGATCGTGAGGACCAGCAGGATCAGGAGCTGGCTGATGAAGAGGCCCCAGAAGAGGCCCCAGCCGGAGAGGGCTGTGGGGTCGGTGTCGGGCCAGGCCGCGGCGATGTCGTGGGGTTGCGTTATCAGGGCCCGGACGGCCGCCGGGGTACGGGTGAAGGTGACCGTGTCCGGCCAGGCGCCCTTCGCGAAGAGGGCTGCCAGGCCGGTGGTCGTCCAGATCAGGACGGCGAGGCCGAGGAGGAAGGCCAGGAGGCCGACCAGGACCCCGTCGGGGATGCCGCCGGGGCGTGCGGGCGGGTCCGTACGTCGTGGGTCGGGCATGCCTACGCCACCGTGGTCGCCGAGCCGGGGCCGCCGTTGCGATGGCGTTCCATGCGCAGGGCGCGCTGTTCCGCTTCGAGTTCGGCGGCCAGCAGGTCGTCGGGGAGCTGCGGGACGGAGGATTCCGTCATGGCGCGGTCGGTGTAGACCAGGGGGCGTTCGGCTTCTGTGATCAGGTGTTTGACGACCTGGACGTTGCCGTTGACGTCCCAGACGGCGATGCCGGGGGTGAGGGTCGGGATGATTTCCACGGCCCAGCGGGGCAGGCCGAGGACGCGGCCGGTGGCGCGTGCCTCGTCGGCCTTCTGGGCGTAGATGGTGCGGGTGGAGGCCATTTTGAGGATGGCCGCGGCCTCTCGGGCCGCGGCTCCGTCCACGACGTCCGAGAGGTGGTGGACGACGGCGACGAAGGACAGGCCGAGGCGGCGGCCGAACTTGAGGAGGCGCTGGAACAGCTGGGCCACGAAGGGGCTGTTGATGATGTGCCAGGCTTCCTCGACCAGGAAGATGCGCTTCTTGCGGTCCGGGCGGATCCAGGTGTGTTCCAGCCAGACGCCGACGATCGCCATCAGGATCGGCATCGCGATCGAGTTGCGGTCGATGTGCGACAGGTCGAAGACGATGAGCGGGGCGTCGAGGTCGATGCCGACGGTGGTGGGGCCGTCGAACATGCCGCGGAGGTCGCCGTCGACCAGGCGGTCGAGGACGAGGGCGACGTCGAGGCCCCAGGCGCGGACATCGTCTATGTCGACGTTCATCGCTTCGGCGGATTCGGGTTTGGGGTGGCGCAGCTGTTCCACGATGTCGGTGAGGACGGGCTGGCGGTCGACGATGGTTTCGACGACGTAGGCGTGAGCGACCTTCAAGGCGAAGCCGGAGCGTTCGTCCAGGCCGTGCCCCATGGCGACTTCGATGATGGTGCGGAGCAGCGCGAGCTGGCCGGTGGTGGTGATGGCCGGGTCGAGGGGGTTGAGGCGGATCCCGTCGTCGTTGGCGGCGATGGGGTCCAGGCGGATGGGGGTTATCCCCAGCTGCTGGGCGATGAGGTTCCATTCGCCGACGCCGTCTTCGCCCTGGGCGTCGAGGACGACGACCTGGCGGTCGCGGAAGCGGAGCTGGCGCAGGACGTAGGTCTTCTCCAGGGCGGACTTGCCGTTGCCGGATTCGCCGAGGACCAGCCAGTGGGGGGCGGGGAGCTGTTGCCCGTAGAGCTGGAAGGGGTCGTAGATGTAGCCCTTGCCGCTGTAGACCTCGCGGCCGATGATGACGCCGGAGTCGCCGAGGCCGGGGGCGGCGGTGGGCAGGTAGACGGCCTGCGCCTGGCCGGTGGAGGTGCGGACGGGCAGCCGGGTGGTTTCGACCTTGCCGAAGAGGAAGCTGGTGAAGGCGTCCGTCAGAGCGGACATGGGATCTCGCATGGGCGGCACTTCCCTCCAGCTAGCGTCGGATGCCGGTGGCGAACGGCAAGGTGTTGACGAAGGCGCGGTGGTGCTCGCGGTCGCACCATTCGAGTTTCAGGTAGGACTTGCCGGCCGAGGCGCGGATGGTCCGCTTGTCGCGGGCCAGGGCCTCGGGTGAACGCGAGGACACCGTGATGTACCCGACGAGGTTGACTCCTGCCGCACCGCTGGCCAGATCTTCACCCCTCTGGTCGAGCCGGCCGTGGGCGGCGATGTCGCGGGGGTCGACGGTGCGGTTCATCTTGGCGGCGCGGCTGGCGTCGGCCTCGTCGTTGGTCTTTTCGGTGAGCATGCGCTCGATGGCCACTTCGGTGGGCTCCAGGTCCATGGTGACGGCGACGGTGCGGATGACGTCGGGGGTGTGGACGAGGAGGGGGGCGAGGAAGTTGACGCCGACGGGGGTCATCGGCCATTCCTTCACCCAGGCGGTGGCGTGGCACCAGGGGGCGCGGGTGGAGGACTCGCGGGTCTTGGCCTGGAGGTAGGTGGGTTCGACGGCGTCGAGTTCGGCGGGCCAGGCGTTGCGCTTGGTCATGGCCTGGATGTGGTCGATGGGGTGGTCCGGGTCGTACATGGAGTGCACGAGGGAGGCGAGGCGGCCCTGGCCGAGGGGCTGGCGGACGCGGATGTCGGCTTCGGCGAGGCGGGCGCAGATGTCGGTGAGTTCGCGGGCCATGACGATGGCGAGTCCGGCGTCGCGGTCGAGTTTGCGGCCCTTGTGGGGGGTGGAGGCGCGGGCGATGGTGTGGGCCTCGGCGGCGAGTTCGCGCGTGTAGTGCATGCAGGCGACGAGGTAGGCGCGGTGCTGCTCGGAGGAGGTGGAGACCATCGACTGGAGCTGGTCGTAGGAGTCGCGCAGCCAGGCGGGGGCCTTGGTGTCGCCGCGCTGGGCGACGTCCTTGGCGTGGGCGTCGGGGTCGGCGGGGAGGGTGCGGGCGAGCATCTGGAGGCGGGTGACGAAGCCGTCGCCGTTGGCGACGTGCTTGAGGAGGGTGCCGAAGCGGTCGACGAGGGCTTCTTGGTCCTCGCTGTCGCGCAGGCCGACGCCGGGTCCTTCGATCTCGATGGCGGCAGTGACGGTCCTGCGGTCGGCGTGGAGGAGGACGGCGATCTCGTCGGGGCCGAAGGGTGCGGCGAGCCAGTTGATGCGGCCGATGCCGGGGGGCGGGCCGACTTCGACCTCGCGGCCGTCGGCGGCGCGGACGCCAGCTTCCATGGCGCCGGAGCGGTAGGCGGCGCCGCGGCGCAGGGTGCGCTTGTAGCTGCGGTTGATCTCGAACCACTTGTAGAAGGTGCGGCCCTTGTAGGGGACGTACACGGCGGCGAGCGCGAGCAGGGGGAAGCCGGCGAGGCTCACGATGCGCAGGGCGAGGTCGGGGACGAGCAGTCCGCTCATCATGCCGAAGAACGCGCCGACGATGATCAGGGCGATCTCGCCGGTTTCGCGGTTCTTGCCGACGATCGCGTTCGGCCTGGCGCGGCCGATGAGATACGTGCGGCGGGGCGCGACCGGGTGGAGCTGGTGGGACTGGGTCGTCAACGCCCGTCACCTCCTGTGTTCCTCGTACTCGATCCAGTGCGGGGCGCGGGTGCGGCGGAGGGGACAGTTCCGCCGCCGGATCCGCCGCCGGAGGTGGGGCGGCTGCTGTGGGCGGCCACGCCTCCGGAGATGGGGTTGGCGGGGCGGGGGGCGCCGCCGCCTTCGCCGCCGCCGGCGCGGTGGGCGCCGCGGCTGCTGTGGGTCTTGATGCCCTGGGAGACGAGGGAGGCCGGGGAGCTGATGACGGCGGCTGCCTGGGCGCCGTCGGTGGCCTTGCTGCGGTTGGAGCGGGCGGAGGCGATCTCGTCGCCGAAGCCGGGGACGAAGCGGTAGATCATGGCGGAGGCGAAGATCGCCAGGAGGATGATGGCGAGGCCGGAGACGACGGCGGAGAAGGCGTCGGGGCCCTTGTCGCCGGCCAGGGCCCCGGCGAGGCCGAGGACGATGACGATGACCGGTTTGACGAGGATGACGGCGATCATGATGCCGGCCCAGCGGCGGACGTGGCCCCACATGTTGCGGTCGACGAGGCCGGCGTAGACGACGGTGCCGAGGAGGGCGCCGACGTAGAGGAGCGCGGCGCGGATGACGAGCTCCAGCCACAGGACGCCGGCGGCGAGGACGGTGACGAGGGCGACGACGATCAGCATGATCGGGCCGCCGCCGATGTCGTCGCCCTTCTTGAGGGCTTCGGCGAAGGAGCCGAAGAAGACGTCGCCCTGGCTGCCGGTGGCGGTGGCGATGACTTGGGTGACGGCGTCGGTGGCGGAGACGACGGTGTAGAGGATGAGGGGGGTGAAGGCGGAGGCGAGGACGGTGAGCCAGAGGAAGCCGATGGCTTCGGACATGGCGGTGGTGAGGGGGACGCCGCGGATGGCGCGCTTGGCGACGGCGAGGAGCCACAGGACGAGGGTGAGGATGGTGCTGGCCGCGAAGACGACCGCGTACTGCTGGAGGAAGGCGGGGTTGGTGAAGTCGACGGTGGCGGTGCCCTTGATGGCTTGTCCGAGTTTGCCGATGATCCAGGCGGCGGCGTCGGCGCAGCCCTTGGCGAGGGAGGCGAGGGGGTTGATGGCGTCGGGGGTGTTGGTGGTGAGACCGGTGTTGGGGCTGCCGGTGGGGCTGCCGCCGACGCTGCGCTCGCAGGATTCCTTGAGCGGGCCGATGACCCCTTCGCACTTGCCGGCGCCGGGGGCGGACGTGCTCGGAGATGGGGACGGGGAGACCGGGGGGCTGGGTGCGGCGTAGGCGCGGGCGGAGAGCAGGACCAGGCCGACCTGGAGGGCCGCCGCCACGGCGCCGATACGGCGGGCCGCGTGTGCGCGGGCCGCGGAGCGGGTGCCGGCCGGGGC
Organism: Streptomyces sp. NPDC026522; assembly: GCF_055567555.1. Classification (NCBI taxonomy): domain Bacteria; kingdom Bacillati; phylum Actinomycetota; class Actinomycetes; order Kitasatosporales; family Streptomycetaceae; genus Streptomyces; species Streptomyces sp. NPDC026522. The sequence goes on from NZ_JBVHQF010000012.1 coordinate 6,555, forward strand.
CGTCAGGGAGGTTCCGGTCGAGAGGGGGGCGCGGCTACCGGGCATAGGTGAACCCTCCGAACTCCTTGACGGCCTTGCTGATGTCGTCGGACGTGGAGGCGGGGACGTCGCCGGGGACGGGGGCGGGGCCGTCCTGCTGGGTGTCGGCGTTGACCTTCCAGTCCTCGCCGGCCCAGGTCAGCTCGAACGTCCAGGTCTTCCAGGTGGTGCGCACGGGGTCGGTCGACTTGGGGCCCGACATGCCGAGCAGGCCCGTGTACCAGACCGCGACTTTCGCGTTGGTGGCGCTGTAGCTCTCGACGCGGGTGCCGATGGGGACCGCGCGGGTGACGAAGGTGCTGCCCTGGGGCGGGTTGCCGTCGGCGTCGAGGCCCAGGCCGGCGAGGAGTGCGGGCGAGTAGGAGGTGTCCTGGGTGCCCTTGCGGGCGGCGGCCGCCGCCGGGGTGTAGACGGTGTCCATGATCGCGTGGCGGAGGTCCCGCTTGAGCATGGCGTCGGAGCCGAGGGCGACCGTGTAGTTGGCGGCCGCGGACTGGGCGCCCTGTTCGGTGTGGGCGAAGCCGCGGGGGATGCCGTTGGTCTTGGTGTCCACCGGTGGGGTGCCCGTGGGGCAGGTGGGAGTGGCGGCCGGGGCCTTGTCCGAGGAGGGGGGTGGGGTGGTGTCCCCCGACTGGTTCGCGAACGCGATGGCGGCGATGAGGAGGACCACGACGCCGACGACCGTGATCAGCCCGCGGGAGGCGCGGGGCGCGCGGCGGGGGGCGCCGTAGGGGTCGGAGGGGGCGTCCGGGAGGCGGGTACGGGTCTGGCCCGTGCCGCCGACCTCGCCGTGGCCGCCGCCACCGTACTGGTCGTCGCTGCTCATTCCGTGTCCGCCCCCTCCGCGTCGTACGACGGTAGCGCTCGTGGCCGCGTCGCCGCGGTGTGTTGATTCGCCATCAGGTACGACGGCCGGCGGGCGGCACGGCTAGACGGCCATTCCGTAGACGATCGTGAAGAGGGTGCCCAGGGAGCCGATGATGAAGACGCCCGTGAGTCCGGCCACGATCAGGCCCTTGCCCTGTTCCGCGCTGAACGTGTCGCGCAGGGCGGTCGCGCCGATGCGCTGTTTGGCCGCGCCCCAGATGGCGATGCCGAGGCAGAGGAGGATCGCGACGGCCATGACCACCTCGACCATGACCTTCGCTTCGTTGCCGAGACTGCCGAACGGCCCCCAGTTCGGGGCGATTCCGCCGATGATGGTGGTGATGTCGCCCTTTTCGGCTGCCAGGATCATGTAACTCACCGCCCCAGTATGGGTAGTTCCGGTAGCCCGTGCCCGACGGCAGGGGTTACGCACTATCTTCGCTGATGAAACCGGCCTCGTCGTCGACTTGGCGGCTCTCTTTACCCGATCTCCCGGCCGGCCCCGCCTCGTTGCCCTGACCTGGGCGGGGGCGGTGGGTATACGGAAGAACGTATGGTCACTCTGTGTATCACGAGGGGTGACGCCGGGCAATGATTGCCGTCCCGGCGTGCGGCGGACCCGATCGAGTGGCGGCCGTTCGGCGGAGCGGCGCGAGGGGGGCGCAGTGGGGCGCGGTGGGGGCGGCCGGCTCAGGCCCAGTGGGCGGGGCGGGTCAGGGACGGGGGGATGCGGGTGGCGGGGGAGCCGTGGGCGGCGTTGAGCTGGGGCTGGGTGAGGAAGAGTGCCTCGCGCAGGTCGGCGTCGCGGAGGTTGGCGTCGCGCAGGTCCGCGCCGATCAGGTCGGCCGTGCGGAGGTCGGCGCCGGTGAGGTCGGCGGCGATCAGGTAGGCGCCGCGCAGGTTGGCTCCGCGCAGGTCGGCGCCCTTGAGGCGGGCGCCCATCAGGTCGGCGCCGCGGTGGTTCTTCTTCCGGCCGGGGACGGTGGCCCGGACCAGTTCGCTCGTCTTGAGGAGCAGGGTGTTGATCTCCTGGCGCAGGGCGCCGACGTCGAAGGGGGCGAGGGCGTCCGCGTCGGCGAAGGTGGCGTCCGTGGTCGTGGCGAGCGCCGCGCGCAGCTCCTCGTGGAGGGGGGCGGCCGCCGGGAGGGCGAGGGCCTCGGTGAGGTAGCGGAGCAGTTCGTGCAGCTGCCGCATGACGGGGAAGACCTCGAACATCTGACGGGCGGTGCCGGGGTGGCTGCGCCAGTCGCGGCCGCCGAAGGTGACCTGGGAGACCTGCTGGCCCGCGCCGAAGCAGTCGAAGACCGTGCAGCCCTGGAAGCCCTTGTCGCGCAGCGCGGTGTGGATGCCGCAGCGGAAGTCCTGGCGGAGGTTCTTGCAGGGGGTGCCCGCCGCCTTGTTCACGGCGAAGTCGGTGGACTTGGCGAAGGGCAGGGCGACGCAGCAGAGCGCGAAGCAGTTGGCGCAGTCGGCGTGCAGGGCGGGGGCGGGGTTGGTCGACACCCTCCCATTGTCCCCGGTCGCGGGGTAGGGGTGGTGCCGGTGGTTACCTCTGGGTAGCGTGCGGGGCATGGGTGCTGCTGAGGGGTTCTTCGAGCGGGTCGGCGCCGGGCGTTTCGTGGCCACCGCCTTCACCCGCGGGCCGTGGGACGAGCGCTCCCAGCACGCCGGGCCGCCGGCCGCGCTGCTCGGGCGGGCCGTCGAGGAGCGGCCCGGGGCCCGGGCGGACATGCGGATCGCGCGGATCACGTACGAGATCCTGCGGCCGGTGCCGATCGGCGCGCTGGAGGTGACCACCAGCGTGGTGCGCGCGGGCCGCGGTACCGAAGTGGTGGAGGCCGCCCTCGCCCCGGCGGGGGCCGCGCCGGTGATGCTCGCGCGGGCGCTGCGGATCCGGGTGGCGCCGGAGGCGGTGCCGGCGGTGGCGCCGGGGCCGGAGCTGCCCCCGCCCGGCGAGGTGGCGGAGACTCCCTTCGAGCTGCCGTGGGAGACGGGCTACCACACGGCCATGGAGACCCGCTTCGCCGCCGGCGCGTTCGCCGAGCCGGGGCCGGGCACCTGCTGGATGCGCATGAGGGTGCCGCTGATCGCGGGGGAGGAGACCCGGCCGCTGGACCGGGTGCTGATCGCCGCCGACTCGGGCAACGGCATCAGCGCGGTGCTGGACTTCGGCAGCTACCTCTTCGTCAACGGTGACCTCAGCGTCCACTTGCACCGCCATCCGGTGGGCGAGTGGGCGTGCGTGGAGGCCCGTACGAGCGTGGACGCGGCCGGGATCGGGCTCGCCGACGCGCGGCTGCACGACGAGAAGGGGCCCATCGGGCGCAGCGCGCAGAGCCTGTTCGTGGCGCCGAGGTAGGCCGAGGCGGGGGGCCGGGCCGGCCCCTGCGCGGGGCGGGGGAGCCGGCGTATCCGGATGATTTCGGCCAGCACGTGGCCGGGAAGACCTGGAAGGCTTTTCCGCTCGCCGACGACCCCGGAGACTGGACGGGGAGTTCAGCGGTGTCGGGGGACGGTCCGAACGGGTACGCGAGCGTCCGCTGTTCCGGCTTCCGGGTGGGTTAGTCAGGTTGTCGGCGCGGGAGACGGGAATGACCCGTCGAAAACGGGTGGTGTGGGGGAGGGTTGACGGGTGCGCAGATTCTGGATGGCAGGCGGGATCGGAATCGGAGTGGCCCTGAGCTTCCTCGTGCTCCTCGTCGTGGGGACGTACTCCGCGGCGGCGGGCCTGGTGGGCGCGGGGGCGGGCGGCAGGGCGCTGGGGCTGGCGAAGGGCGCCGTGCCCGGGAAGTACCAGGCGCTGGTGCAGAAATGGGGCACGTTGTGCCCGGCGATCAGTCCGGCGCTGCTGGCGGCGCAGCTGTACTCGGAGAGCGGCTGGAACCCCAATGCGGTCAGTCCGGCGGACGCCCGGGGGATCGCGCAGTTCATTCCGGGGACCTGGGCGGGGCACGGGGTGGACGGTGACGGTGACGGTGACCGCGACATCTGGGACCCCAACGACGCCATTCCGTCGGCGGCTTCGTACGACTGCGAGCTCGCCAAGGACGTGGCCGGGGTGGGCGGCGACGCCACGGGGAACATGCTCGCGGCGTACAACGCGGGCTCGTACGCGGTCATCAAGTACGGCGGGGTGCCCCCGTACAAGGAAACGCAAGGGTACGTAAAGGCGATTACCACACTGGCGAAGAGCTTCGAGCGGCCGCTGGGCCGCGTCTCGCCGTCGCAACAGGCGTCCGGGGCGCTGTATTTCGCGCAGAAGCAGCTGGGGACGCCGTATCTGTGGGGTGGCAACGGGACGCCCGACCAGGACGGGCGGTTCGACTGCTCGGGGCTGACCAAGGCGGCGTACGAGTCGGTGGGCGTCGAGTTGCCCCGGGTGGCGAACGACCAGTACAACGCCGGTCCGCACCCCTCGCGGGCGGAGCTGCTCCCCGGTGATCTGGTCTTCTTCTCCGACGATCTGACGAACTCTCGGGACATCCGGCACGTAGGGATCTACGTGGGTGGCGGCTACATGATCAACGCCCCCTACACGGGCGCGGTGATCCGCTTCGACAAGATCGACACGCCTGACTACTTCGGTGCGACCAGGGTCACGAAGGACGGCGCGGAGGCGCTTCCGGAGCGGGCGGCGGATGTCCGCGCGGCGTCGTGACGGTGCGTTAAGCATGGGCCCTGAGCTGCGACGATCAGTCACTCTTGGATAACGTTGGAGTGATCATCCCGTGGAGAGTGGAACGTACGTGCCACGACGGGCGTTCCATGGGCACAGGAGTTGATCGGCGGAGGTTGACGGAGCGTGCGCCGGGTGCGTCCGCACGGACCTAGGCAAGGGCAAGGGACCGCATCACCATGGCTGGACTCACGACCGGTGGGCCGAACGTGGATGTAAGCCTGCTGTACGAGATCAACGGCCTGGCCCGGCGCGCGCCGGACTGGATCGACCGCGCGGTGAGCGTCGTCGGCGACTACGGGATCCCGCTGGCGCTGGTGCTGCTGGTCCTGTGGTGCTGGCGCGGGGTCCGGCGGCAGGACGAGGCGAGCGCGGCCGAATCGCTGGCCGCGCTGGTGTGGGCGCCGCTGGCGGCGGGGATCGCGCTGCTGGTGAACGTGCCGCTGCGGGAGCTCGTGGGGCGGCCGCGGCCGTACCTCCAGCACGAGGGGCTGGAAGTGGTGGGCGGGACGGGGGCCGGCGGGGGGTTCGGCGGGGCCTTGTTCTCGTTCGTCAGCGGGCACACGACGCTGGCGATGGCGCTGGGCGTGGGGATCTTCCTGGCGAACCGGCGGTTCGGGCTGATCGGGATCGGGCTGGCGCTGCTGGAAGGGCTGTGCCGGGTGTACATGGGCGTGCACTACCCGACGGACGTGGTGGGCGGGCTGGCGCTGGGGACGGCGGTGGTGCTGGTGCCGGCGCCGTTGGCGATGGCGGTGCTGGGGCCGGTGTTGCGGGGGCGCGGGCGGGGGCGGGTGGTGGCGCGGCCGGTGGTGGGGGCCGGGGTTGAGGCGGGGGTACGGGAGAAGGACCTGGCGGCGTAGGCCCTGGCGCGGCTTTCGGGGCCCCGGCCCTGGGTGGCGGGCGGTGGCGTCTGCGGCGCCGTTGCGCGGAGCGGTCCCGGCTGCGCCGGGCGTTCTGGGGCTCCGCCCCAGGGCCCGCGCCTCAAACGCCGGCGGGGCTGAAAAGACCGCCTCAAACGCCGGCGGGGCTGGGTTGGCCCCGGCGGGGCTGGAAAGACCGCCTCAGACGGCCCGCCTAGCCGGGGTGTGGGGGCCAGAGGGTGAGGGCGGTGGCCAGGAGGAGGCAGAGGGCGGCGGCCGTGAAGAGGAGGCGGATGGCCACGGGGCGGCGGCGGGTCATCGGTCTTCCGGGTCGTCGCGGCGGTAGCGGGAGCGGAGCCAGAGGCCCGTTGCTACGGCCGCGGCCGTGGTGACGGCGATGGCGAGGGCCACGTCGGCCGGGCCGTCCGCCGAGCCCGTCGGGCGGGCCCATGCCGTGGCCGGGGTCATGGCGACGAGCGCCACGGCCCAGACGAGCGCCGCCAAACGGAGTCCCCGTCGAGGTGCTGGCATGAGTCAAGGGCAACCGGTGCCGGGCGGCCCGGCCAGCCGGGGCCGTCCGAACGGGCGACGCGCCGGGCTACCCCGCCGCGTGCCGGGTGGCGTCCCTGCGGGCCAGGTCTCTGGAGCGGCGGGCCGGGCCGGTCCAGCCGCAGCTGCAGACGGCCAGGCAGAACGAGCCGCGTTCGGCGGTGCTCGTGGTGTGCGCGGGCTCCCCCGGGTCGCGGGGCAGCGGCACAGCGGTAAGCGGAGGAGTCAGGCTCGCTTCGGTGTGCGGGTCCACCCCACCACGGTACCCGGCCCGGCCCCGCTCCGGTAACGCCGCAGCCCGTGACGGGAAACCCCCGACCTCGTTAAACGGAACGGGTGGGGCCTCGGGCAAACAGCGGGCACACGTTGGGGGTTGGCAGGCGATGGTGGTGCACCAGCACAGGCGGCGACGAGGGCGCGCGGGTGAGGCGGCGCTTGCCGTCGGCGTCGCGGTGGCCGTGGCCGTGACGGCCGGCTGCGGCGGCCCCGCGAGCGGTGACGACCGGCCCCCGCAGGACCCGGCCGCGGTGGTCCGCGGCGCCGCCGACGCGCTCACCGGCGCGGGCAGCGCGCAGGCCCGTACGGCGATGGAGATGGCGACCGGCGGGACCCGGGTCACCATCCGCGGCGAGGGCGGGGTGGACTTCAAGAGCCGGATGGGCCAGCTGCTGGTGATGCTCCCGGCCGATGTGACCGGGAAGGCGGAGCACCGGCCCATCACCGAACTCCTCGTTCCCGGCGCGCTGTACATGAAGAACCGGGGGGCGGGAGTGCCCGCCGACAAGTGGGTGCGCGTGGACACGACGAGCCTCGCCGACGGGAACCTCGTCACCGGCGGTGCCACCGACCCGTTGGCCGCCGCCGAGCTGTTGCGGGGCGCGCAGCAGGTCACGTACGTCGGCGAGACCGACCTGGCGGGCACCAAGGTGCGGCACTACCAGGGCACCACCGATATCGGGCGGGCCGCGCGGAGCGCCTCGCCGGGGGTCAGGGGCGCATTGGAAGCGGCGGCGAAAGGGTTCAGCAAGGACACGGTCCCGTTCGACGCCTATCTGGACATGGAGGGGCGGCTGCGCAAGGTCCGGCACCGCTTCAGCTATGTCAACAATGGCGTGATCGATGTGTCGTCGACCACGCTGCTGTACGGGTTCGGGACGCCGGTGACCGTCAAATTGCCGCCAAGCGGGGACATTTACGCCGGGAAGATCGCCGAATAGCCGGGCCGTGCGGCATCGGCCGCGCGATCGGGCCATGGCCCGGTATCCGGAAATGGTCCATCCGGGTCATGCGCGCCGCGAGGGGCGCTCCCTACGCTGGGAAGCCGGGCGGCAAGAGAGCGGCAGAGAGAGGTGACACGCGTGACTCCCGTGTGCGGTACGACGGTGCAGGACCACGTGGCGCTTGCCGAGATCGAGCTGTGCGGTGAGCTGATCATCGCGGCCTCGACGGCGGGCGAGGAACGGCTGAGTCAGGACCGGATCGACGAAGTGCTGATGGGCATCGGGCTCTGAAGCCCTCCCCGGACAGGGGCCGGGTCCGGGGCCGGGCAGCGGCCGCGGCGGCGGTCGGCCGCCGGGGCCCTCGGGCCGCGCTCGGGTGCTCAGGTGCGCAGCAGCCGGGCGATCGCCTTGGTCGCTTCCTCGACCTTGGCGTCGATCTCGGTTCCGCCCTTGACGGCCGCGTCCGCGACGCAGTGCCGCAAGTGCTCCTCCAGCAGCTGGAGCGCGAACGACTGGAGCGCCTTGGTGCTCGCCGAGACCTGGGTGAGTATGTCGATGCAGTAGACGTCCTCGTCGACCAGGCGCTGGAGTCCGCGGATCTGTCCCTCGATCCGGCGCAGCCGCTTGAGGTGCTCGTCCTTCTGGTGGTGGTAGCCGTGGACGGGCGCCGCGGCGACCCCGCCGGCTCCGGGGCCTTCCGCCTCGATGGTCGTCATGCGTCCTCCCGTGGTCCGGACGAGGGATGTATACCCCTCATGGGTATAGGGTACTGGGCCGCGCCCGAGGGGCAGGGGTCCGTTCTCCCCACTGTGCCTGATGGAGGACACTGGGGAACCGCCGGTTAGCCGTGGCCGGGGGATGCGCCTAGCATCAGCCTGACCGAATCCAATGCAGCCCGAGGACCTCACGTGCGATTTCGTCTGACCCCCAGGGAGACGAGCTTCTACGACATGTTCGCCGCATCCGCGGACAACATCGTCACGGGCTCGAAACTCCTGATGGAACTGCTCGGAGCGGACTCCTCCGCCCGGGCCGAGATCGCGGAGCGGATGCGGGCTGCGGAACACGCCGGGGACGACGCGACCCACGCGATCTTCCACCAGCTGAACTCCTCCTTCATCACGCCGTTCGACCGCGAGGACATCTACAACCTCGCCTCGTGCCTCGACGACATCATGGACTTCATGGAAGAGGCGGTCGACCTGGTCGTCCTCTACAACGTGGAGGAGCTGCCCAAGGGCGTCGAGCAGCAGATCGAGGTACTGGCGCGGGCCGCGGAGCTGACCGCCGAGGCCATGCCGCACCTGCGGACCATGGAGAACCTGACCGAGTACTGGATCGAGGTCAACCGCCTCGAGAACCAGGCCGACCAGATCCACCGCAAGCTGCTCGCCCAGCTCTTCAACGGCAAGTACGACGCCATCGAGGTGCTGAAGCTCAAGCAGATCGTCGACGTGCTGGAAGAGGCCGCCGACGCGTTCGAGCACGTCGCGAACACGGTGGAGACCATCGCGGTCAAGGAGTCCTGAACCTCGTGGACACCTTCGCGCTGATCGTGACCATCGGTGTCGCGCTCGGCTTCACGTACACCAACGGCTTCCACGACTCGGCGAACGCGATCGCGACCTCGGTCTCGACGCGGGCGCTGACCCCGCGGGCCGCGCTCGCCATGGCCGCCGTGATGAACCTGGCCGGTGCCTTCCTGGGCAGCGGCGTGGCCAAGACGGTCAGCAAGGGGCTGATCGAGACGCCGCAGGGCAACCGGGGCATGTGGATCCTGTTCTCCGCGCTGGTCGGGGCGATCATCTGGAACCTCGTCACCTGGTACTTCGGCCTGCCGTCGTCCTCCTCGCACGCCCTCTTCGGCGGGATGGTCGGGGCGGCGCTGGCGGGCGGCATCGGCGTCATCTGGAGCGGGGTGCTGGACAAGATCGTCATCCCGATGTTCCTGTCACCGGTGGTCGGCCTCATCGTGGGTTACCTGGTGATGGTCGCGATCATGTGGATGTTCCGCCGCTCCAACCCGCACAAGGCCAAGCGCGGCTTCCGGATCGCGCAGACCGTCTCGGCGGCCGCGATGGCCCTCGGCCACGGTCTCCAGGACGCGCAGAAGACCATGGGCATCGTGGTCATGGCGCTGGTCATCGCCGATGTCCAGTCGGCGGGCGCCCCCATCCCGGTGTGGGTCAAGTTCGCGTGCGCGGTGATGCTGTCGCTCGGTACGTACGCGGGTGGCTGGCGCATCATGCGCACCCTCGGCCGCAAGATCATCGAGCTGGACCCGCCGCAGGGCTTCGCCGCCGAGACGACCGGCGCGTCGATCATGTACACGGCTTCGTACCTGTACCAGGCGCCGATCTCCACCACCCACGTGATCACCTCGGCGATCATGGGTGTGGGTGCGACCAAGCGGGTCAACGCGGTCCGCTGGGGCGTCGCGAAGAACATCATCCTCGGCTGGTTCATCACCATGCCGGCCGCGGCCATGGTCGCCGCGGTGTGCTTCTGGATCGTGGACCTGGCCATCATCGGCTGACGCCCCCGCCGGCCGGCCGGCGGGCGGTACGAAAGCGGGCCGGCTCCCCCCACCCAGGGGGAGCCGGCCCTTTCGCCTTGCGGTGGCACCGCCATGCAGCACCGCAGGACGCTCAGTACATCCGCGGGGGTCCGGGGCTAGCCGAAGCGGCCCGAGATGTAGTCCTCGGTGGCCTGCACGGACGGGTTGGAGAAGATCCGGTCCGTCTCGTCGATCTCGACGAGCTTGCCGGGCTGGCCGACCGCGGCGAGGTTGAAGAAGGCGGTGCGGTCGGAGACGCGGGCCGCCTGCTGCATGTTGTGGGTCACGATGACGATCGTGAACCGCTCCTTGAGCTCGCCGATCAGGTCCTCGATGGCGAGGGTGGAGATCGGGTCGAGCGCGGAGCAGGGCTCGTCCATCAGCAGGACCTGGGGCTCGACCGCGATGGCGCGGGCGATGCACAGACGCTGCTGCTGGCCGCCGGAGAGGCCGGAGCCGGGCTTGTTCAGGCGGTCCTTGACCTCGTTCCAGAGGTTGGCGCCCTTGAGGGAGCGCTCCACGATCTCGGCGAGCTCGGACTTCTTGAAGTTGCCGTTCAGCCGCAGGCCGGCCGCCACGTTGTCGAAGATCGACATGGTGGGGAAGGGGTTCGGGCGCTGGAACACCATGCCGACGGTGCGGCGGACGGCGACCGGGTCGACGCCCGGGCCGTACAGGTTCTCGTCGTCCAGCAGGACCTTGCCCTCGACCCGGCCGCCGGGGGTGACCTCGTGCATGCGGTTGAGGGTGCGCAGGAAGGTGGACTTGCCGCAGCCGGACGGGCCGATGAAGGCCGTCACGGAGCGCGGTTCCACGGTCATCGAGATGTCATCGATGGCCTTGTGGGTGCCATAGAAGGCGGAGAGGCCGCTGACGTCGATTCGCTTGGCCATGAGGGGTCACTTCGCTTTCATTCAGTCGCACGCGGCGGAGCCGCTGATGGGCTCGCCGGTCAGCGACCGGTCTTCGGGGCCTTCCAGCGGGCGATGCCGCGGGCCACCAGATTGAGGATCATGACGAAGGCGATCAGGACGAGGGCCGCGGCCCATGCCCGGTCGTAGGAGGCCTCACTGCCGACCTTGTACTGCTCCCAGATGTACAGGGGGAGCGAGGACTGAGCACCTTCGAAGGGGTTTCCGTTGATCAGCTGCGTGCCGAAGACCAGCAGCATGATCGGCGCGGTCTCACCGGCGATGCGGGCGACGGCCAGCGTCACGCCGGTGGCGATGCCGCCGATGGCGGTGGGGAGCACGACCTTGAGGATCGTGCGCCACTTCGGCACGCCGAGGGCCAGGGCGGCCTCGCGCAGCTCGTTCGGGACGAGCTTGAGCATCTCCTCGGTGGAGCGCACCACCACGGGCATCATCAGGATCGACAGGGCCATCGAACCGGCGAAGCCGGAGGGGCCGAAGCCGAGCATCAGGTTCCAGGTCGTGAGGATGAACAGGCCCGCGACGATGGAGGGGATGCCGGTCATGACGTCGACGAAGAAGGTCACGGCCTTGGCGAGCGAGCCCCGGCCGTACTCGACCAGGTAGACGGCGGTCAGCAGGCCGACGGGTGCGGCGATCGCGGTGGCCAGGGCCACCTGCTCGATGGTGCCGAGCAGCGCGTGGTAGACGCCGCCGCCCTTCTCGAAGCTGGTGATGCCGTTCATCGAGTGGCTGAGGAAGTCGCCGTCGAGGGCGTTCATGCCGCGGCTGATCGTGGTCCAGATCAGCGAGAGCAGCGGGATGACCGCGAGGACGAAGCAGACCCAGACGACGGAGGTCGCGACGCGGTCCTTGGCCTGGCGGCGGTTTTCGACGACCGCGCTGGCGACGTAGGTGATGGTGACGAACAGCAGGGCGGCGATCAGGCCCCACTGGATCTTGCTCTGGAGGCCGAAGACGGCGCCGATGCCGCAGCCGAGGGCGATCGAGACGACGGCGATGCCGGCCGGCGCCCAGCGGGGCAGGCCGCCGCGGGTCAGCCGGGAGGGTGCGACGGACTTGGGGGCCCGGGCGGGCCGCTGGTCCTGGATCGTGTGGCTCATCAGGCGTTCGCCCCCGAGTACTCCTTGCGGCGGGCGATGATCATGCGAGCCGCTCCGTTGACCAGCAGGGTGAGGAGGAAGAGGACCAGGCCCGAGGCGATCAGCGCGTCCCGGCCGAACTCGTTGGCCTCGTCGAACTTCGCGGCGATGTTCTGCGCGAAGGTGCCGCCACCCGGGTTCAGGATGTGGCCGGAGATCAGGAAGCTCGGGGAGAGGACGGTGGCGACGGCCATGGTCTCGCCGAGCGCGCGGCCGAGGCCGAGCATGGAGGCGGAGATGACGCCGGAGCGGCCGAAGGGCAGCACCGACATGCGGATGACCTCCCAGCGGGTCGCGCCGAGGGCCAGGGCGGCCTCTTCGTTCATGCGCGGGACCTGGAGGAAGACCTCGCGGCTGACGCTGGTCACGATCGGCAGGATCATGATCGCGAGCAGGATGCCGACGGTGAAGAGCGAGCGGGCGACGCCGACCTGGGTCTTGTCGAAGACGTAGGTCCAGCCCAGGTACTGGTCGAGCCAGAGGTTCAGGCCGCCGAGGTACGGGACGAGGAAGAGCGCGCCCCAGATGCCGTAGATGATCGACGGCACGGCGGCCAGCAGGTCGACCACGTAGGCGAGCGGGGCGGCCAGCTTGCGCGGCGCGTAGTGCGAGATGAAGAGGGCGATGCCGACGGCGATCGGAACCGCGATGGCCATCGCGATGATCGAGCTGACGACGGTGCCGAAGAGCAGGACGGCGATGCCGAAGACGGGCGGGTTGGCCGACGCGTTCCAGTCGAAGGTCGTGAGGAAGTTGCCCTCGTTTTTCGACAGCGCGAGCGAGGCGCGGTAGGTGAGGAAGACGGCGATCGACGCCATGATCACCAGGAGCAGGATGCCGGAGCCCTTGGAGAGCCCGGCGAAGATCTTGTCACCGGCGCGGCCGGTGGATCCTGCCTTCGAGGAGACCGGCGGAGCCGTGTCTATCGGGGTGGGTGTGGTGGAAGCCATGGTCTTTCCGGTCTGGACGGGGGCGAGCCCCCTGGCGGCGGTGCACCGGATCCCCCCGGGTGGAGGGGGGAGGGTCCTCGGGGCGCGGGTCCGGTCCGGACGGGGACCGGACACCGCACCCCGAGGCTCACTCGTTCAGGATCAGCCCAGCGACTTGATGACTTCGCGGACCTTGGTGTTGATCTCGGCCGGGATCGGCGCGTAGCCGTTCTCGGAGAGGACCTTCTGGCCCGCGTCCGAGGCGGTGTAGTTCAGGAAGGACTTGACGGTGGGCAGGGTCTCCGCCTTGTTGCCCTTGTCGCAGACGACCTCGTACGTGACCAGGACGATCGGGTACGCACCCTCGGCCTTGGTCGTGTAGTCGAGCTTAAGCGCCAGGTCGGAGCCGGTCCCGGCGATCTTGGCGGCGGCGATGGCCTTGGAGGCGCTGTCGGCGGACGCCTTCACCGGGGCGGAGGCGCCGGTGTTGATGTCGACGGTCTTGATGTTCTGCGAGGTCGCGTAGGAGAGCTCGAAGTAGCCGATCGCACCGTCGACGGCCTTGACCTGGGAGGCGACACCGGCGGAGCCGGACGCGGCCTGGCCACCGGGGGCCGGCCACTTCTTCGCGGGCTCGTAGTTCCACGCGTCGGGGGCGGTGGCCTTGAGGTACTTGCCGAGGTTCTCGGTGGTGCCGGAGTCCTCGGAGCGGTGGAAGGCCTGGATGGCGGTGGAGGGAAGCGTGACGCCCGGGTTCAGCTTCTTGATCGCGTCGTCGTCCCACTTCTTGATCTTGTCGTTGAAGATCGAGGCGAGGGTGGGGGCGTCGAGGTTCAGCTTGTCCACGCCGGCGACGTTGAAGCCGATGGCGATGGGGCCGCCGACCATGGGCAGGTTGATGCCCTGGCCGCCGGTGCAGACCTTCTTCGATTCCTCGACCTGATCGGGCTTGAGCGCGGAGTCCGAACCGGCGAAGCCGACGGTGCCCTGGTTGAAGGCGACGATGCCCTCACCGGAGGAGGACGACTTGTAGTTGACCTCGACACCGGAGCAGGCGGACATGTAGGCCTTGACCCACAGGTCGACGGCGTTCTTCTGCGCGGAGGAGCCGGAGGCGAGCAGCTTGCCCTTGGCGTCGTCGCACTTGATGTCGCCGGCGGCGGGGGCGGAGGCCTTGCCGCTCGCGGTCGAGTCGGCCTTGGTGTTGTTGTCCGAGCCGCACGCCGTGAGGACCAGGGCGCCGGACACGACGAGCGCCCCGAGGGCGGAGGCACGAAGCATGCTCTTGCGCTGAAGCTTCACTTTCGGGTGTTCCTTCCAGAAGCCGCCGGCCGCTTTCTGTATCGGGGCGGCGTGCGAAGAGGACTACAGGTGGGTGGTGCGGGCGCGGTCAGGGCCGGTCTCGCACCTTGTGGTACTGAAATTAGGCAGAACAGGTGAAGCGGTCGACGGGGGTTGGTGAACGGGGGGTGAACCGTGGCGGACGGCCCGGTGCGGATGGGGGGGTTTGTACCTGGACGTAACGGGACGTTATCCGCACGTTACGCCGCCGTGACCTTGTCCTGGCCGTCCGGGGTGGGGGTGGGGTGGCCGAATTTCGCCGCTGCCGGGTTCGGGTGCCGGGTGCGGCGCCGTTGCCGGGGGCCGGCCCCCGGACCCCCGCGCCTCAAACGCCGGCGGGGCTGGATTGTGCCGGGGCCCGGTGGCCGGGTGCGGCGCCGTTGCCCGGAGCCGGCCCCCGGGCCCCCGCGCCTCAAACGCCGGCGGGGCTGGATTGTGCCGGGTGCGGCGCCGTTGCCGGGGGCCGTCGCAGCGGGCCGAGGGGTGCGAGGGGCACGTTAGAGAGGAATTGCCGCCTCGAAGGAGTGGCGGGCCGCCTCCACCGCGTGGCGTTGGTCCGCGTGGAGGACGCCCAGGGCGTAGGCCGTCGCCGGGGCGATGCGGGGGGTGCGGGCCGCCGTCGCCGAGGCGGCCGCGGCTTCGGACGCCTCGCGGTGGCGGTCCAGGGCCTCGCCGGCCGCCGCCAGCAGGGTCACGTCGCCGCCCAGCGCCTCCCGCGCGTACCGGTGCACCCGCAGCAGCCGCCGTACCTCGTGCCAGGCCGCGTCGTCCTGCGCGGAGTACGGCGAGCGCCGGGGCGGCAGCGCCGCCACCGCCGTGTCCAGCCGGGTCCGCGCCACCTCCGCCAGCGGCACGAGTACGTCCTCGACCCGCCCCCGGGCCGCGACGGGGTCCAGCGCTACCTCCGAGGCGAGGACCGCCACCGCGTCCGCGACCGCGTGGAAGCGGGAGGAGCCCAGCGCGGACAGGGTCGCCGAGTGGGCCCGGGTCCGGGCCAGGGTGAGCTGGCGCTCCAGCAGCGCGCCCGCCCGCGCCGAGCCCACCGTCAGGGACCCGGCGCCGCCCCGCTGCGAGGGCACCTCGGAGGCGCCCGAGAGCCGGTGCAGGGCCTCCATCAGCCGGGACAGCCGGGCGGCGTACGCGTGCTCGTCGGCCAGGGTCGAGGACAGCCAGACCAGCTCGGTGCGCAGCCCGTCCGCCCAGGAGGACTCGGCCACGGCACGGAAGGTGCTCAGGGAGGAGGCGATGCGGCGCGCGGCCCCCCGCAGGCCGCGCGCCGCATCGCCCTCCCCGGCGGGATCGGCTCCGCTCGCCGCGCTCTCGTCGTGCAGGCGCAGCGCGCGCAGGAAGGCGGTGGCCTGGCAGCGCAGGTACGTGCCGAGCACGTCCCCCGCCGTTTCGGTCCCCGTCATAAGGTCATGGTTTGGCTGAGCCACGCCGGCGCCTCCGGGCGTCTATGAGCATCTCCTGTACGTGCCGCAGCGGCTGGCCCTCGGAGTCCGTGCTGTGCCGGGTCCATTCGCCGTCCGGGCCCAGGTGCCAGGAGGCGGTGTCGTCGGACATCCCGGTTTCCAGCAGCCGGTCCAGTGCCGCGCGGTGGGCCGGGTCGGCGACCCTGACCAGTGCCTCGATACGGCGGTCGAGGTTGCGGTGCATCATGTCGGCGCTGCCGATCCACACCTCGGGTTCGCCGCCGTTGCCGAAGGCGAAGACCCTGGAGTGTTCGAGGAAGCGGCCGAGGATCGAGCGGACCCTGATGTTCTCCGACAGCCCCGGTACCCCGGGTCGTACGGCGCAGATGCCGCGGACCCAGATGTCCACGGGGACGCCTGCCTGGGCGGCCCGGTAGAGGGCGTCGATGAGGGCCTCGTCGACGATCGAGTTCATCTTGAGCCGCACGTACGCGGGGCGGCCGGCCCGGTGGTGGTCGGCCTCCTTGTCGATGCGGGCGATGAGCCCGTCCCGCAGCGACTTCGGCGCGGTCAGCAGCCGGCGGTAGGTCTCGCGCCGGGAGTACCCGGACAGCCGGTTGAAGAGGTCGGAGAGGTCCGCGCCGACCTGTGGGTCGGCGGTGAGCAGGCCGAGGTCCTCGTAGAGCCGGGCGGTCTTGGGGTGGTAGTTGCCGGTGCCGACGTGCGAGTAGCGGCGCAGCTGGTCGCCTTCCTGGCGGACGACGAGCGACAGCTTGCAGTGGGTCTTGAGGCCGACCAGGCCGTAGACGACGTGGCAGCCGGACTCCTCCAGCTTGCGCGCCCACTTGATGTTGGCCTGTTCGTCGAAGCGGGCCTTGATCTCGACGAGGACGAGGACCTGCTTGCCGGATTCGGCGGCGTCTATGAGGGCGTCGACGATCGGGGAGTCGCCGGAGGTCCGGTACAGCGTCTGCTTGATCGCGAGGACGTCCGGGTCGGCGGCGGCCTGTTCCAGGAAGGCCTGTACGGAGGTGGAGAAGGAGTCGTACGGGTGGTGCAGCAGGACGTCCCGCTCGCGCAGCGCCGCGAAGATGTCGGGCGCGGACGCGGACTCCACCTCGGCGAGGTCGCGGTGGGTGCCGGCGATGAACTTCGGGTACTTGAGCTCGGGCCGGTCCAGGGAGGAGATCCCGAAGAGGGCGGTGAGGTCCAGCGGGCCGGGCAGCGGGTACACCTCGGCGGCGCTGACCTTCAGCTCCTGCACCAGCAGGTCCAGTACACCGGGGTCGATGGACTCCTCGACCTCCAGGCGCACGGGCGGGCCGAAGCGGCGCCGCATGAGTTCCTTCTCCAGGGCCTGGAGCAGGTTCTCGGCGTCGTCCTCCTCGACTTCGAGGTCCTCGTTGCGGGTGACGCGGAACATGTGGTGCGCGAGCACCTCCATGCCGGGGAACAGCTCCTCCAGGTGCGCGGCTATGACGTCCTCCAGCGGGACGTAGCGCTGCGGCGAGGCCTCCAGGAAGCGGGAGAGCAGCGGCGGGACCTTGACGCGCGCGAAGTGGCGGTGGCCGCTCACGGGGTTGCGTACGACGACGGCCAGGTTCAGGGAGAGGCCGGAGATGTACGGGAACGGGTGCGCGGGGTCCACGGCCAGCGGGGTCAGCACCGGGAAGATCTGGTTGCGGAACAGGGTGAAGAGGCGGGCCTGCTCCTTCTCGGTGAGGTCGGGCCACCGGATGAGGTGGATGCCCTCCTCTGCGAGCTGCGGGGCGATGTCCTGCTGGTAGCAGGCGGCGTGCCGGGCCATGAGCTCGCGCGAGCGGGTCCAGATCTGGTCGAGGACTTCGCGGGGCTGGAGGCCGGAGGCCGAACGGGTGGCGACGCCGGTCGCGATGCGGCGCTTGAGGCCGGCGACGCGGACCATGAAGAACTCGTCCAGGTTGCTGGCGAAGATCGCGAGGAAGTTCGCGCGTTCCAGCAGCGGGGTGGCCGGGTCCTCGGCGAGTTCCAGGACCCGCTCGTTGAAGGCGAGCCAGCTGCGTTCCCGGTCGAGGAACCGCCCGGCGGGCAGCTCGTCGCTGTCCTTGCCGTCGTAGGCGTCCGGGTCGGAGTCGAGATCGGGCGCGAGGTCCGGCGCGAGATCGACGTGGGGGCGGTGCGCGGCTATGGAGCCGATGTGCGCCTTCGCCGTGGGGGACGTGTGAGACGGGTGCTGGGCGGGGACCTCGGTGGGGCCCGCGCTGGGCTTGTGGCTCATGACTCCATTCTTCCGCGCAAGCGGAAGGACAGGCGCGTCGGACGGGTCGGCCGTCAGTCGGAGTCGGGGGTGCATGGTGGGAGACTGACAAGCGCTGCTTAATGCCCGGTGAATGGCGCATGGCTTCCAGGCTCCGCCTGGCGCACGAGTACGTCGCCGTCCGCGCCCGCGCCGTACGCGCGTGACGGCGCCCGCCGGCGCGCGGTGCCGGGCCCCGGCGCGCGGGGAGCCGTACCGCGCGCCGGTCGCGGGTCAGCTCTCGGTGCGGTACATCAGGTCCACCTCGTGGGTGGTGAAGCCGATGCCCTCGTAGACGGCCAGGGCCGCCGGGTTGTCGGCGTCGACGTAGAGCATGGCGGTGGGCAGGCCCGCTTCGGCGAGGTGGCGCAGGCCGATCGCGGTGAGTGCCTTGCCGAGGCCGCCGCCCTGGGCGCCGGGGCGGACGCCGACGACGTAGACCTCGCCGAGCCGCTCCTCGGCGTGCACCTTCGTCCAGTGGAAGCCGATCAGCTCGCCGTCGCGCTCGGCGAGGAAGAAGCCCTTGGGGTCGAACCAGGGCTGCGCCATCCGGTCGTCCAGGTCGCGCTGGGTCAGGGCGCCCTGCTCGGGGTGGTGGGCGAAGGCGGCCGCGTTGGCCGCGAGCCACGCCGCGTCGTCGGCGCCGGGGACGAAGGTGCGGACGGTGACGCCGGGCGGCAGGACCGGCTCGGGCAGCGGCGGTGCCTCGGGGCCGAGGGGGCGGCGCAGCTGGCGCAGCTCGCGGAAGAGGGTCAGGCCGAGTACCTGCGCGAGGTGGCGGGCGGCGGACTTGCCGCCGTGCGCCCACACCCGGATCCGCTTGCCGGAGGCGGCGAGCAGGGCCGAGCCGAGGGCCCGGCCGTGGCCGCGGCCGCGCAGCGAGGGGTCCACGACGAGTTCGGCGGCGGGGGCCTCCACCGGGTCGGTGTCCTCCAGTTGCCCGTACGCGGCGAGGCGTCCCTTGTCGGTGAGGAGGAAGTGCCGGATGCCCTCGCGGCGTCCGCCGCGGAGTTGGAGCCGGCCCTGTTCGGACACGGCGGTGGTGCCGTCGTTCCGCGCCGCTTCTGCGATCAGGGCCAGTACCGTGTCGGCCTGTTCCTCCGTCAGCTCGTCGAGGATCTCAATCTGGCGTCCCGGCTCAAGGGCCGCTGCTGCGTCAGTCATGACTCCACCGTACGACCGCAACCTGCCCGTAACCGATTAGGGCCTGACACGCTACGCGCGTTGACCTTAGGCTTCGGCGGACCTCCCAAGTTGTATCGCTGTCCACAAAGGGGACTAAATGTCAGCGACGCCACAACGGCACCGCCGCGCCCGCCGGTTGACCTTCGCCGCCCTCGCCCTGACGGCCGGGGCCGGTGCGCTGGTCGCCGCCGCACTTCCGGCCGGTGCCGCCAGTGGTGGCGGTGCGGCCAAGGGCCGTACCGTCGACGTGCAGATGCTGTCGTTCAACGACTTCCACGGCACGCTGGAGGCCCCGCAGGGCTCGTCCGGCACCGTGAGCGAACGCCAGGCCGACGGCACGACCAAGGCCATACCCGCAGGTGGCGTGGAGTACCTGGCGACCGCCCTGCGCGACGCCCGCAAGGGCCACGAGTACTCCGTCACCGCCGCGGCCGGCGACATGATCGGCGCCAGCCCGATGCTGTCCGGCATGTTCCACGACGAGCCGACCGTCGAGGCGCTGAACAAGCTGAAGCTGGACGTCACCAGCGTCGGCAACCACGAGTTCGACGAGGGCAAGACCGAGCTGCGCCGGATGGCGTACGGCGGCTGCCACCCCGTCGACGGCTGCTTCGAGTACGGCAAGACCTTCGGTGGATCGGAGTTCAAGTACCTCGCGGCCAATGTGACGGACGAGAAGACCCGGCGTCCGATGCTGTCGCCCACCTTCATCTGGAAGAAGGGGGACGTGAAGATCGGCTTCATCGGGGTGACCCTGGAGGGCACCCCGGACGTGGTGACCGCCGACGGGGTCAAGGGCCTCAAGTTCGGTGACGAGGTCGAGACGATCAACAAGTACGCCGACGAGCTGAACAAGCAGGGCGTGAAGTCGATCGTCGCGCTGATCCACGAGGGCGGGCTGCCCGCGAGCGGCGCGTACAACTACGACTGCAACGTGCCCGGTGCGGGCGCGGGCATCTCGGGTGCCATCGTCGACATCGCGAAGAACGTCGACCCGAAGGTCGACGCGCTGGTGACGGGCCACACGCACCAGGCGTACTCCTGCAACATCCCCGACCCGGCGGGCAACCCGCGCACGGTGACCTCGGCGGCCTCCTACGGCCGGCTGTTCACGGACACCACCCTCACCTACGACCGGCAGACCAAGGACATCGTCCGTACGCCGGTCAGCTCGCCGAAGCCGGTCCAGAAGGTCGTCGGCCGTGACCTGCCGAAGGCCGGGGACATGACCGAGCTGATCCAGCGCTGGAACGCGCTCGCGGCCCCGATCGCGAACCGCCCCGAGGGCTACATCTCGGCGGACGTGCCGGGCCGCGGTTCGGAGGCGCCGGAGAAGCCGCTCGGTGACCTGATCGCCGACGCGCAGCTGGAGGCGACCGCGCCGGCCGACAAGGGCGGGGCGCAGCTCGCGATCATGAACCCGGGCGGTATCCGCGCGGACCTCGCCTACAAGGCCGCCGGGAACGAGGGCGACGGCGTGGTGACGTACGGGGAGTCGTACACCGTCCAGCCGTTCACCAACATGATGAACGTGGTCGACCTGACCGGTGCTCAGCTGATCACCGCGCTCCAGCAACAGGTCTCCGGGCCGGTCAACGGGCCGAACCCGAAGATCCTCCAGGTCTCGAAGGGCTTCACGTACACGCTGGACATGACGAAGGCGGGCGCGGACCGCGTCGTCGTGGACTCGGTGCGGCTGAACGGCGCGGCGATCGACCCCGCCAAGACCTACCGGGTCGCGATGAACGAGTTCCTCGCGGGCGGCGGTGACGGCTTCACCGTCCTGAAGGAGCACAAGAACAAGCTGGTCGGCGCGTCCGACCTGGACTGCTTCAACGCGTACCTGAACAAGTCCTCGGCGGCGGCTCCGATCGCCCCGCCGGCCGCGGACCGGATCACCGTCGTCAAGTAGCGCGGCGGCGGGCAGGCAGTTCCGAGGGGCGGTGGGCCGGGCGGCCCGCCGCCCCTCGGGCGTGCGCGGTCAGAGGGTGGCCAGGAACTTCCCGACGGCCTCGTGGAACCCCCGCGGATCGGTGAAGGGCAGGAAGTGGTCGCCGTCCAGGGGCGCGTACGAGGTCCCGGGCCGCCGGGCGACCATGGCGTCGGCCTGCGCCCGCGGGAGCGACTGGCTGCGGGTGCCGTGGACGAGGAGGGCGGGGCAGTCGCTGGCGAGCCAGGCGTCCCAGTGGTCGCCGCGGCAGGACTCGACGGAGTCCAGCATGTCCTGCGGGTGGAAGGGGAGCCGCCAGCCGGCGCCGTCGGGCAGCGGCCGTAGCGCGGGCCCGACGAACTGGGCGCCCACCGGCCCGGCAGCTGCCAGCAGCTCCTCGCGGGTGGGGGCGGTGTACCGCATGCCGCGCAGGAAGGCCGTCCAGTCCCCCTCGGCCGGCTGGATCTCCACGGCGGAGTCCACGTTGACGAGGGCGGCGACCCGGCCGGGGTGGGCGGCGGCCAGGTGGTAGGCGTTGAGCCCGCCGAGGGAGTAGCCGAGGACGGCCACGGGCGCGTCGAGGCCGAGGTGGTCGAGCAGCGCCACGGCGTCGGCGACGTACCCGGCCCGGCGGTAGTCGGGGGCCCGGTCGGAGTCGCCGTGGCCGCGCTGGTCGGGGGCGATGACCCGCCAGGCCTCGCCCAGGGTGTCGGCGAGGCCGGTGAAGGCCATGCCCTCGGAGAGCCCGCCGTGGAGGGCGAGCAGCGGGCGGCCGGGGCCGCCGAAGTCCCGGTACGACAGGGTGCGGCCGTCGATGGTCAGCTCGTGGCGCATGTTCCGCTCTCCTCTGGGCGTCCTGCGGTGACGGGTACGAGCCTGCCAGCAGTTGGGCAATCGCGCAATACGTTCGTATGAGGCGGTCGCCCAAAACGCGGCGCGGATACGATCCCGCCATGGGAAATCGCGAGGACCTGCTGGCCGGAGCGCGCCGCTGCCTGGAGGAGAAGGGGTACCTGCGCACCACCGTGCGCGACATCGCCTCCGCCTCGCGGGTGAGCATGGCCGCGATCGGCTACCACTTCGGCTCGCGCGAGGCCCTGCTCAACCAGGCGCTGTTCGCGGCCATGGACGAGTGGTCGGCGGCGGCCGGCCGGCTCGCCGGGCAGGGGGACACCGCCGCGCAGCGCTATGCCGACATGTGGGACCGCAAGATCGCGGACTTCGGCGAGATGCGCTGGCTGTGGACGGCTTCCGTCGAGGCGTTCGTGCACGCGCAGTCCTCGCCCGAGCTGCTCGCGGTGCTGGCCGACGGCCAGCGCCGCTCGCGCCGGATGGTCGCCGCCCAGTGGCGGGGCGTACCCGAGGACGCGGTCGCGGAGGAGGACGTACGGGGCCTCGGGTCGGTGCACCTCGCCCTGCTGACCGGGGTGATGGTGCAGGTCCTCACCGATCCCGAGCAGGCGCCGAACGGCCGTGAGCTCGCCCAAGGCCTGCGCGCCATGGCCGAGTTGCTCGAAAGATGACCCGTACCGACGGGTAGTAATGGCCGCTGCCCCACGCCATACTCCGGTCCGACCACTGGACCGGACAAGGGGCGGACATGGCACTGGATCGGCGGGCATTTCTCATCGGGGCGCTGTCGGCGGGCGCGGGCACGGCGCTGACCCTGGGCACGGCCGCCCCGGCGGCCGCGCGGACGGCGGCCCCCGCCGCGCTCGGTACCCAGGACTGGATGGCCGGCCTCGCCGACTCCACTCCCCTCCAGCGGATGACGATCCCCGGCACCCACGACTCCGGGGCCCGCCAGGGCGGCCTCTACGTCGCCTGCCAGAACACCTCGATCGCCGAGCAGCTCGACTCCGGCATCCGGTTCCTCGACGTCCGCTGCCGGGTCACCGGCGGGTCCTTCGCGATCCACCACGGCTCCTTCTACCAGGGCCTGATGTTCGGCGACGTCCTCGTGGCCTGCTGGAACTTCCTCGCCGCGCACCCCTTGGAGACGGTCCTGATGCGGGTCAAGCAGGAGTACTCCAGCGACAGCGACGCGACCTTCCGCGCCGTCTTCGACGACTACCTCGACAACCGGGGCTGGAGACCGCTGTTCCGGATCACCGACACCCTGCCGGGCTCGCTCGGCCAGGCGCGCGGGAAGGTGGTGCTGCTCGCCGACAACGGCGGACTGCCCGGCCTGCGCTACGGCGACGGGAACGTCTTCGACATCCAGGACGACTACAACGCCGAGCCGTTCGCCAAACGCGGCAGGATCGAGGACCAGTTCCGCCGCTCCGTCCAGCAGCCCGGCAAGCTGTTCGTCAACTACACCAGCACCTCCGCCTACATGCCGCCGCGCTGGAACTCCGACCGGCTGAACCCGCAGGTCCACGCCTTCGTGGACGGCGCCGAGCTGGCCGGCCGCACCGGGCTCGGCATCGTCCCGATGGACTTCCCGGCGACCCGCTCCGGCCTGGTCGCCTCACTGATCCGGCACAACTGACGGCGACGGCCCGGCGGGCGGCGGGGTCGGTGCGGGCGGCGGGGTCGGCGCCCCCGGGATGCGCAGCACCGCCTCCGTGCCCGGGCCGCCGTCCGCCGGCGCCCGCAGCTCGGCGCTGCCGCCCGCGCGCTGCGCCGTACGGGCCACGATCGACAGGCCGAGCCCGCTGCCGGGCAGCGCGCGGGCCGAGGGGGAGCGCCAGAACCGCTCGAAGACGTACGGGAGGTCGTCGGCCGGGACCCCGGGCCCGTGGTCGCGTACGGTCAGCTCGCCGGCCCGCAGCGCCACGTCCACCTCGCCGCCCGGCGGGCTGAACTTCACGGCGTTGTCCAGCAGGTTGACCACCGCCCGCTCCAGCGCGGCCGCCTCGCCCCGGACGTACCAGGGCCGCAGGTCCGAGCCGAAGGCCAGCTCGGGACCGCGCAGCCGGGCCCGGGCCAGCGCGGTCTCGGCGATGTCGTGCAGGGCCACCACCTCCAGCCGGACGTGCGCGGCGGCGTCCGGCCGGGACAGCTCCTGGAGGTCCCCGATCAGCGCCGCCAGCTCCGTCATCTGCGCCTTGACCGAGGCCAGCAGCTCCTTGCGGTCCTGCGGCGGGATGGCCCGGCCGGTCTCCTCGCTGCGCACGAGCAGTTCGATGTTGGTCCGCAGCGAGGTCAGCGGGGTGCGCAGCTCGTGCCCGGCGTCCGCGATCAGCTGGGCCTGCCGGTCGCGGGAGGAGGCGAGGGCCGCCGTCATCGAGTTGAACGACCGCGACAGGCGGGCGATCTCGTCGTCCCCGTGGTCGGGGATCCGTACGGTCAGGTCCTCGGTGCGGGCGATGTGCTCGACCGCCCCGGTGAGTTCGTCGACCGGCCGCAGCCCCGTCCGGGCCACCCACAGCCCGGCCACGCCCGCGCCGACGACGCCGACGCCCGAGACGAACAGCAGCACCCAGGCGAGGGTGGACAGCGGCCTGTCGATGTCGGCGAGCGGCTTGGCGACCGAGATGGCGACGGTGCCGCCGACCGGCCCGCTGACGTTCACCGGCTGGGTGTAGACCCGTACCGGGACGCCCTCGGTGGTGCGGCCGTCGTACAGGACGGGTCCGCGCCGGCCCTGGGCGACCTGGAGGTCGTACTCGGTCACCGGGAGGGAGTTCTTGCCGTCCACCCAGCAGCGGCCGCCCGAGGGCAGCACGATCTGCACCTGCGCGCTCAGGTTGTTGACGATGGCGCCGGGCACCTTCTCGCGGCAGCCGACCTCGGAGAGCGTTTGGTTGGCCTGCGCGCTGGCGTTGGTGGACCGCAGCGAGCTGTTGAGCTGGTCGCCCAGCTGGGTACGGACCATGAACCAGCTGACGACGGCGACGGCCGCCACCGCGACCGCCACCGCCACGGTCACCAGCAGGGCCAGCCGCGAGCGCAGCGGCAGGGCACGGAACCGGGCGACCGGGCTCATTCGGGTCCGCTCTCGCCCGCGCGCAGCACGTAGCCCACCCCGCGCACGGTGTGCACCAGGCGGGGCTCGCCGCCCGCCTCGGTCTTGCGGCGCAGGTACATGACGTAGACGTCCAGGGAGTTCGAGCTGGGCTCGAAGTCGAAGCCCCAGACCGTCTTCAGGATCTGCTCCCGGGTCAGGACCTGGCGGGGGTGGGAGAGGAACATCTCCAGCAGCGTGAACTCGGTACGGGTCAGCTCCACGGGCCGGCCGGCCCGGGTGACCTCCCGGGTGGTCAGGTCCATGCGCAGGTCGCCGAAGGCCAGGCTGTGCTCGGGTGCCGCGCCGCCGGGTGCGGGGGCGGCGTAGCGGCTGCGGCGCAGCAGGGCGCGGACCCGGGCGAAGAGCTCGTCCAGCTCGAAGGGCTTGACGAGGTAGTCGTCGGCGCCCGCGTCGAGGCCGGTGACGCGGTCGCCGACGGTGTCGCGGGCGGTCAGCATCAGGATCGGGGTGGTGCTGCCGGAGGCGCGCAGCCGGCGGGCCGCGGTGAGACCGTCCATGCGGGGCATCTGGATGTCCAGGACGATCAGGTCCGGGGCGTACGCGGCAGCCTTGTCGAGGGCGTCGAGCCCGTCGACGGCGGTCTGCGCCGCGTACCCCTCGAAGGCGAGGCTGCGGCGCAGGGCCTCGCGGACGGCCGGCTCGTCATCGACGACGAGGACGCGCCGGGGGTCGCCTTCGGCGCTTCCGGCAGTCGTTGCAGCCATGGTCGGGGTCCCCCAGGGTGGTGGTCGGTCGTTCGGTGCGCGGCGGCTTCCCCAGGCTAGGCGGTGTCTGACGGATCAGGGTCGGACAGCCCGGGTCGGCTGGTGCCGTGGATTGCAAGGCGGAGGAGGGAGCCACCGCGGTGGGGGTACCTCTGGGAGTCCCCCCGGACGCAGTCTGGGGGAGGTAGCTGGGGGACATTGGTGACCGACGACAAGGCGGCTAGCCGCGGTGCCAGGCGGCCTGGGCCCGGCCGTGATCCGTCAGACACCCGCTCGGGCCGTCAGAAGGAGTTCAGGCCGCTGTCGCCGCTGCGGCCGCCGTCGTTGCTGCTGCCGCCGGTGTCGCTGCCGGTGCCGCCCTGGCGGAGCGAGGACAGCTCGGCCTTGACCGTGTTGACCGGGATGGCGAAACCGAGGCCGACGCTGCCGGCGCTGGAGCTGTCCGCGGAGGGGGAGTAGATCGCGGAGGGCATTCCGACGATCTCGCCGTTCATGTTGACGAGGGCTCCGCCGGAGTTGCCCGGGTTGAGGGAGGCGTCGGTCTGGATGGCCTTGTACGAGGTGGTGTTCTTGCCGGTGTCGCCGTTGAACTGCTGACCGTCGTAGGAGAAGGGCCAGCCGCCGCCGCCCTGGCGGCGCTGCGGGGACTGCTGCTGCTCGGACTTCGGGACGCTCACGTCGCGGTTCAGCGCCGAGACGATGCCGCTGGTGACGGTGCCGGTGAGGCGGTCGGGGGAGCCGATGGCGACGACCTGGTCGCCGACGCGCAGGTTGTCGGAGTTGCCGAGCTTGGCGGCCTTGAGGCCGGAGGCCCCCTGGAGCTTGATGAGGGCCAGGTCCTTGGCGGGGTCGGTGCCGAGGGTCTTGGCGGTGTACTTCTTGCCGTCGCTGGTCGTCACCTGGATCTCGGTGGCGCCGCTGACGACGTGGTTGTTGGTGACGATCTCGCCGTCGGCGCTGAGGACGATGCCGGAGCCGGTGCCCTGGCCGGAGCCGGTGCTGGTGTCGATCCGGACGACGGAGGGGCTGACCTGTTCGGCGACGCCGGCGACGGTGCCGGAGCTGGACTGCGAGACGTTGGTCCCGGCGAAGCCGCCGGTGCCGGTGCCGTGCTGGGCGAGCAGCTCCTCGACGCCGGCGGCGGTCCCGCCGCCGACGAGCGCGGCGGCGAGCGCGACGGCGGCGATGAGCGCGAGGGGGCGGCGGGCCGCCTTGGGCGGGGCGGGGGCGGGTGCCGGGGCCGCCGGGGGGTATGCGGGGGGCGGGGGGTACTCCTGGGGGTAATCGCCTTCGCGGCGGAAGCTGTCGGTCATGTCTCGGACTATGTCCCCGGTTCATGAGAGCACTCTGAGTCCCGGCTGAGAAGCCCGACAGAACCGCGTATGCCCTATATAAGGCCGGGTGCGCCGCCGCTGCCGGGGGCCGGCCCCGGGCCCCCTCGCCTCAATCGCCGGCGGGGCTTCGTTTGCGGCAGCCGGAAGACAGCCGGGGCCGGGCCCCCCCGGGCGGACGACGGACGGAGTCCGTCGCAGCGGGCCGAAGCCCGCGAGGCCCGCCAGGGTCGAGGGGCGCGTTAAGAAGGCGCGCGGCAGCCGCAGGAGCGGCGGATGACCAGGGCCGACGGGAACTGCTTCAGCCGCTCGCGGCGCGAGCCGGCCACCCGCAGGGCGTCGTCCAGGACGAGGTCCACCGCCGCGCGGGCCATCGCCGGTCGGTCCGAGGCGATCGTCGTCAGCGGCGGGTCCGTCAGCGCCGCTTCCTTCACGTCGTCGAAGCCGGCCACCGCCAGCTCCCCCGGCACGTCGATCCGCAGCTCCCGCGCCGCCCGCAGCACACCGATCGCCTGGTCGTCCGTCGCGCAGAAGATCGCCGGGGGCCGGTCCGGGCCGGACAGGACCTCCAGGGCGACCTTGTACGCGTCGTAGCGGTTGTACGGGGCTTCGAACAGCCGGCCCTCCACCGACCGCCCGGCCTCCAGCATCGCCCGGCGCCAGCCCTCGACGTGGTCCGCGACCGGGTCACCGACCGACGGGGTGTTCTCGACGCCGCCGATGCAGGCGACGTACGGGTGCCCGTGCTCCAGCAGGTGCCGCGTCGCGAGCTGCGCGCCGCCGATGTCGTCCGTGATGACCGCGACGTCGTCGATCGCCTCGGGCCGCTCGTGCAGCAGCACGATCCGGGCGTCCCACGCCTCGATCTCCGAGGCGGCACGCTCGCTCATGCCCTGACTGACCAGGATCAGGCCCGACACCCGCATGCCGAGGAAGGCCCGCAGGTAGTGGACCTCGCGCTCGTCCCGGTAGTCGGAGTTGCCGACCAGCACCATCTTCCCGCGCTCGGCGGCGGCCTGTTCGACCGCGTGCGCCATCTCGGCGAAGAACGGCTGCCGCGCGTCCGGCACGATCATGCCTATGAGGTCGGTCCGCCGCGACGCCATCGCCTGGGCCACCCGGTCGGGCCGGTACCCCAGGTCCTTGATCGCGGCGAGTACACGCTCGCGCGTGGCCGGGGCAACCGGCCGGGGTCCGTTATTGATGACGTAGCTCACGACGGCGGTAGAGGTACCCGCAAGTCGCGCCACGTCATCCCGCGTCACCTTGGCCACGCGCGGCAGTCTACGCGGGGTGACCTACCTCTGGGCAGGGCGTCCTGCCGACTGGGCGGTTACCGGTGTTTCCTCCATACGGGGGAGGGCCGCGGCGGCCTGGGCCGCCGCTTCCGCCGCCGCCCGTTCCACCTTCTCCGGCGTGACGAAGCGGTAGCCGACGTTGCGCACCGTACCGATCAGCGATTCGTGTTCGGGGCCGAGCTTGGCGCGCAGCCGGCGTACGTGGACGTCCACCGTCCGGGTGCCGCCGAAGTAGTCGTAACCCCATACCTCCTGGAGCAGCTGGGCGCGCGTGAAGACCCGGCCCGGGTGCTGGGCGAGGTACTTCAGCAGCTCGAACTCCTTGAAGGTGAGGTCCAGGACCCGGCCCTTGAGCTTGGCGGAGTACGTCGCCTCGTCGACCGACAGGTCACCGTTGCGGATCTCCATCGGGGAGTCGTCCGTGCCGAGCTGCTGGCGGCCGGTGGCCAGCCGCAGCCGGGCCTCGACCTCGGCCGGTCCGGCCGTGTCGAGGAGGACGTCGTCGATGCCCCAGTCGGCGGTGACCGCCGCCAGGCCGCCCTCGGTGACGACGAGGATCAGCGGACAGCCGGGCCCGGTGGAGCGCAGCAGCTGGCACAGCGACCGCACCTGCGGCAGGTCGCGGCGGCCGTCGATGAGGATCACGTCGGCGCCGGGCGTGTCCACGAGGGCCGGTCCCTCGGCGGGGGCGACCCGGACGTTGTGCAGCAGCAGCCCGAGGGCCGGCAGCACCTCGGTGGAGGGCTGCAGGGCGTTGGTGAGCAGCAGGAGCGAGCTCATGCCCGACCACCTGCCCGGGTCGGGTGGTCGTGCACGGCGTGCGCGTGTGTGCGCACGGATCGCTGGTCCATCACTCGGTTCCTCCTCGGTCCCGTCGAGGACTTTCGCGGCACTGCTTCGTACGACTTCGGTGGCGCCCGCCCGGTCCCCGCGCCCTGAGGCCCGGACGGCACCTGTTCTCGTTCCGTTCAACGTGCTGAAAGCACAAAAGGACCCGGGGGCTACGTTGCCCGGATCCTCTGCACCGCCAGGATAGCCCACCGGCCCTTTCCCGGCCGAGGTCTCATCAGAACCCGCTTCTGTGGTTCCCGCCACGCCGGGCAGCCGCCGGGAGGCGTCATCATGGAGGCCGACGGTAGAGAGCCGACGATGGGAGCAGCAGTGGCAACCGGAACCATCCGCTACTGGGCGGCGGCCAAGGCCGCCGCCGAGACGGCGGAGGAGCCGTACTCGGCGCGCACGCTGGCCGAGGCGCTCGACGGCGTGCGCGAACGCCACCCGGGTGAACTGACCCGGGTCCTGCTGCGCTGCTCCTTCCTCGTGAACGACGAGCCTGTGGGCAAGCGCCCGCACGATGCCGTCCTGCTGACGGAAGGGGGCACCGTGGAGGTGCTCCCGCCGTTCGCGGGCGGGTGAGCGGGAGCCGATGAGCAACTCCGACGAACGACAGCAGCCGCAGGGCGTCCCGCAGGACCCGTACGGGACCCAGACCTGGCAGTCCGACACCTGGGAGACCGGCTACCAGCCGGTGCAGCAGGTTCCGCAGCCGCCCGCTCCGCCGCTGGGCGCGGTGCCGGGGCAGCAGCAGCCGGCCGCGCCCGAGGGGTGGTTCCGCGACGAGGCCCCCGCCCAGCCGCCGGGCTTCGACGGCGGTGCCCCGTGGCCGCAGGCGACCGGCGCGGCCGAGACGGCGTACCTTCCGCCCTATCAGGAGCAGCCCCCGGTCCAGCAGCCACCGCGGCATTCGCAGCCGCAGCCGCAGCCGCAGCCGCAGCCGCAGCCGCAGCAGCCGCCGCAGCCGCAGCCGCAGCGGTCCGTGGCGCCCGAGGGGTGGTTCCGCGAGGAGCCCGCGGCCCAGGCAGCCGGGTCGGAGTGGGCCGCGCAGACCGCGTACCTGCCGCCGGTGCGGGAGGACGCCGTCCCGCAGGACTGGTTCCGTGAGGCGGCCCAGCCCCCCGCCCAGGGCGGGAACGGGAACTGGGGCGGGTCCGCGGGCTACTTCCCGCCCCAGGCGCCCGCCCCGCAGGCCGCGGACGCCGCGGCCACCGCCTACCTGCCGCCCGTCCGCGACGACGCGGCCGCCGCCACCGCCTACTTGCCGCCGGTCCGGAACGAGGACGCCGCCGCCACCGCCTATCTGCCCCCGGTGCCGAACGAGGACGCCGGGGCCACCGCCTATCTGCCGCCGATCACCGACGCCACGGCCCCGCCGGCCGGGGCCCACGCCGCGCCGCAGGCCCCCGCCGCGGCCGGTGAGGAGCCCGAGTACTCGCCGCCCACCCTGGCGGGGAACACGCTGCGCGCCGTCGACCCCGCGCAGGCCCGCGCCGAGGGCCGGTCGCCGATCATCGACCCCGGCCCGCAGTCGGCCGTACTGACCGCGGCCCTCGGGCTGCTGCTGGCCGCCGCCGCCGCGCTCGGCGACTTCGCGCTGCTCCTGCCGCTGATCGCCCTCCAGGGGCTCACCGCGGCCGGCTGGTTCCGCCTCAACGGCATGTGGCCCGCCCGCCAGGGCATCGCCCTCGCCTTCGCCGGAGCGGTCGTCGCCGACGCGGCGGTGCTCGCGGTGGCCGACACGTACGGTCCCGGCGCGATCATCGGCACCCTCGGTGCCTGGGTGCTGCTCACGCTGGTCCTCCAACTGCGCAGCCACGCCGACCCCGACGAGCGGATGTACGGCCTGATGGCCTCGGTGGCCTCCGCCGCGCTCGCCATCGTCTGCGCCGGGTACCTGGCCGCCGACCCGCACGCCGTGAGCGTCGGCGCGGCCGCCGTGGCGGTGGCCGTCTTCGCCCGCGCGCTGCCGCTGCCGACGCCGGCCTCCGTCGCCGTCTCGCTGGCCGCCGCGGCCGGCGCGGGCATCGCGGTCGGTTCGCTGAACGGTCTCGGGGCAGGCGGGGCACTGGTGGGTCTGGCCGCGGGTGGGTGCGCGCTCGTCGGCCTGCGGGTGGCCGCATACGACTACCCGTCCAAGTTCGTCCACATGACGGCCGGTGTCGCGCTGCCGCTCGCGGCCGCCGCCCCGGCGGTCTACCTGATGGGCCGGGTGGTCGGCTGACCGCCGTGCTGACGGCGGCCACATGTCCGGACATGGTCAACTAGAGCGCACGTACCGATCAGTAGGGGGAGGGGCACGTGCGTTTTCTACGCGCCGTCGTCATCATCGTTGTGATCCTGGGCGGGCTCTTCGTGGGTGCGGACCGCTGGGCGGTCGGCTACGCCGAGAACCGGCTCGCCGAACGCATACAGGCCCGGCAGGGGCTCGCGGGCAGTGCCGAGGTGGACATCCACGGGTTCCCGTTCCTGACGCAGGCGCTCAGCCACGACCTCGACCAGGTCGACCTGACGCTCAAGGGGGTCGAGGCCACCGCCGACGGCCGCAAGACCCGGCTGACCCGGCTCGACGCGGCCTTCCACGGGGTGAAGCTGAACGGGGACTACAGCGGCGGCACGGCCCGGCGCGCCGAGGGCACCGCGTTCGTCTCGTACGCGGACCTCACCGAGGCGTCGCAGACCGGCGTCACCGTCGCCTACGGCGGGCAGCCGGGGAAGGTGAAGGTCACCGCCCGGGTGGAGATCCTGGGCAAGGGCCTGACGCGCAGTGTCGTGTCGACCGTCACCCTCGCGGACGCCCCGTCCGGCAAGGGGAAGATCGTCCGGGTGCGCGCCGACGAGGTGCCGGGGGAGGGGATCCCCGGCCTGGAGCGCCTCGTACGGAAGCAGACCGACTTCGACCGCTCCGTCGACGGGGGCCTGCCGGCCGGGCTCCAGCTCTCCGCGCTGACCTCGGACGAGGCGGGCGTACACCTGTCGCTGACGGGCACGGACGTGGTGTTGGCCGGATCGTGAGACAACCCCGTCCGACCAGCAGAAGGCCGGACGGCCGCAGGGAGCCCCGGAGGCCGTGGAACGGCCTCCGGGGCTCTCTGTATCCCGCCATTCGGACGATCCTGTCTCGCGATATGACACAACGGTGACAGGGCGGCCGATTCGTCCCTACGATCCCTACCTATGAAGCATCAGCAGGCGGACCTCACGAAGCGGCGGGCAGTAGACCTGTGTCGCGTCGCCGCCATGCTCTGTCGCTCCATCTAGCGGTGTGAGCCCTTCCGCTCCACCGGCCGTCGACGGCCTTCCCCGCGTGACCGCCCCCGCGACCCGCCCCGCCGCCCCCTGACGCCTCCCCGCGCAGGGCTCCGCCGGCCGCCGTCCGGAGCGCCGCGCACGAGCACCACCCCGCAGCAGCACCAGCACCGTCCCGCCGCACACTGCCCCGGAGGAGAAACCATGAGCCGCAGCGACGTCCTCGTTGACGCCGACTGGGTCGAGGCCCACCTGAACGACGCCAACGTCGTCATCGTCGAGGTGGACGAGGACACGTCCGCCTACGACAAGAACCACATCACCAACGCCGTCCGGATCGACTGGAAGAGCGACCTCCAGGACCCGGTCCGCCGTGACTTCGTGGACCAGGAGGGCTTCGAGAAGCTGCTCTCCGCCAAGGGCATCTCCAACGACGACACCGTCGTCCTCTACGGCGGCAACAACAACTGGTTCGCGTCCTACGCCTACTGGTACTTCAAGCTCTACGGCCACCAGGACGTCCGCCTGCTCGACGGCGGCCGCAAGAAGTGGGAGCTCGACTCCCGCGACCTGGTCGACGGCAAGGACGTCCCGAACCGCCCGGCCACCCAGTACCGGGCCAAGCCCCAGGACGCCTCGATCCGCGCCTTCCGCGACGACGTCGTGGCCGCGATCGGCAACCAGAACCTGGTCGACGTCCGCTCGCCCGACGAGTTCTCCGGCAAGCTGCTCGCCCCGGCGCACCTCCCGCAGGAGCAGTCGCAGCGCCCCGGCCACGTGCCGAGCGCCCGCAACATCCCGTGGTCGAAGAACGCCAACGACGACGGCACCTTCAAGTCCGACGAAGAGCTGACCGCCCTCTACGAGGCCGAGCAGGTCGACCTGTCCAAGGACACCATCGCCTACTGCCGCATCGGTGAGCGCTCCGCGCTCACGTGGTTCGTGCTGCACGAGCTCCTGGGCCAGGAGAACGTCAAGAACTACGACGGCTCGTGGACCGAGTACGGCTCGCTGGTCGGCGTGCCGATCGAGCTCGGCGCGAACAAGTAACCAGCAGTCCGCGCGTCGCCGTACGCGGAACCAGCTCTCTCTAGGACAGGACAGAGAAACATGTGTGGAGCACAGATCGGCGGGCCCGACCTCGCCACGCTCAAGCCCGGTGAGACCGCCATCCAGGGCCAGGTGACCAAGGACGGCGAGCCCGTCAGCGGTTACGTCCGGCTGCTGGACTCGACCGGCGAGTTCACCGCCGAGGTTCCGACCTCGGCCACCGGCCAGTTCCGCTTCTACGCCGCCACCGGTTCCTGGACGCTGCGGGCGCTCGTCCCGGGTGCCCAGGCGGACCGTGCCGTCGTCGTCGCCGAGGCCGGCGGAGTGACGGACGTGGCGATCGCGGTCTGACCGCTGCTCCACGTACGACCGGCCGGAGGGCCGCACCCCAGGGGGTTGGACGCCACTGGAACGGGGTGCGGCCCTTCGCGCCGTCCGGGGGCCGCCCTACTCTGGAGGTATGTACGCCAAGAGGCGCCGCGTCTATTTCCTGATGATGGGCGGCTGTCTGTTCCTCTTCGTCTCCGCCTGGGCGTTCGTGCGCCTGTGGTCGGTGGAGGCGGCCGTCGCGCTGTGCGTCGTCGCCATGGTCATCCCGCCGGTCGCCGCGATGACCGCGAACCGGCGCGGCCCGGACGACCGCTGGTGGGACGACCCCTCGGGCGATCCCAAGTCCGACGAGTGGTGGGACGAACTGGACGGGAAGCGCCGCCGGCAGGACCCCCACGAGGAGCGGCGGGAAGAGTAGAACGTCCCGGTATCAAAATGTAATAAGGGTGCGTACAACTGGTCCCCGCCACAGGTTGTCTCCTCAGCGTGCGCCGGTATCCGACCGCCGCCTCACGTCCCGTGGGGGGACCACCCTTGGAACGAGAACAGACCCCGCCCGAGCCCCGGAGACGGGGAGGGCGGCGCGCCGCCCTGCTCGTCGCGGGCGCCCTCGTGCTCGGCGTCGTGGCCGGCACGGTGACCGGCTACGCCGTCCAGTACGGGCGCCCGCCCACGCCGCTCCCGCCGCTGGCCCGGCAGGACCTGGCGATGCCGGCCCCGGTCGCCGCGAACGACGCGACCACGGACCGGACGATCAACGCCAACCGGTGGGACAAGGCGGACGAGGACTTGGCGAAGAAGCTCCTGGACGCCCCGGCCGGGGCGCAGGACGCGCAGTCGGGGTACGAGTCGCCGGACGAATTCGCGGCGGAGTACTTCGAGAGCCCTGCCCGCTCCTTTCCCTCGCTGATCGCGGACCAGGCGCGCCGGATCGCCACCGCGCACTGGCAGCAGGGCAACGAGGTCATCGACATCCGGCTGATCCAGTTCCGGGACCGGGCCGGCGCCTCCAGCTGGAGCGGCCCCTTGGACTACATGGCCGATGACAAGCACGCGGGCAACAGCGGTTACACCCTGCCCGGAGTCCCCGCCGCATACGGCCACGCCTGGCTCGGCAACATCAAGAAGGAGCCCGGTTACCTTCCCGGCCGCCTGGGCCGGGCGGTCATCCGGCGCGGGGACATCGTCATGGACGTCGAGATCTGGGACGAGCGGGCCGACCTCTCCGAGGACGAGATCAACGCTCTCGCCAAGCGACAGTTGGAGCGGCTGTGAGCGAGCAGACCACCGAGGCCGTGACCGCAGCGGGCGCGGGTGCGGAACCTCCCGCCGCCGGGGGGCCTTCGCGCATGCGCCGCAAGACGGCCGTCCTGATCTCCGCCGGCCTGGGACTGGCCGTCCTCGCGGGCGGCGGCTTCCTGGCTTCGGCCCTGCTCGACGCGGCCGACCGTACCTCCCCGACGCGGTACTGGCGTCCGGACGGAGCCCTGGTGGACATCGACCGGAAGCCGGCTCCGACGGTGCCGGCCACGGCGCTGGCGGCCAAGTTGCTGCCGATGGACATCGGTGACCAGCCCGGGCCGGACGTGGACGGCGAGGGCAACGACTTCTACGTGTCGGGCGAACGCGCACTCCAGACGCTCAAGAGCTCCCGCTCCGGCCTCTCCGACGAAGAGCGTGCCGGATGGGACAAGGCCGTGGCCGGGCTGAAGCTCAAGGGCGTCGCCGGGCGCAGCTTCGCCACGTACCGGACGGGGGTGGTGAGCGAGATCGAACTGATGCAGGCCGATCCGCAGGCCGTCGCTTCCCTCGCGGAGTTCGAAAAGAGGATGCTCGATGTCCTGGAGAAGGCCGGCGGCGCGCGTCAGGCACCCGCCGTGGACGGTTTCCCACAGGCCAAGTGCGTGCTGTTGGACGTCGTCGACGACCGGGAGAACGAGAGCGGCGAGAAGAAGGAGAAGCTCGACTCCCTCGACTGCGTGGCCGCCCAGGGGGACGTGTTCGTGAGCTTCCGGACGTACGGGTCCCACATCGCCGTCAACAGCGCCGTCGACCTGTTCGAGAAGCAGCTGGGCCGTCTGAAGTCCCCCGGGGAGTCCGTGTGACCGAGCAACCGGCCACTGCCGCCGTCCCGCCGTCCGAGCCGCCCGCCGAGTCGGGCCCGGTCGTGCCGAAAGACCGCCGCAAGCTGTTCGCCTGCCTGCGCTGGACGGCCGCCGTACTCGTCTTCGCGGCGGCCGGCGCGGGAACCGCGTACGGGGTCATGCAGCCGCAGCGGACCGACCTTCCGGGCCTGTCGACCCGGTCCGACGGCCGCTGGGCGTACCCGGCACGGGCGAGGCCCACGCTGCCGCCGGGCGCTCCCCTGCCGGCCGGCCCGGACAACAAAGAGGCCACGCATTACGCGGACCTGAACGCCCTGCTGCTCGCGGCCCCCGCCGGGGCCCGGCCGGACAGCGCGTTCAAGGCGGACAAGGACGCGGTGGTCCCGGCCGACGCGTTCCTGGAGGAGTACCCGGCCGATGACCGGCCGAAGCTGAAGGAGTACGTCGAGTGGGAGGGGCTCCGCAAGATCATCGGCCGGGCCTGGATCATGCCCGACGGCACCCGGGCCCGCATCTACCTGCTGCGCTTCCACACCTCGCAATTCGCGGACCGGTTTCCCGGTTGCAAGCCGGACGTCCGGCTGACCGGGGCGGCCTCGTTCCTGACCGACCAGGAATGGAACCGGGCCGGCACGGAAACCGACGTCGATGCGGTGGTCGACGGCACCGACGCCCTGGTGTACGAGGAGCCCGAGCCCTTCGGGGAGGAGCAGACCCGGTTCGGCTGCCTCCAGGCGGGCGACGTGCAGGCCGTGATCATCCAGTCCCGCAAGGGCGGCGCGGCCATGGTCCCCTTCCACCAGACGGTGGTCCTGCAGAGCCAGCTGCTCGGCTGAGCGCCGGTACGGGCTACCTCACACAGTGCGCCGGTTCCCGGGCCAGTAGGCTTGGGGACCGGCCCCGTACCGCCCACAAAACTCCGAGGAGCACCCCGTGCTTGAGGCAGTCTTCACCTCCCTGCTCATCCTGGTCTGCGTCGGCGTCCTCGCCTTCACCGGCCTCGCCGTGAAGAAGCTGTACCAGGGCCAGCGCTGACCGACCCCGTCCCCGGAACCCCTCACACAGATCGTCTGAGCAGCCACCCATGATCCAGATCCCGTCCGACCTGAACCCGGGCCTCGTCCCCCTCGCCTTCCTCCTCGGTACCTGGGAGGGCGCGGGCGTCTTCGACTTCCCCGGTGAGGAGAAGTGCAACTTCGGCCAGGAAGTCGTCTTCGGCCACGACGGCCGGGACTTCCTGGAGTACCGCTCGCGCACCTGGGTGCTCGACGCCGAGGGCAACAAGGTGCGGCCGCTGGAGGCCGAGAGCGGCTACTGGCGCATCGACGCCGACCGCAAGGTGGAGATCGTCATGGTCCGCGACCAGGGCGTCGTCGAGGTCTGGTACGGCGAGCTCGCCGACCAGAAGCCGCAGATCGACGTGGTGACGGACGCCGTGGCCCGCACCGCGGCCTCCGGCCCGTACAGCGGCGGCAAGCGGCTCTACGGGTACGTGAAGAGCGACCTGATGTGGGTGGGCGAGAAGGCGACCCCGGAGGTCGAGCTGCGCCCGTACATGTCGGCCCAGCTCAAGAAGGTCGTCACGCCCGAGGAGGTCGCCGAGATGGCGCGCAACCTCCCCGACATGCCGGACGACGGCATCGCGTTCTTCCGCTGAGCGGACATCGCCGGAGCGTGCGAGAAGAGGGCCGCGGGCCGAGCCCGCGGCCCCTTCGCGCGCTTACACTGGCCGGGTGGTGAGCACCGAGAGCACCGAAGGCACCGACTGGAAGACCGATCTGCGGCGGCGCGGCTACCGGCTGACACCGCAGCGCCAGCTCGTGCTGGAAGCGGTCGACGCCCTGGAGCACGCCAGCCCGGACGAGATCCTCGCCCAGGTGCGCAAGACCGCCTCCGGGGTCAACATCTCCACCGTCTACCGCACGCTGGAGCTGCTCGAAGAGCTCGGTCTGGTCTCGCACGCCCACCTCGGGCACGGCGCCCCCACCTACCACCTCGCGGACCGGCACCACCACATCCACCTGGTCTGCCGCGACTGCACCGAGGTGATCGAGGCCGATGTGGA
The DNA here is from genome assembly GCF_055567555.1 of Streptomyces sp. NPDC026522. Classification (NCBI taxonomy): domain Bacteria; kingdom Bacillati; phylum Actinomycetota; class Actinomycetes; order Kitasatosporales; family Streptomycetaceae; genus Streptomyces; species Streptomyces sp. NPDC026522. The sequence goes on from NZ_JBVHQF010000012.1 coordinate 44,414, forward strand.
CGTCGCGGCCGAGTTCACCGCGAAGCTCCGCACCACCTTCGGCTTCGAGACCGACATGAAGCACTTCGCGATCTTCGGGCTGTGCGCCGACTGCGCTGCCAAGCGCCGCTCCGGCTCCGCCTGAGGGGGCCGTACGCTTGGAGCCATGACCAGCAGCCCCTTGCTCCATCTCCCCGGCGCCGTACCGGCCGAAGGCCGCGACGAGGGCGTCGCCGCCCACTACGGAGAGCTGTACGGCGAACAGCGCGCCCTCGCGGACGGCCGGGGCTTCGTAGACCTCTCCCACCGCGGGGTCGTCACCGTCACCGGGCCGGACCGGCTGAGCTGGCTGCACCTGCTGCTCACCCAGCACGTCACCGACCTGCCGCCCGGGCAGGCCACCGAGGCGCTGATCCTCTCCGCCAACGGGCACATCGAGCACGCGCTGTACCTCGTCGACGACGGCGAGACGGTGTGGGCGCACGTCGAGCCCGGCACGCAGGAGGCGCTGCTCGGCTACCTGGAGTCGATGAAGTTCTTCTACCGCGTCGACGTCGCGGACCGGACGGCCGACTTCGCGGTCGTGCACCTGCCGGCCGGCTCCATCGCCGAGGTGCCCAAGGAGCTCGCCGTACGCGAGACCCCGCACGGGCGGGACGTGTTCCTGCCCCGCGCCGAGCTGGAGGACTTCGCCGCGTCGCACGGCCCGGCCGCCGGGCTGCTCGCGTACGAGGCGCTGCGCGTCGAGGCGCACCGGCCGCGGCTCGGCCAGGAGACCGACCACCGGACGATCCCGCACGAGCTGGGCTGGATCGGCACCGCCGTGCACCTCCAGAAGGGTTGTTACCGCGGCCAGGAGACGGTGGCCCGCGTCCACAACCTGGGCAAGCCCCCGCGGCGCCTCGTCTTCCTGCACCTGGACGGCTCCGAGGTGCTGCTCCCGGCGCACGGGACGCCCGTACGGCTCGCCGCGGACGGCGAGGAGGGCCGTCAGCTCGGCTTCGTGACCACCGCCGTCCGCCACCACGAGCTGGGGCCGATCGCGCTGGCGCTGGTCAAGCGGAACGTGCCGGTGGACGCGCCGCTGCTGGTCGGTACGACGGCCGCCGCCCAGGAGGTCGTCGTCGCGCCGTAGCCGTCCGGTCCTGTCGGAGCGGTCTAGATGTCGATGACGATGGTGAACGGGCCGTGGTTGGTGAGCGAGACCCGCATGTCCGCCCCGAACCGGCCCGTCTCCACCGTCGCGCCCAGCGCGCGCAGCTGCGCCACCACCTCGTCGACCAGCGGTTCGGCCACCGGCCCGGGCGCGGCCGCGTTCCAGGTGGGGCGGCGGCCCTTACGCGCGTCCCCGTAGAGCGTGAACTGGGAGATCACCAGCAGCGGGGCGTTCACGTCGCTGCAGGACTTCTCCGCCTCCAGGATCCGCACCGACCACAGCTTGCGGGCCAGCAGCGCCGCCTTCTCCGGCGTGTCGTCGTGCGTCACCCCCACCAGGACGCACAGCCCCTCGCCCACGATCTCCCCGACGGTCTCGCCGGCCACCACGACGCTCGCGCCGTCCACCCTCTGCACCACTGCTCGCATACCACCTGTGTACCAGGCGTGCACCCGTCCGGGGCCGATCGGGTGGCGTGGGACTGCGTCGGCACCGCGGTCAGTGGCACGATGCTGGAAGGCGGTGCCACCAGCACCGGTCGAGGGGACGGACACAACGCATGAACATCTCTGGTACCTCCGTACCTGTACCCGCCTCATCAGCGTCATCGGCGGCCCGGCCGCCCGTCCAGCGCAACGGCGACGACCCGGGACCGACCATCCCGGCCACCGCGCTCGGACTGCCGGAGCTGCGCGCGCTGCGGCGTGACGCGCAGCGCGACGAGGCCGATCTGAGCTACGTACGCAGACTCCTGCACGGCCGCATCGACATCCTGCGCGCCGAGCTGGCGCGGCGTACGGATCCCGAGGCGCCGGTGGTGGACCGGCTCTCGGAGATCCTGGCGGACGCCCCGTCCAGCCGCAGCGCCTCCGCCCGGCACGTCACGCTCGGCACCCCGCAGAGCGAGGAGTCCCGGCTGCTGGCGGCCGAAATGCTGTCGGACGTGGAGCTGTCGGACCTGGGCGCCCGCACGGACGCCGAGCTGCACGAGGCGATGGCCCGGCTGATCCGCTACGAGCAGCAGGTCTCGCGGCGCAGACAGCAGTTGCAGCGCATGGCGGACGACTCCATCGCCGAGATCACCCGGCGCTACCGGGAGGGCGAGGCGCAGGTGGACGACCTGCTGGCGTAGCGCGGCGCGCCGCTCGGGCAGGCGCGGCGGACCGCGCGGAAAATCAGGCGACCCCGGCCGGGCGGCCGGTTAGCGTGGGCGGCTATGAGCGCTGACATCCGGCCGATAGCCGAAGCCGAACTCCACGAGTGGCTCCAGACCGTGAACACCGGGTTCCTGTTGGCGGCCCGGGTGAGCGACTCGGACGTCGCCCAGCGCGCCAAGTACGGCGACCTCGCCCGCACCCAGGGCGGCTTCGACACCGGCACCGGCCGCTGCGTGGCCACCTTCCGCTCCTTCGCCCAGCAGCTGACGGTGCCCGGCGGGGCGGCCGTGCCCGCCAGCGCGGTCACGAACGTCACCGTGCTGGCGACGCACCGCCGCCAGGGCCTGCTGACCGGGATGATGGCCGCCGAGCTGGCGGCCGCCCGGGACCGGGGCGACGTCGTGGCGACCCTGATCGCGGCCGAGTTCCCGATCTACGGGCGCTACGGGTTCGGGCCCGCGACGCACAGCTGCGAGTGGGAGGTCGACGTACCGCGCAGCGGGCTCGCCCCGCACCGGTCCGGGCCCCTGGACGGTGGCCGGATCGACCTCGTGGACGGCGCCGAGGTGCGGCGGGTGGGGCCCGCGTTGCACGAGCGGCTGCGCGCGGCGACGCCCGGCGCGGTCGACCGGGGAACGCGCCGGTGGAACCTGTTCACCGGTCTCGAAACGACGTCGTTCGACCCGTACCGGGAGAAGTTCTTCGCCGTGTACCGGACGGCGGACGGCGAGGTGGCGGGGCTGGCCGGCTACCGCGTCGACGACCACTGGTCGGAGGCGAAGACCCCGCAGAACACCCTCCAGGTGCAGGACCTGATCGCGCTGACCCCGGCCGCGGAGCGGGCGCTGTGGCACTTCCTCTGCTCGATCGACTGGGTGCAGAAGGTGCGCACCGGCTACCGCGCCCCCGACGACCTGCTGACGCGGTTCCTGCCGGACCCGCGCGCCGCCCGCCTGGTCACCGCCGCGGACTTCCTGTGGGTGCGGGTGCTGGACGTCGTACGGGCGCTGGCGGCGCGCACCTACGCCGTGCCGGGGGTGCTCGTCCTGGAGGTGACCGACCCGGCGGGCCTGGCCGACGGGCGCTACCGGCTGGACGCGGGCACCGGCGAGTGCACCCGGACCCGGGAGCCGGCCGATCTGCGGCTGGACGTCTCCGCGCTCGGATCGCTGTACCTCGGCGACGAGTCGGCGGTCCGGCTGGCGGCGCTCGGCCTGGTCGCGGAGGAGCGGCCGGGGGCGGTGGCGCTGGCGGACGCGGTGTTCCGCACGGCCCGCCGGCCGTGGTGCCCGGACATGTTCTGACCGGCTCCCGGCGGGCACGGCCGGCAGGCGGCGCCCGTATCGTCGCCGACGACATCGGCACCGATGACTGAGGACTGGGGACTGGGTACGTGGCCACACTGGTGGAACTCCTGCGCGCGGCCGGCTGCGTGTTCGCGGAGGAGGAGGCGGAGCTGCTGACGGCGGCCGCCCGGGACGAGGGGCACCTGGCGGAGCTGCTGGCGCGCCGGGTGGCCGGCGAACCGCTGGAAACGGTCGTGGGCTGGGCCGAGTTCTGCGGGCTGCGCATGGAGGTGGGCGAGGGGGTCTTCGTACCGCGCCGGCGCAGCGAGTTCCTGGCGGGGCAGGCGGTGGCGCGGACCGGTCCGGGCGCGGTCGTCGTGGACCTGTGCTGCGGGGTGGGCGCGCTGGGGGCCGCGGTGGCCTCCCGGGTCCCGGGGGTCGAGCTGCACGCGGCGGACATCGACGCGGGGGCGCTGCTGTACGCGCGGCGCAACGTGGCGCCGTACGGGGGCCGGGTCCACCAGGGCGACCTGTACGCCGCGCTGCCCGCCGCGCTGCGGGGGCGGGTGGACGTGCTCGTGGTCAACGCCCCGTACGTACCGACCGAGGAGATCGCCTTCCTCCCGGCGGAGGCCCGCGACCACGAGCCGGCCGCCACGCTGGACGGCGGCCCGGACGGCGTGGCCGTCCACCGGCGGGTCGCGGCGGAGGCCGCCCGGTGGCTGGCCCCCGGCGGCCTCCTGCTGATCGAGACGAGCGCCCGCCAGTCCCCGCTGACGGCGTCGGCCCTGACCTCGGGCGGCCTCGCGGTGCGCGCGGTCACCTCGGACGAGTTCCACGCGACGGTGCTGATCGGCACCGCCCCGGCGGCCCTTTAGGCCGCGGCCGGCGCCTGGTTGATGCGTACGAGGTTGCCCGACGGGTCGCGGAACGCGCAGTCGCGCGGTCCCCAGGGCTGGTCGATGGGCTCCTGGAGCACCTCGGCACCGGACGCCCGGACCTTCTCGAACGTCGCGTCGAGGTCGTCGCTGCGGAAGACGACCATCGGCAGGACGCCCTTGGTGAGCAGCTCCTGGAGCGCGTCGCCGTCGGCCTGCGAACGGCCCGCGTGCGGGTCGGAGATGACGATTTCGAGGCCCGGCTGCGCGGGGCTGCCGAGGGTGACCCAGCGGTGGTCGCCCGAAGCGACGTCGTTGCGGACTTCGAGGCCGAGCGCGTCGCGGTAGAAGCCGAGCGCCTCGTCCACGTCGTTGACGGTGATGTGGCAGTACTGGAGAGAGATGTTCATGCCGCCCACGCTAGGGGGCGGCCGAAGGGCCCGCTTCTCGGATCCTGCTCGGAGTTTCCCGGGTGGGGCGCGTGTACACCTTGGCCAGGCAGGCGGGCATCGCCGACACCGCGCTGTGCTCCCGGCTGCGGTACGCGCTGGGGGTCTCGCCGACGATTTCGGTGAACCGCGAGCTGAACGAGCCGAGCGAGGTACAGCCGACGGTCATGCACGCGTCGGTGACGCTCATGCCGCCGCGCAGCAGCGCCATCGCCCGCTCGATCCGGCGGGTCATCAGGTAGCTGTACGGGGTCTCGCCGTAGGCCGCCCGGAACCGGCGGGAGAAGTGCGCCGGCGACATCAGTGCGTGCCGCGCCATGGTGGGCACGTCGAGCGGGCGGGCGTAGTCCCGGTCGATCAGGTCCCGCGCCCGGCGCAGGTGCGCGAGGTTGGCGAGTTCCTGGGGGTCCATCTCCCGAAGGTACCACTGGGAGCTATTGCAAGCGCCTGCTTGCAATAGTTAGCAGGCTGCGGCAGCATGGGGGCATGGCATCGCTCAACGTCGGAAACCTCGGCGAGTACCTCCGTGAGCAACGGCGGCAGGCGCAGCTCTCGCTGCGGCAGCTGGCCGAGGCGGCGGGGGTGTCGAATCCGTACCTGAGCCAGATCGAGCGCGGGCTGCGCAAGCCGAGCGCGGACATCCTCCAGCAGCTGGCCAAGGCGCTGCGGATCTCCGCGGAGACGCTGTACGTGCAGGCCGGGATCCTGGACGAGCGGGATCGCGACGAGGTGGAGACGCGGGCCGTCATCCTCGCCGACCCGTCGATAAACGAGCGGCAGAAGCAGGTGCTGCTGCAGATCTACGAGTCGTTCCGCAAGGAGAACGCCTCCGAGGCCGATCCGGCCGGTGCCGACGACGAGAAGCCCCACACGAACCGACTGTGATCCGGGAGGACCAAGCACATGGCCATCGCCGATGACCTGAAGAAGACCCTCACCGACCCGACCCCCCTCTACTTCGCCGCCGGCACCGCCGACCTCGCCGTGCAGCAGGCCAAGAAGGTGCCCGGTCTCATCGAGCAGCTGCGCGCCGAGGCCCCCGCGCGCATCGAGGCCGTCCGGAACACCGACACCAAGATCGTGCAGGAGAAGGCCAACAAGGCGCAGGAGGCCGTCGCCGCCAAGTTCGCCGAGGTCCTCGACGCGATCGACCCGAAGAAGCTGGGCGAGACCGCGCAGGACCTGGCGCTGCGCGGCGTGGGCGTGGCCGCCGAGTACGCGGTGCGGGCGAAGGAGACCTACGACAAGGTCGCCGAACACGGTGAGCAGGCCGTACGGGCCTGGCGCGGCGAGGTCTCCGAGGAGATCGTCGACATCGCCGCCGCCGTGGAGCCGGACGTCCCGGCGCAGGCCGGTTCCGAGTCCGGTTCCGAGTCCCCCTCCGCCTCCGCCTCCGCCGACGAGGAGAAGTCCGGCGTGCGCAAGCCCGGCGCCCGTAAGGCGCCGGCGAAGAAGACCGCCGCCACGTCCGGCGACGAGAGCTGATCGCGGGGCGAGTGGGGTGATGACGGACCGGGCACCTGGAAGGTGCCCGGTCCGTTGTCCGCTGTGAGGGCGGCTCTGCCAGTAGCGTGGAGGCAGGCGGTTTCGGGCGGTATCAGACGGCGTACGCGGGAAGAGGCGGTCGGGCGATGTTGATGAACGGTTTCGACAACGGGGTGCTCCCCCTGCTCGGCTTCGCCATCCTGGCGCTCGCCGTCGTGGCGTTCGTCCTCGCGCTGATCGCGCGCGAGGACGCCTACCGGGCCGCGGAGAAGCAGACCAAGACCTTCTGGCTGGTCATCCTCGGCATCACCGTCCTCGTGGACTTCTTCCTCGGGATGCTGTTCCTGGAGATCGCCGGACTGGTGGCCACCATCGTCTTCTTCGTCGACGTCCGGCCGGCCCTCAAGCAGGTCTCGGGCGGTGGCCGGCGCCGTGGCGGCAGCAGCAGCGACGGGCCGTACGGCCCGTACAACGGCGGCCGGTAGCCGGTAGCCGGTAGCCGGTAGCCGGTAGTCGGCGGCCTTTGGTCAGCCGCCGTCGCGCGAGAGCAGCACCACCGCGACGTCGTCGGTCAGCTCGCCGCCGTTGAGCCGGCGGGCCTCGGTGACGGATGCCTCCAGCAGGCTTTCGCCGCTCAGGCCGGCGTCGAGGTGCCGGTTGATCATCTCGATCATGCCGTCCTGGCCGAGGCGCTCCCTGCCCTCGCCGACGCGGCCCTCGATCAGGCCGTCGGTGTAGAGCATCAGGCTCCACGCGCCGCCCAGCTCCACCTGCCGGCGCGGCCAGCGGGCCTTGGGCAGCAGGCCGAGCGCCGGACCGCTGCTCTCGTACGGCAGCAGCCGGGCCGGGCCGCCCGCGCGGACGATCAGCGGCGCCGGGTGGCCGGCCAGGCACAGACCGGCGTGGCGGCCGTCGGGGGAGATGTCCACCGTGCACAGCGTCGCGAAGATCTCCTCGCAGGGGCGCTCCACCTCCAGCACCTGCTGGAGGGTGGCCAGCAGGTCGTCCCCGCACAGACCGGCCAGGGTCAGCGCGCGCCAGGCGATGCGCAGCTCCACGCCGAGGGCGGCCTCGTCGGGGCCGTGGCCGCAGACGTCGCCGATCATGGCGTGCACGGTGCCGTCGGGGGTGCGGACGGTGTCGTAGAAGTCCCCGCCGAGCAGGGCGCGGCTGCGGCCCGGGCGGTAGCGGGCGGCGAAGCGGAGGTCGGAGCCGTCGAGCAGCGGGTTGGGCAGCAGCCCGCGTTCCAGTCGGGCGTTCTCCTGGGCGCGCAGTTTCGATTCTGCAAGCTTGTACTGCGCGATGTCGGCCCGCTTGCGCTCCACGGCGTAGCGGATCGCGCGGCTGAGGAGACGGCCGTCGAGTTCGTCGCGGAAGAGGAAGTCCTGCGCTCCCACACGGACGGCTTCGGCGGCGCGCTCGGCGTCCGCCTCCGCGGTGAGGACGAGCACGGCGTGGCGCGGGGCGATGCGGAGCACCTCGCGGAGGGTGGCGAGCGGGTCGTCCTTGGCGCCGCCGGGCTGGGTCAGCGAGAGGTCGAGCAGGACGCAGTGCACGTCGGGCGTGAGGAGCCGGGCCGCCTCGGTGAGGTTGCGGGCGGTGCGGAGCCGGATGCGGTGGCCGTCGCCGTGCAGGATCTCCGGGACGGTGAGGTCGCCGGTGGGGTCGTCCTCGATGACCAGCAGGGTCAGGGAGGGCGCGGGGGCCGCCTGGGCCGCCGGGGCGGCGGGCGGGACCGGCTGGCCGGCCGGTGTGACAAGGGTGTCCCGCTGCCGCGGTACGGGTGCGGGCATCGTCTCCGGTTCCTTCGCTCCCCCCGAGGGTGCGCTCATGCGGTCGACCCTAGCGGGCCGGTGCGGGCGGGGGAACGGTGACGCGGAGAGGAGCCCGCGTCATATGCCGTTATCGCGCGGAAAGCCCGGACGCCGGGATGACCAACGTCACGACGCGGGCGGCGGGCGTCCCGCCCACCGAGACGCGCGCGGGCGGGCAGCCGCCGGCTCGGCGAGCGGCGGCCGGACCGTCACGCGCCGGCCCGGCGCGCCCGTCAGGCGTCCGGGCGGACGACCGCCTTGATCGGCATCGAGCCCGCGCCCGCCAGGGTGACGTTGCGGCCCGGGCGCGGGGCGTGGATGATCGCGCCGTCACCCACGTACAGGGCGACGTGGCTGGCGTCGTCGAAGTAGATGATCAGATCGCCCGGGCGCATGTCCTTGATCGCCACCTTCGGCAGCAGCCGCAGCTGCTCCTGCGAGGTCCGCGGGATGCCCCGGCCCGCCGCCAGCCATGCCTGCGAGGTCAGTCCGGAGCAGTCGTACGAGAGCGGTCCCACGGCGCCCCACACGTACGGCTTGCCGATCTGGGCGGTGGCGAACTGGATCGCCTTCTTCCCCGCCTCCGACGCCGTGCCGTTGATCTCCTTCAGGACGCCGGACGACAGCCAGGCCGTCTGCGCCTGGCGCTGCGCGTCCTGCTCCAGCTGGAGCAGCCGGGCCTTCTCCTCGGCCTCCAGCTTGCTCTCCAGCTCCTGCGCCGCCTTGATCTTCTCCTCGATCTGCTTCTTGGCGGTCTCCTGCTTGACCCGGTTCGCCTCCAGCGTCTGCCACAGCGCGCTCGCGTCCTTGGCGTACCGCTGGAGGTCGTTCTGCGTGCGGTTCAGCTCGGCGAGCAGGTCCGCGGTGGCCTTCTCGCCCTGGCGCAGCCGGTCCGCGCCGTCCAGGTACTGGCTCGGGCTGCCGCTCAGCGCGAGGCGCGCGCCCGGCGGCAGGCCGCTGGAGCGGTACTGCGCGCGGGCGGCGGCCCCCGCGCGGTCCTTCAGCGAGGCGATCCGCTCCCGGCCGGCCGCGATCAGCTTGGCGAGCTCAACGACCCGTTCGGACTGGGCCTTGGCCTCGCTCTCCGCCTGGTTGTAGGCGTCCGTGGCCGTTCCGGCCTGGCGGTACAGGTCGTCGATCTCCTTGCGGACCTGTTCCAGGGACTTGGTCCCGGGCTCCGGTGCGACGGGCGCGGTGGGTGCGCTGGGCGTCACCGGTGCACCCGGCGCCGCGGTCGCGGTCCCCGAAAGGCCGAGGACCGGCGCGCTCGCCAGTACCGCCATCGCGCACAGCAGCGTGAGAGCGGATGCGCCCCGCCGGCGCGCTCGCTTCACGGTCCCCATGGTTCCCCCCACGCGCCCCGCGTCAGACGGGACATCACTCGACATCACATCTGACTATTCATCAGTAACTTGTTGCCGCCTTCGGGATGGTGCCACGAGTGCGTGAATTCCGACACCCTCTGTGGATAACCCCGGCGCCACCTGCGATCGCCGCCGCCCCATCGCGCCGCGGCCCTCACGCCCCGCACGGCTCAACGGCCGGTCGCCAACACCGGTTCCCCGGCAGGCGATATTCACCCCGTCGGGCGCAACGCCTCCCAGTGCACCGTCAGTTCCCCCTGCCGCCACCGCACCGGACCGTCCACGAGCGGCCAGTCGACGGCCAGCGCGCGCGCCGTGCGGATCCAGCGCTGCCGGGCCCCGTACGAGGCGTACGGAGCGGCCGCCGCCCACGCGCGGTCGAAGTCGCGCAGGAAGGAGTGCACCGGCTCGCCCGGCACGTTCCGGTGGATCAGCGCCTTCGGCAGTCGCTCCGCCAGGTCCGAGGGGCGCTCCAGGGAGCCCAGCCGGGTCGCGAAGGTCACCGTGCGCGCCCCCTCCGGTCCGAGTGCGACCCATACGTGGCGCCGCCCGATCTCGTCGCACGTCCCCTCGACCAGCAGCCCGCCCGGGGCCAGCCGGGCGCACAGCCGCCGCCACACCGCCTCGACCTGCTCCTCGTCGTACTGGCGCAGTACGTTCGCGGCGCGGATCAGCATCGGGGCCGCCCCGCCGTCCAGCGGGACCTCGAAGCCGCCGTGCCGGAAGCTGAGCCCGTCCCGTTCGTACGGCTTCGCCCCCGTCACCCGCGCCGGCTCGATCTCGATGCCGACCACCCGTACCCCCGGTGCCGCCTCCCGCAGCCGGGCCAGCAGCTCGACCGCCGTCCAGGGCGCGGCCCCGTAGCCGAGGTCCACCGCGACCGGGGCCTGCGCGCGCCGCAGCGCGGCCCCGTGCGTGGCCGCGATCCAGCGGTCCATCCGGCGCAGCCGGTTCGGGTTCGTGGTCCCGCGCGTGACCGTGCCCACGGGGCGTGTGGAGGGCGGTGGGGCGCTGCGGGAAGCCATGCGCCGAGCGTATGCGGAGCGGGCGCGGGAGCGGAAAACCCGCCGGGCGCCCCCGGCGCCCCCACACGCCCCGTCGCCGGGCTGCCGCCTGCCGACCGGCCCCGAGGCGGCCGAAAAGACCGGCAGGAAATCCGTCCACCCCGGAATGCGGGACGCGTCCGTCCGGGTTGCACTCCTAGCAGGGCGCTGACCGCGCTCTACGAGCCATGCCCTACGTCAAGCCACAGCGCGCCGTCCGAGCGAGAGGAACTGCTCCCTTGAGCCAGTACGTGTCCCGCCTCGGCGGCAGTATCAGCGGCCGCCTCGCCGCTGCCCGCTCCACCCGCCACGAGTCGCCCCGGCTGCGGCTCCCGGCCGTGGGCCACTCCCGCAAGCCGCGCCGCGTCGCCATGCTCAGCGTGCACACCTCACCGCTGCACCAGCCCGGCACCGGCGACGCCGGGGGCATGAACGTCTACATCGTCGAGCTGGCCAAGCGGCTGGCCGCGATCAACATCGAGGTCGAGATCTTCACCCGGGCCACCACCGGCGGGCTGCCGCCCCGGGTCGAGCTGGCGCCCGGCGTCCTCGTCCGGCACGTGGACGCGGGCCCGTACGAAGGCCTGGCCAAGGAGGAGCTGCCGGCTCAGCTGTGCGCCTTCACGCACGGCGTGATGCAGGCCTGGGCCGGGCACCGCCCCGGCTACTACGACCTCGTCCACTCCCACTACTGGCTCTCCGGCCACGTCGGCTGGCTCGCCGCCGAACGCTGGGGCGTCCCGCTCGTGCACGCCATGCACACCATGGCCAAGGTCAAGAACGCGGCGCTGGCCGAGGGCGACACCCCCGAGCCGGCCGCCCGCGTCATCGGCGAGACCCAGATCGTCGCGGCCGCCGACCGGCTCATCGCCAACACCGCCGAGGAGGCCGACGAACTCGTCCGGCACTACGAGGCCGACCCGGGCAAGGTCGCCGTCGTCCACCCCGGCGTGAACCTCGACCGCTTCACCGTCGGCGACGGCCGGGCCGCCGCCCGCGCCCGCCTCGGACTGCCGCAGGACGCGGTGATCCCCCTCTTCGCGGGCCGGATCCAGCCGCTCAAGGCCCCCGACATCCTGCTCCGGGCGGTCGCGGAGCTGGTCGACCGCGATCCGTCGCTGCGCGCACGACTCTTCGTACCCGTCGTCGGCGGCCCCAGCGGCAGCGGCCTCGCCAAGCCCGAGGGGCTGCAGAAGCTCGCCGCGAAGCTCGGCATCGCGGACGTGGTCCACTTCCACCCGCCGGTGGCGCAGGACCGGCTCGCCGACTGGTTCCGGGCGGCGTCGGTGCTGGTCATGCCCTCGTACAACGAATCCTTCGGGCTCGTCGCGATAGAGGCGCAGGCCACCGGCTCCCCCGTGCTCGCCGCGGCGGTCGGCGGGCTGCCGGTCGCCGTCAACGACGGCGTGACGGGCATCCTCGTACCCGGCCACGATCCGGTGGACTACGCGCGGGAGCTGCGCCGCTTCCTGGACGAACCGGAGCTCACCGACCGCATGGGCGCCGAGGCGGCACGGCACGCGCAGTTCTTCGGCTGGGACACCGCGGCGAGCGGCACGGCGGACGTGTACACCGCGGCGATGCATGATCATCGCCGTCGCGTACGCTCCCACCATGGCTGACGCTGACACCGCCGCGATCGTCGAGAGCACCCTGGCCGAGGCCGGACTGGACTGGGAGAGCCCGGCACCGGGCTCGTACGTCGTCCAACTGCCCGGCACCCGCAAGCTGAGCACCACCTGCTCGCTGCGGGTCGGCAAGCACTCCCTGTCCGTCAACGCCTTCGTCATCCGCCACCCCGACGAGAACGAGGCGGGCGTCCACCGCTGGCTGCTGGAGCGCAACCTCAAGCTGTACGGGATGGCGTACGCGGTCGACGGCCTCGGCGACGTCTACCTGACGGCGCGGCTCCCGCTGAGCGTGGTCACCCCCGCCGACCTGGACCGCCTGCTCGGCACGGTCCTGGAGGCGGCGGACGGGGCGTTCAACACGCTGCTGGAGCTGGGCTTCGCGAGCGCGATCCGGCGCGAGTACGAGTGGCGCGTCTCGCGCGGCGAGTCCACCCGCAACCTGGACGCCTTCCGGCACCTGACGCGCCCCGCCTGACGGCCGCCTGCACGTTTCAGGCGACCGCCGGGTCCGGCCGGCCCGGGGCCTGAACGGGGGCTGCCGTCGGCGCCGGCGCCGGCACCGGCACCGGCACCGGCGCCGGCAGCCGCCGCATCAGCAGCCAGTACCCGAGCCCGGCCACCGTCCCCAGCACCCCGGTCGCCCCCCACAGCCACCCGGCCCCCAGGTGGTCGATCACGTAGCCGGCCAGCAGCGGAGCCACCAGCGACGCCACCGCCCACGACAGCGTGTACATGCCCTGGTAGCGCCCGCGGCCGTGGACCGGTGACAGCCGCGCCACCAGTCCCATCTGCGTCGGCGAGTTCACGATCTCGGCCAGCGTCCACACGCACACCGTCAGCGCGTACGCCCACAGCGACCCCGCGAAGGCGGTCATCGCGAACCCGTAGCCCGTCAGCAGCGCCGAGACCACCAGCAGCCGCTGCGGGTCCCGGTGCTCGATGAACCGGGTGACCGGGATCTGGAGCAGCACGATCAGCAGCCCGTTCGCCGCGATGACCATCCCGTAGTCCCCGGCCGAGAACCCGGCCGCGCCCATCGCCACCGGCAGCCCCACCGAGCCCTGGGTGAAGATCAGCGAGATCAGGAAGGACAGTCCGACGACCCCCATGAACCGCCCGTCGCGCAGCACCGTCCCCAGCCCGATCGCCGGCCCGGCGTCCCCGCCCGTGGCCGCGTCCTTGACCGGCCGGGACTCGGGCAGCTTCACGAACACCAGCACCGCGCACAGCAGGGTCAGCGTCGCCTCGCCCAGGAACCCGGCCAGGTAGCTGTACTCCGCCACCAGCCCGGCGGCCGTCGCGCTCACACCGAAGCCGAGGTTGATGGCCCAGTAGTTCAGCGCGAAGGCCCGTACCCGGTCCTCGGGCCGCACGATGTCCGCCATCATCGCCGTGACCGCCGGGCGGGAGGCGTTCGAGGTCATGCCGACCAGCAGCGCCACCGCCGCGATCGCCCCCGGGTGCTCCATGAACCCCAGCAGCGCCACCGAGAACGCGGTCGAGAGCTGCGCGGCGAGCAGCGTCGGCCGCCGCCCCAGCCGGTCGGTCATCACCCCCGCGACCAGCGAGGAGAGCACGCCGCCCAGCCCGTGCAGGGCCAGCACGAGGCCGGCGAACGAGGCCGAGTAACCCCGGTCGATGGTCAGGTACAAGGTCATGAAGGTGGCGACGAAGGCCCCCAGCCGGTTGATCAGCGTGCTCGTCCACAGCCACCAGAAGGCCCGCGGCAGCCCCGCCACGCTCTCCCGCGCCCCCCGTGTCAAACGGCCCACCGACATGCGGATTCCCCCCGGAAAGTAAGTGCCCCTATGGCTCTCCGCACCGTACGAGCGCACGTACTCGACCCGCCACCCAATTGACGCCGAGCGTCAATCGACCGGGAATCGGCCGGGGTCCGGCAAGGGCGGGAACGGGCCCGCGACCGCCGTGGACACCGGGCGCGGGCGCCCCGGGCCGTCCATTAGGCTCGTACGCATGGCCGACGCACCGTACAAGCTGATCCTCCTCCGCCACGGCGAGAGCGAGTGGAACGCGAAGAACCTGTTCACCGGCTGGGTGGACGTCAATCTCAACGAGAAGGGCGAGAAGGAGGCGGTCCGCGGCGGTGAGCTGCTCAAGGACGCCGGCCTGCTCCCCGATGTCGTGCACACCTCGCTCCAGAAGCGCGCGATCCGCACCGCGCAGCTGGCGCTGGAGGCCGCCGACCGCCACTGGATCCCGGTCCACCGCTCCTGGCGCCTGAACGAGCGCCACTACGGCGCGCTCCAGGGCAAGGACAAGGCCCAGACGCTCGCCGAGTTCGGCGAGGAGCAGTTCATGCTGTGGCGCCGCTCGTACGACACCCCGCCGCCGCCCCTCGAGGACGGTACGGAGTTCTCGCAGTCGGCCGACGCGCGCTACGCGACGATCCCGCCGGAGCTGCGCCCGCGCACGGAGTGCCTCAAGGACGTCGTCGTCCGCATGCTCCCGTACTGGTACGACGCCATCGTCCCGGACCTGCTGACCGGCCGCACCGTCCTGGTCGCCGCCCACGGCAACTCCCTGCGCGCCCTGGTCAAGCACCTGGACGGCATCTCGGACGCCGACATCGCGGGCCTCAACATCCCCACCGGCATCCCGCTCTCCTACGAGCTGGACGCCGACTTCAAGCCCCTCACCCCGGGCGGCACCTACCTCGACCCGACCGCCGCCGCGGCCGCCATCGAGGCCGTCAAGAACCAGGGCAAGAAGAAGTAGGCAAAGCGATCATGCCCCTGACCTGCGCACACGGCGCGGATCGGGGGCATTCGTTTGCCCTGGGCCCACTGTGGGCCCTCAGCGTGGGGGACCGTCCGGCCGCAGAGCCCTAGCGAGAGCCTCCCGAGCGCGGTCCCTGCTGCTCGGCATGAGGTGGGCGTAGACCTTCAGAGTGAGTCCCGGATCCGAGTGCCCCAGGTACTCGCTCACGGCCTTGATGCTCTCTCCTACGTCCAGCAGCACGGACGCGTAGAAGTGCCTCAGCGCGTGCATGCCGTGCTCCCGCGCGGCGGCGTGCTCACGGCTCTTAGCCGCGGGGATGACCCCGACCTTGGCGAGTGCGGGCTTCCAGTGGTCCTCGTTCACCGACGTGCGCCACAGGTGCCCGCCCTGCGGGCCGGTGAAGATCAGGCGCTTCGTGACGGGCTGGCCGCCGGCGCGCATCCAGGGCAGCGTGATCTCCACGGGCGGGAAGCGCTTCATGTGCGCCTTGAGCGCGTCCACCACGGGGTCGGGCAGTGGTACGTCGCGCAGCTTGCCGCCCTTAGGCGGGGCGAACACGGGCACGCTCAGGCTCTGCTTGAGCTGATGGACGACGTGAAGCGTGCCGTTGTCGAAGTCGAGTTCCTCGACGGACAGCCCCAGGATCTCGCCCTGCCGCAGCCCGCATCCGGCGCCCACGTCCACCATGGGCTGGAACCGCTCGACCAGGGCGCCCCGCACGGCGAAGACCCGCTCCGGCTGCCAGGGGACCACACGCCGCGCGCCCATCTCGGGGAGCGCCACCGTGCGCGAGTTGCAGGGGTTCCGGGGCAGACAGCCGTCCTCGACGGCCGCGCTGAGGACGGCGCGCACGTTGGAGAAGATGACGCGGGCGTACGAGCCGGACATGCCGGAGGCTTCGAGCTGCGTCACGAACTCGCGGATGTGGCTCGGCTGGAACGAGCCGAGCGGACGGTCCCCGATGCGTGGGAAGGCGTGGAGCTTCAGCTGAGAGGTCATCGACGCTCGGGTGTTCGGGTCGCCGCTCTGGCTCGCCAGCCACTTCTCCGCGAACTCCTTGAAGGACGTCCGGGCCGCGTTCGGGTCGATGTACTGGCCGCGCGCGACGTCCGCGCTGATGGTGCTGAGCCACTGCTCGGCGAGGCGCTTCTGTCCGTCCTCGAAGGACTTGGACTTCCGCTTCCCATCGGGCGCGAAGTAGCGCGCCCTGTAGCGCATGCCGGTGCCGTGGCGCTCGGTCTTCACTCGGGTGGTCTTGCCGTTGTCGTCGGTCTCGGTCCTGAACCAACGGTCTTGGATGCTGCCTGCCATGTTGGGCGGTTCCTTCGAGTAGGTGGGTTTGGTCGTGGCTGGTGCCCAGGGAGGCCAGACGGGGGTGGCCGGCACGCTCTCTGCGGGGGTTCTGGGGCTGGTTGGCGGGTTGCCTCCCTGCCTCCCTGAGGGGCTGTCTGCGCAGCTCAGGTGGAGGGAGGCGGCCCAGGGAGGTAGTTAGGGAGTTCTCCCTGCCTCCCTGGCGCTTCCCTGGGTTTTTGAGGGGTGGGTTGGCCCCCTTTACCGGCGCTACCGGGCTGGTTAGGGGCCGCTACCGCCCCCGCTACCGGGGTAAAGGGGTGGCTCTACCTGTGGCGCCCTCTCGGACGCTGTGACGGGGAGCTACTGCCTACTGCCCACCGGCTAGTGCCTACTGCCTACTGCCAACAGGCCTGTTCAGGGGCGGTGAGGCGGCTACTGAAGGGGTCCTACTGTCTAGTGCCCGGTGGGCAGTAGGCAGTGGGCAGTAGCTCTGCGTGGAGGACGTCGGGGTCCTCAGGCGGCGTCGCGGTCGGCCTGTTCGCGGATCCAGGCGTGGACGGCGCTGGGGTCGTAGCGGATGTGCCGGCCGACGCGGAATCCGAGGTCTTCGGGCGTCAGGTACCGGTCGGGGAGTCCGGCGCGGAGGATCGCGCGGGCGTCGTTGTCCGGGTTGTTGGCGGGCATGGGCGGGGTGACTCCTCGTGTCCGTGGCGGCTTGCTGAGGGTCGGTGCGGTCGCGGTCCTAGAGAGTTGCTGCATCGCAGCGTCCATAGCGCCCCAGCGTCCGCGGGCTGTCTGTCCGTGCAGGTCGGACGCGGTTTGCTGTGTGGACGCTGGTGTGGACGCTGCGGACGCCGGCGGGGGCTAGCGTCCGCAGGGGCTGACGTGCCCGGGCCGCTGGTGCGCGGCCCGGTCCGGGGGTGATCCGGCGGTGTCAGTGCTGTTCAGGGATGGTGCGGCCTTGCCCGAGTGATGCCACTTCGGGCCAGAGCGGGGGTGCGGACGCTGCGGGCGGGGCGGGGTCGATCCGAGAGAGGACGAGTAGGCGGTGGCGGTGCCGGTCCTGGCTACGTTGCGTGTCGTCCACGGCCACCCCGATCGACCGCAGGAGCGGCGCGAGCCGTTTGATGCGCCCGCTGGCCCGGGTGGCGTCCTTGGGCCAGCCCTGCGGCCGGAACCCTCCGGGGAGCGGGAGTTGCTCCAGGAGTTGGGCGGCGGTGCCGCTCCAGGTCCCGCACTCCTCCACGAGGGCGGCGACGGCTGTGCCGAAGGGGTCGCCTTCGAGCGCGTCTCCGGCGACGTTGGCTGAGGTGGCGAGGTAGGAGTCGAGGGTGTGCCACTCCTGGACCTGGTCGACGGCGGCGAGGACGCGGGCGAAGTCGGCCATGCGGGGCATGGAGTCCAGCTTGATGCCGGGCAGGACGGCGAGGACGGCCGCCAGGAGGTCGAAGAGGGCGCCCAGGACGGCGGGGCGGACTGCCTCGAAGGCGGCGTCGAGTTCCTCCTCGGTGCGGCGCTGGTCCTCCTCGATGAGCTGCAGGTCGAGCATGAGGAGTCGCTCTGCGAGGTCTCCGGCCAGGGCTCCGGCGTCGATGGTGGTCATCGCGAGGACCCGCCGGAAGGAGAGCACGACCACGTCGTCGTCGGTGTAGAGGGCGCGGTCCACGATGCCGTCGCCGGTCACGGCCTTGCACAGGGTGTCGGACAGCCAGGGCGGGATCGTGCTGATGTTGTCCAGGCACAGGGCCCAGGAGTTGAAGGCCTGAGCCGACCAGGCCTTGACGTCCCGGGGCTGGCTCCGCTTGCTGGCAGGGGAGGGGTCGATGAGGTTGACGACCATCTGCGCCGTCTTCGACTTCCCCGTGCCCTGTTCGCCCTTGAAGGTGATCACCGGGTGCGGGATGTAGGGGATCCAGGCCGCGACGAGCCAGCCGACGAGCTG
The DNA here is from genome assembly GCF_055567555.1 of Streptomyces sp. NPDC026522. Lineage (NCBI taxonomy): Bacteria > Bacillati > Actinomycetota > Actinomycetes > Kitasatosporales > Streptomycetaceae > Streptomyces > Streptomyces sp. NPDC026522. The sequence goes on from NZ_JBVHQF010000012.1 coordinate 62,630, forward strand.
GTGGAAGGTGGGCGCGTCCATGTTCAGCAGGGCGTGGAGCTTGGCCAGGCCGTCGCCGTCCAGGACCGGGGCGGGCATGGGTGCCATGGCGCCGGATCGGCGGAACAGGATCGGGGAGCGGTCCACGATGTGCCAGCCGCCGGCCGACACGGTCACCGCCCGGCCGTCCGCGCTGCCCAGGTCCACGACGATGCCGTTCGGGCCGCCTCCCACCCGCAGGTCCACGGGCGCGGGGTCGTCCTTCTCGGCGACTCCCTCCAGGACCATCATGGCGTCCGCCAGCGCGGACTGTGAGGCCACGTCGCCGTCGTAGGTGTCGGCGTACTTGCGGGCGAGACGCTGGCGCAGTCCGGCCCGGCCGCGCAGGGGGAGGGCGATGTTCGGTCCGTCGATCGCGACCGCGTACGGGCGGCCGTCGGTCGAGGTGACGAACGTGTACCCCTCACGGGCCAGCGCGACGAGCCGGGACGCTGCCGAAGGCTTCTTCCCCTCCCCGGCTCCCGGGTCGGTCGGGGTCGATCGGTTGGCCTTCTGCGGGCCGGTCGGGGGCTGAGGATCGGTGGTCTTGGCGGGGCCGTTCACGGTGTTCACCGTGGTGTTCACGCAGACTCCCTTCGCGGGGTGTGGGCGGGTCCGTGGGGGTCGGAGCACAGTCGGGTGCGGGTCGACCGATCGCCTCGTGACCTGGGCTGGACGGCCGTGCGGGGGTGTTCGTGAACACGGTGAACGCGCTGGTGAACACCCGACCGTCCACCCGACGCGACGGCCGTCCGGTCGGCCGACTGCCGGGCTAGAGCCAGCCGCGCCAGGCCCCGCAAAACGTCCCGCGTGAACACCGCGGTCGAGCGGTGAACATCGACCCGATCCACCCGACTTCCACCCGACTCGATCAGCGGACTCTGCTCATCCGGCGGGGTCGACTGGTCGAGGGGGGAAGGCGGGTGGATGCCGGGGCGGACGGCCGGGGCATCCACCCCGTCCACCGCCTCGATCAGCAGCAGCGCGATCAGGAGGGGGAGGCGGTCGGCCTTGGCGTGGTTGCACGGCGGGCAGGCCAGCACGAGGTGGCCAGCCGACCACGTCCGCAGCACCGACACCGGCACGACGTGATCAAGCGTCGCCTCCCGCAGCGAGGCGAACGGGTGCGCGCAGTAGGCGCACCGCAGACCGTCGCGGCGGGCCAGCTGTTCCTTGCGTTGCCGTCGGCGTGCGGAGTTGAGCGGATGCCGGTTCCTCATGCCGCCTGCTCCATGTCTTCGGCACCCAGAGCGCGCAGCATGGGGGCGCACGCGGTCGCCCCCGCCACCCGCTCCCGGCTGACCCCGAGCCGCTTGGCGATGTCCCGCGTGGGCACCTCTCCGCTCAGGAGCAGCGCAGCCCGGGCCACGTCGTCCAGCCGCAGGAGAACCTCCCGCTGCGCCGCGCTCCGTGCCGCCAGCGCGCGCTGCTGCCACTCCGGCAGCGACTCCATGGCCACCGGGGAGCAGGACAGCTCGGGGTTGTCGATCTGAAGCAGCAGGATCGCGGTTTTCGCGAGCCGGTCAGCGGTGGACTTGCTGCACCCCAGCCGCTCGCCCATCACGTTGTGGGGCATGCCGTCCAGCTTCAGCAGCAGAGCTTCCCGCTCGCGCTCCGGAAGCGCGGCCACCATCCTGGCCAGGTAATCGGGCAGGTCAACCCAGGCACACTGGTTGGGCAACAGCGGGCACAGCGTGTTGCACGTGGCGGGCTCCGTCCAGTCCACCGCCGTCTCCGAAGACCGCATCAGCGCGAAATGCTCCGCAATCTCGCGCTTCACCCGGACGAACAGGACCTTGCGGGTCTCCGTCTCGGACCACTCCGGGTGCCCCAGCACGTCGGCCGCTCCGCTGCGGGCTACCCGCACCCACATGGACTGAACGACGTCCTCGGCCAGCGCCCACGCCTCACCGTTTCCCATCCGGGCACCGCACAGCCGGGAGTAGGCGAACCGCACCAAGCGGTCCCCGTGGGCATCGAACAACACGGCGAGCCGTTCGGACTGCTCGGCAGTCAGCGGAATGATCTCGCCGTTCTCTAAGCGCCGACCTCCCGGGCCGCTGCCCGGGGCGGTTCCAGAGCTCCTACTCCTACGCTTTACGACAGTTCCAGGCATGATGGATTTACCCCTTCAAGGGTCGGGGAGCGGCTGACTGCTTGGCGGTAGGTGGCCGCTCCCTGTTGAAGCCCTGGCGTTGAACAGGGCTTTCTTGCGTTCTCGGCGCTGCCTCAGCCGCCCTCTCGTGAACTAGCGTGCACTAGTGCGCGCTAGTCGTCAAGAGTCGTCGAGTGGTGTGCACTAGTTCGCTCTGGTGGGTAGTCTCAGGGCATGACAGCTACGGGAGGACCCAAGTCGAAAGCCGCCCAAGTCGCCGACGCGCTGCGGGCCGAGGTCGCGTCGATGCGTCCCGGCGAGCGGCTCCCTACGCAGAGGGAGCTGGTCGAGCGCTTCGGGTACGCCGGCCAGACCATCCAGAACGGCCTTGCCATCCTGCGGGCTGAAGGGGTGATCGTGTCTTCTGGCAATCTCGGAAACTTCGCTGCGGGCGGTGTCGGGCAGGGCGATAAGTCGGACGAGATCAAGGAAATGCGCTCCCAGATTCAGGCGTTGACTGAACGCGTCGCAGAGCTGGAATCGCGATGCGGCGCTAGTGGTGCTTGATCTGTAACCAGCTTGCTGCGTCCAGGTGTTGATCCGTAAGTGACAGCTAAGTGACAGCTCGTCAGGCGGGGGGACACCCTCGAAGTCCCCTGGCTGTCCCCTTGTGTGTCCCCAGGGGGGACAGGTGAGACTCGCGTTAGGCACTCGGGAGAGAGGGCACATGGGCGACGACAGGCCTGCATGGGCACGACGGATGGCGGCAGAGCGCGCGGCGCGGGACTGGTCGCAACGAGACGCGGTGAAGGCTCTTCGAGCCCATGCCCCAGGCGAGCTTCCCTCCGACGACAGCCTGATCCGTCAGTGGAAGCGCTGGGAGTCAGGCGCCACCCCGAACGACTTCTACCGCCCCGTCATCGCGGCCCTCTTCGGCACCGTGACGCACGCGCTCTTCCCGGCGCCCGCGCGGAGGGACGGGGAGCGGGAGATCATGGAGGCGAGCGGCATGGAGACCTTGGAGATCGTAAGTCGGCTCAATCGCTCCGACGTCGACAACGCGACGCTAGACGCGCTCCGGATCACGACCGACCGGCTGTGCTCCGAGTACCCGTTCATGCCCAGTGCTCAGCTCCTCATTGAGGGCCGGGCTTGGCTGCGGCGCGTGGTCGACCTTCACTCGAAGAGCCTCACGCTGGCCCAGCACCGCGAGGTACTCGCACTCTCGGGCTGGCTCGCCCTGCTCGTGGGCTGTGTCGAGTACGACTCTGGCGAACGTCATGCGGCCGAGTCGACCCGCCGGGCCGCGCTCTCCATCGCCACCGAGTCCGACCACGGTGAGGTCGCGGGGTGGGCCCATGAAATGCGTGCCTGGTTCGCTCTCACGACCGGCGACTACCGCGGCGTCATTGCGGCCGCTCAGGCGGGGGCCGAAGTCGCGGAACACCACGGCGTCGTCGTGCAGCTCGCGGCGCAGGAAGCGAAGGCGTGGGCGCGGCTCGGAGACCGGCGGCAGGTCGAGGTAGCTCTCGACCGTGGCCGGCGCATGCTCGAAGGGATGCCGCACCCGCAGAACCTCGACAACCACTTCGTAGTGGACCCGGCCAAGTTCGATTTCTACGCGATGGACTGCTATCGACTGGTGGGCGAGGACAAGCTAGCGAGCACCCTCGCCGAGGAGGTGCTTCGCGCGGGGACGGACTTCGACGGGACGGAGCGGGCACCCATGCGGAACGCGGAGGCTCGCGTCACGCTCGGGGTGACGGCCGCCCGAGCGGGTGACCTTGAGGGAGCCCTCATCATGGGTGAACGCGCGCTCCAGGGCGACCGTCAATCGGTGCCGTCGCTCATCATGACCAGTCGCGAACTCGCGGCGGAGATGAAGCGCCGGTACAGCGCCGAGCCGGCGGCGCAGGACTACCTCGCCAACCTGCGGACGCTGGGACAGGAGAACCCTGGGTTCCTGCCCGGCTAGCGCGCCTTGCTCAGCCCCGAAGCCCCGGTTTCCGGTCGGATGCCGGGGTTTCGTCTATCCCTGCTAGTCGCTAGTTCCCAGGTCAGAGACCATTCAAGTTGCTAGGACTGGTGCTAGACCTAGCGACCTCTGGTGCTAGACCTAGCGCCTGTTTCCGGGGCTCTGCGAGCCGGAGAAGGAACTGGAAGGAGCGGCCTTCGGCCGCCGACCCCTGGCAGCTCGCTGCGCTCGCGCTCGCCGCTCAGTGGGGCATGGCCGTGTGAGCGACTGGCGGGACGTCATGGGTGTGACGCCCCCGCGTCACGCCGCGTTGCACGTGACGGCCTGGTCGGCCTCGGTGCCCTGGACCTGCGTGACTCTGGCGTCACGGCTGCCGTGACGGCCGTGACGCCGAGCCTCCTTCCGATGCGCCGTGGGGTGGTTACCGGTTACCGGTTACCGGTTACAGGCCGCCTGGACGCCGGTTCGCGCTGTTCAGGGCGGGGAGGTGCGGTGTCGTCGGCCTGTAACCGGTAACCGGTAACCGCGTCCGATGTCTCTGACCGTTTTGGTCTCCCTGCCGTCGCCCGCTGGCAGCCGTGTGGAAGAGGCCACCTGGCCGCGCCTTGGTGGCCTCTTCGTCTCGCTGCCGCGCCAAGTGGGGGTGTAGCGTCCACAGGACCTTTCCCTAGGGACGACTTTGACCTGCGGTGATGCTCTTAGTCGGGGGTGGGTGCTGCGGACGCTGCGGACACTGTCGGACGCTAGCCAGTTCTCTTAGCGTCCGCACGATTCGCGCAGGTCAGAGCAGGGCGAGAGCGTCCAGCGGACGCTGCGGACACTGTCTTCCCTCAACTCTCTAGGACGGCAGGTGCCCCCGGCTAAGAGCTGCATGCTCCCGTGGCGCCGACGGCTCTTCAGGTGGCTGCGGCCGTCTTCTCTGAAGAGCCGTCGTTGTAGGCGCACAGGTTGGGCGGCAACCTCCCCGCAGGCACAGGCAAGAGGAGCACCCCCGCCAACGCCGGGGGTGCTCCTCTTGCTTGTGCGTCACCCCTCCTGCCGAGCCTCGTAAAGTTCCCACGCACGTTCCAGGGTCTCCACCGCAGCCGGGATGGCGCCCCGCTCCTCCAGATACTCCCGTTGGCCGCTGAGCTGCCGCCGACTTGGCCAGTCGGGATCGGCAGCGACATCACGCGCCAAGTCACCGATCGCGCTCTGATCCTTCGCGTGCGTCTTCAACCACGATGTGAAGCCCTGGGTTCGACTCATTCCGACATCGTTCCACCACCGCGGCGGCGCGGTGGGGAAACGGCAATCCCCAAGCCCACCCCTCTGAAGCGCTCCTCTTTGGAAGGCCCGAGTGCGAACCCGGTAGCCGCCACGTTTCCGGAGTCGCGCCGGCCGGGGCGCCGATGAGTCGCCGCCCGGAGGGCGGTTCTTCCTGTCCTTGTCTTGTCGCTTGTCGCTTGTCGCCTTAAGCCCCAACTGCTTTCCGGTGCCATGCCGCTCAGCCGTGACCTGGCGAAACAAGGCCGACAAGCGACAAGCGACAAGACAAGCGACAAGCCGCTACGTGGGCGGCGGGACGGTAGGCCGGCACCGGCCGGGGCCCCGTTCCTGGGCCCTCTCTGGGCCCTGCGAGGGCGACCAGGGGCGAGGGACAACGACCAATGACGACCGCTCAGCAGCAGGTCAGGCGGGGTGCGCGGGCCTCTGACCAGGGCAGGAAAACGGGCCCGCCAGACCCAGGGCAAGAAGTAACCCGAGCCACGAAGAGGCCCCCCACCTGCCGGTTGCCCGGCGGGTGGGGGGCCTTCTGGTGCGGGGCCGGTGGTGGCGGTCAGCCGCCGCACTGGCAGGGGGCGCCGGACTGGCAGCCGCAGCCGCAGCCCGAGCCGCAGCCGCAGGCCGCCAGCAGCGGGAGTCGGAGCGGCTCCCGCGACGGCGGGGGCTGCGGCAGCTCGTGCTCCGGGGTGATGGGGACGGGGGAATCGGGCATGGATCCTCCTCGCAGGCGGTGCGCAGGCGGTGTGCCTTCGCCCCCATTCACGCCCAGTGGCACCGGCGCGTCAACGGCGCACTGGAGCTCTCGCGAGCTCTCCCGCTCAGACGCCCTCGACCTGGGTCGGCGGCTGCAGCTCGTCCGCGTGCTCGCCCGTCACCAGGTAGACGACGCGCTTGGCGACCGACACCGCGTGGTCCGCGAAGCGCTCGTAGTAGCGGCCCAGCAGCGTCACGTCGACCGCCGTCTCGATGCCGTGCTTCCAGCGGTCGTCCATCAGGTGCTGGAACAGCGTGCGGTGCAGCTGGTCCATCTCGTCGTCGTCCTGCTCCAGCTGGAGCGCCAGGTCGACGTCCTTCGTGATGATGACCTCGGCCGCCTTCGCCATCAGCCGCTGCGCCAGCTGCCCCATCTCCAGGATGGTGGCGTGCAGGTCCCGCGGCACCGCCGTGTCCGGGAAGCGCAGCCGCGCCAGCTTCGCCACGTGCTGCGCCAGGTCGCCGGAGCGCTCCAGGTCAGCGCTCATGCGCAGCGAGGTCACGACGATGCGCAGATCGGTGGCGACCGGCTGCTGCCGGGCGAGCAGCGCGATGGCGCGGGCTTCCAGGTCGTGCTGGAGGTCGTCGACCTTCTGGTCGGCGGCGATGACGCTCTCCGCCAGCTTCAGGTCGGCGTCGAGCATGGACGTCGTGGCCCGCCCGATCGCGGAACCTACGAGCCGGGCCATCTCGACCAGGCTTTCTCCGATCGAGTCCAGTTCCTCGTGGTACGCGTCGCGCATTGGTGTCCCTCTCTTGCCTGCTCGCTCAACTCTTACCGCTCGCTCCAAGGCGCTGCGAGGCGCTCCGGCGGCCGCGTGGGCGTCTTGCCCCACGCTGACACGGTGGGCCGCGAACGCGTCCGGATCCGGCACCGCAAGTGAATCACCACCGTACCCAGGGTGAACTCTGGGCGACGAGTGTTCGAGCTGCCACCCGAACGGCTGTGGAAGTGTCATCGCGCCTGCTTAACCTGGATGCATGGACGTGAACGCGGCGGTCGCCGCAGCTGCAGCGATCGCCGGGCTGTGCACCGGTGTGATCGCGATGCTGGCGTTCCGCTGGAGCGAGCGCGACCAGGCCCGCCCCACCCGGAGCTCCATGCGCCCCGACATCAACGCGGTGCTCCCGCCCGGGGTGGACACCGTCCTCTCCGTGCTCCGCTCCTCCGCCGTCGTGCTCGACGAGGGGGACGCGGTCGTCAAGGCCAGCTCGGCGGCGTACGCGCTCGGCCTGGTCCGCGGCGGCAAGCTCGCCGTGGAGCCGATGCTCCACATGGCCCGCGACACCCGCAGGGACGGCGAGATACGCCAGATCGAGCTCGACCTGCCGCGGCGCGGCACCGGCCGCGGCGAGGCCCTGGCCGTCTCGGCCCGCGTGGCGCCGCTCGGCTCCCGCCTGGTGCTGCTGCTGGTCGAGGACCTGACCGAGGCCCGGCGGATCGAGGCGGTCCGCCGCGACTTCGTCGCGAACGTCTCGCACGAGCTGAAGACCCCGGTCGGGGCGATCTCGCTGCTCTCCGAGGCCGTCATGGACGCCAGCGACGATCCCGAGGCGGTCAGCCGGTTCGCCGGCCGCATGCAGATCGAGGCCACCCGCCTGATCAACCTCGTACAGGAACTCATCGACCTCTCCCGGGTACAGAACGACGACCCGCTGGAGGACGCCGAACCCGTCCGGGTGGACACGCTCGTGGCGGAGGCCATCGACCGCTGCCGGCACACCGCGACCTCCAAGCAGATCACCATGGCCGCCGGAGGCACCGCCGACCTGCGGGTCTGGGGCAACCGCGGCCAGCTCGCGGCGGCCCTCGGCAACCTCGTGGAGAACGCCGTCAACTACAGTCCCGCCCGCACCCGCGTCGGCATCGCCGCGCGCCGGGTGACCGCGCCGGGGGGAGACTTGATCGAGATAGCCGTGACCGACCAGGGCATCGGCATCCCGGAAAAGGACCGCGAGCGCATCTTCGAGCGTTTCTACCGTGTCGACCCCGCCCGCTCCCGTGCCACGGGAGGAACCGGGCTGGGTCTGGCCATCGTGAAGCACGTAGCGGCTTCGCACGGCGGGGAGGTGTCGGTCTGGAGCTCGGAGGGCCAGGGTTCCACCTTCACCCTGCGCCTTCCCGAAGCGGCCGCGCCCGCCCCGGCCACCACCCCCGCTCGACCCCTGCTCGACTCAGAAACAGCCATCCCTGCCCCGGAGGTCCTTCCGTGACCCGAGTGCTCGTCGTCGAGGATGAGGAATCCTTCAGCGACGCCCTGTCCTACATGCTCCGCAAGGAGGGCTTCGAGGTCGCGATCGCCGCGACCGGCCCCGACGGGCTCGACGAGTTCGAGCGCAACGGCGCCGACCTCGTCCTCCTCGACCTGATGCTCCCCGGCCTGCCCGGCACGGAAGTCTGCCGCCAGCTGCGCGGCCGCTCCAACGTCCCGGTGATCATGGTGACCGCCAAGGACAGCGAGATCGACAAGGTCGTCGGCCTGGAGATAGGAGCCGACGACTACGTGACCAAGCCCTTCTCCTCGCGGGAGCTGGTCGCCCGCATCCGCGCGGTCCTGCGCCGTCGCGGCGAGCCGGAGGAGGTCACCCCGGCCGCACTGGAGGCCGGGCCCGTACGGATGGACGTCGACCGGCACGTGGTCACCGTCGCCGGCGGGAAGGTGGACCTCCCGCTCAAGGAGTTCGACCTGCTGGAGATGCTGCTGCGCAACGCGGGCCGCGTGCTGACCCGTATGCAGCTGATCGACCGGGTGTGGGGCGCCGACTACGTCGGTGACACCAAGACCCTCGACGTGCACGTCAAGCGCCTGCGCGCCAAGATCGAGCCGGACCCGGGCGCGCCGCGCTACCTGGTCACGGTCCGCGGCCTCGGCTACAAGTTCGAGCCGTAGGCCGCAGGGCCGCAGCGTCGGCCGTAGCGGCCGGCCGTCAGCGGTCGCAGACGTACGGGAAGGGCCCCCATCCACCGCGGATGGGGGCCCTTCCCGTACGTCGTGCCTGCGCGGCTCAGTGACCGGCGGCGTGCGAGGCCGACCCCGAGGGGGTGCCGGACGGCGCGCCCGAAGCGGCGGCGCCGGCGGGGCTGCCGGACGGCGTGCCCGCCGGGGCCCCGGAGGGGCTGCCCGAGGGGCTCGCGCCGGCCGCGCCGGGGGCGGCGGAGGGGGCCTCGGTCGGGCCGAACGCGGCGTACATGCCCGCGCCGGGGACGACGTAGGCGTCCAGCTTCACGTCACCGGAGTTGCTCAGCTGGAAGACGACCTCCTGCACGTTGCCGTCCTGAACGGCCTCGCGGCCGCCCTCGACCACGGCGGAGGCGTTGCCCTTGCCGCCCAGCACCACGGACCCGCCGGCCGGGACGGTGACCTTGCCCGAGCCCTCGGCCGGCTTCAGCGTCACCTTGGTCTTGCCACCCGCGAGGGTGATGGCGTCAATGGTCTGGGGGGTGCTGCCGGAGTTGAAGACGGTCGCGGAGACGGCGGCCGGGCCCTTCTTGTCCTTGGCGCCCTGGGTGATCACCAGGGCGTTCTGGATCTTGATGTCGCCCTTGGTGACGGCGGCGTTGTCCGGCTTGATCTCCAGAGTCTGCGCGTCGTTGCCCGCAGCGCATGCGGAGAGCGAAGCGATCGAGAACACGATGGCGGTAGCGGCGAGAGCGCCGCGTCGAAGGCTGCGGCTCACGGCGGCGGCAACTCCTTGGACGTACGGACGGAAGGGTGGACGACCCCAGCTCGCGCTGGGGGAGGTGCCCCGTCGGACGGCTGAGGTAAAGCCGCCCTAAGGGTGTGTCAGCGCGCTTAGGTTACCGAGCCGCCGCCTCGCCCCCGCACCCGACCCTCCGCAGCGCCCGGGCCGCCCTGCGCGGGTCCGCGCGGTCACCGCCCGATCGGTCCGCGATCACTGTGCGATCACCTCCCGTCGGCCCGGTGATCTCCCATTCGCCCAATCGCGCGGACATCGCGAAGATCGCGGACACACGGTTCGCGTGCCGCTCGCATGCCGTTCGTCGATCAATTCCCGGATTCCTCCGGACACCGCCCGGTGATCAATTCGGGGATTGGGCCGGAACCGCTCCGTACGGGCGCCGCCAGTCGAACGGAGTAGTTCGGTTTTCAGCCTTCGAACCCGGCAAAACGGGACGTACATCACACCGGGCGGCGAGTCCCGCGGGTGTAGCGTGGTCGTTTCGTCCGGTCCGCACAGCGCCTCCGACCTGCGAATACCCCCTTCCGGAAGCCCTCCGCAGCACGTACGTGTCGCTGTTGTCAAGCCCCGAGATGTGCCCTGACCTGCGAAAACGCCATTCATAACGGTCAGTTCTCGTGTTACCCTGGATAGCCACGGAAGGGGTACCTGTCACATGACGTTCAAGGTTGGCGACACCGTGGTCTATCCCCATCACGGGGCCGCGCTGATCGAGGCCATTGAGACTCGTCAGATCAAAGGCGTGGACAAGACCTACTTGGTGCTCAAGGTCGCCCAGGGCGACCTGACGGTTCGTGTGCCTGCGGACAATGCGGAGTTCGTCGGCGTTCGCGACGTAGTCGGCCAGGACGGGCTGGACCGGGTCTTCGAGGTGCTCCGCGCACCGTATGCAGAAGAACCGACGAACTGGTCCCGGCGCTACAAGGCAAATCTGGAGAAGCTCGCTTCTGGCGACGTCATCAAGGTCGCCGAAGTCGTGCGCGACCTGTGGCGCCGTGAGCGTGAGCGCGGGCTTTCCGCGGGCGAGAAGCGCATGCTCGCGAAGGCGCGCCAGATCCTGGTGAGCGAGCTCGCGCTCGCCGAGAACACCAACGAGGACAAGGCCGAGGCCCTCCTCGACGAGGTCCTCGCGTCCTGACGCGAGAACCCGTACGCGACGAGCCGGACGGGTCCAGCTCCACGGACCCCGTCGTACAGGCCCTTCGCAGACAGTTGTGCCGCGGTGCCCGATGACAAGGAAACTTGTCGCCGGGCGCTGCGGCATGTCTGTGTCCACATCCTGTGCCCACATCGTGCCCGGACTCCGCACGCGTAACCCCGGGCCGGCAGCCGACTCGACCGGTCGTCACGGAAGGGGCGAGGGCTGCGTACCCGGCGTCACCCCCACGCCATACCCATGTCGGCCGAAGTCACAAACCTGGCTCGGAGCTACTGATGTCTGACGAATCGCGCCCCCACCGCACCGCCGCCGTGATCCCGGCCGCCGGGCGCGGGGTACGCCTCGGCCCCGGCGCCCCCAAGGCCCTGCGGGCCCTCGGCGGGACACCGATGCTGATCCACGCCGTCCGCGCCATGGCCCGCTCCCGCGCGGTGTCCCTGGTCGTGGTCGTCGCCCCGTCCGACGGCGCGGCCGAGGTGCGCCGCCTGCTGGACGAGCACCCGCTGCCGGAGCGGACCGAGGTCGTGGTCGTACCCGGCCGCGAGACCCGCCAGGGGTCCGTACGCGCCGGCCTGGAGGCGCTCCCGGCGGACGTCACCTCCGTACTCATCCATGACGCGGCCCGCCCGCTGGTCCCCGTCGAGACCGTCGACTCCGTCGTCGAGGCGGTCCGCGACGGCGCGCCCGCCGTGGTGCCCGCGCTGCCGCTGGCCGACACCGTCAAGGAGGTCGAGCCGGGCAAGCCCGGCGAGCCGGAGCCCGTCGTCGCCACGCCCGAGCGGGCGCGGCTGCGCGCCGTACAGACCCCGCAGGGCTTCGACCTCGCCACGCTGCGCCGCGCCCACGAGAAGTTCGCCGTCAACGGCGAGGGGGCCACGGACGACGCCGGAATGGTGGAACGCCTCGGCGTCACCGTCGTGGCGGTCCCCGGCCACGAAGAGGCCTTCAAGGTCACCCGCCCGCTCGACCTGGTCCTCGCCGAGGCCGTACTCGCCCGCAGGAGGGCCACCGATGCGTACTAGCTCCTCCGCGGGTCCGGCCGGTCAGGACGATCCGGCCGGTCAGGGCGGCGGCACCGGCGCCGGTGCCCCGGCCGCCCCGCTGATCCCGCTCGTCGGGATCGGCACCGACGTGCACGCCTTCGAGGCCGGACGCGAGCTGTGGTGCGC
>NZ_JBVHQF010000012.1:74864-296115 GCF_055567555.1 Streptomyces sp. NPDC026522
GCACCGGCGCCGGTGCCCCGGCCGCCCCGCTGATCCCGCTCGTCGGGATCGGCACCGACGTGCACGCCTTCGAGGCCGGACGCGAGCTGTGGTGCGCCGGACTGCTCTGGGAGGGCGAGGACGGACTGGCCGGACACTCCGACGGCGACGTCGCCGCGCACGCCGCCTGCGACGCCCTCTTCTCGGCCGCCGGGGCCGGCGACCTCGGCGCGCACTTCGGCACCTCCCGCCCCGAGTGGTCCGGCGCCGCCGGCGTCACGCTCCTCGCGGAGGCCGCCCGGATCGTCCGGGCCGAGGGCTTCGAGATCGGCAACATCGCGATCCAGGTGATCGGTGTCCGCCCGAAGATCGGCAAGCGGCGCGAAGAGGCGCAGAAGGCGCTCGCGGCCGCCGCGGGCGCCCCGGTCTCCGTCTCGGGCACCACCACCGACGGCCTCGGTCTCACCGGCCGTGCCGAAGGCCTGGCCGCCATCGCCACGGCCCTCGTCTACCGGACGAACCCTGCCTAGAGCCGCGTACGACGACACCGCTCCGGCAACAAACGGGGCCCCGCGTCCGCAAAGGGTCGCGGGGCACTGCTACGGGCGCACTACCCTGGATGCCGTGACTATTCGCCTGTACGACACCAGCGCCCGGCAGATCCGCGACTTCACCCCGGTCACCCCGGGCTGCGTCTCGATCTACCTGTGTGGCGCCACGGTGCAGGCCGCCCCGCACATCGGGCACGTCCGGTCGTACCTGAACTTCGACATCATGCGCCGCTGGTTCGCCTACCGCGGCTACGACGTCACCTTCATCCGCAACGTCACGGACATCGACGACAAGATCATCAAGAAGGGCTCCGAGCAGGGCCGCCCCTGGTGGTCCATCGGCTACGAGAACGAGCGCGCGTTCAACGACGGCTACGACGCCCTGGGCTGCCTCCCGCCCACCTACGAGCCCCGCGCCACCGGCCACGTGCCGGAGATGATCGAGATGATGCGCGGCCTGATCGAGCGCGGGCACGCGTACGAGGCGGACGGCAGCGTCTACTTCGACGTGCGCTCCTTCCCCGGCTACCTGGAGCTCTCCAACCAGAACGTCGACGACCTGCGCCAGCCCTCCGAGGAAGGCATCACCGGCAAGCGCGACCCGCGCGACTTCGCCATGTGGAAGGCGTCCAAGCCGGGCGAGCCCGACTGGGAGACCCCCTGGGGCCGCGGCCGGCCCGGCTGGCACCTGGAGTGCTCGGCCATGGCGCACAAGTACCTCGGCAGCGTCTTCGACATCCACGGCGGCGGCCTGGACCTGATCTTCCCGCACCACGAGAACGAGATCGCCCAGGCCAAGGCCTTCGGCGACGAGTTCGCGCGGTACTGGGTCCACAACGCCTGGGTCACCATGTCCGGCGAGAAGATGTCCAAGTCGCTCGGCAACTCGGTGCTCGTCTCCGAGATGGTCAAGCAGTGGCGGCCGATCGTGCTGCGCTACTACCTCGGCACCCCGCACTACCGCTCGATGATCGAGTACAGCGAGGAGGCCCTGCGCGAGGCGGAGTCGGCCTTCGCGCGCATCGAGGGCTTCTGCCAGCGCGTCGTGGAGAAGGCCGGCGGCCCCGTCGAACCGGCCGCCGAGGTACCGCCCGCCTTCGCCGAGGTCATGGACGAGGACCTCGGCGTACCGCAGGCGCTCGCCATCGTGCACACGGCCGTCCGGCAGGGCAACAGCGCCCTCGCCGCCGATGACAAGGACGCCGCCATCGCCCGCCTGTCCGAGGTCCGCGCCATGCTGGGCGTCCTCGGTCTGGACCCGCTCGACCCGTCCTGGGCCGGCGAGACCGACCGCGGCGAGGACCTGCACGGCGCCGTCGACACCCTGGTGCGCCTGGTCCTGGAGCAGCGCGAATCCGCCCGGGCCCGCAAGGACTGGGCCACCGCCGACGCCATCCGCGACCAGCTCCAGCAGTCCGGCCTGGTCGTCGAGGACAGCCCCACGGGACCCCGCTGGACGCTCGGCCCCCGCTGAGCCCACCGGAGCAGTCCCGCTGTGCCGCCCGGCGTCCCGGGCGGCACACTCTTCATACGTACACACCGCAGCACCAACGAAAACAGGTAGAGGTCATGGCCGGGAACAGCCAGCGCAGGAACCGCCGCACGTCCAACAAGAAGGGCGCTACGGTCGGCAGCGGTGGCCAGCGGCGCAAGGGCCTGGAAGGCAGGGGTCCGACGCCCAAGGCCGAGGACCGCAAGAAGCACAAGGCCCACCGCATCAGCAACGCCATGGCCAAGCAGGCCGCCAAGCGGCGCCCCGCCCCGCGCCGCGGCGGCCCCAAGGGCACCAGCGAGATGGTCGTCGGCCGCAACCCGGTCTTCGAGGCGCTGCGCGACGGCGTGCCCGCCACCACCCTCTACGTGCAGCAGTTCATCGAGAACGACGAGCGCGTGCGCGACGCCCTCCAGCTCGCGGCCGAGCGCGGCAACATCAACCTGATGGAAGCCCCGCGCCCCGAGCTCGACCGCATGACCAACGGGCTCAACCACCAGGGCCTGGTCCTCCAGGTCCCGCCGTACGAGTACGCGCACCCCGAGGACCTCACCACCGCCGCCTACGACAACGGCGAGGACCCGCTGATCGTCGCCCTCGACGGCGTCACCGACCCGCGCAACCTCGGCGCCATCGTCCGCTCCGTCTCCGCCTTCGGCGGCCACGGCGTGGTCATCCCCGAGCGCCGCGCCGCCGGTATGACCGCGGGCGCCTGGAAGACCTCGGCCGGCACCGCCGCCCGCACCCCGGTCTCCCGCGTCACCAACCTGACCCGCGCCCTCCAGGAGTACAAGAAGGCCGGCATGGCCATCGTCGGCCTGGCCGCCGAGGGCGAGCACACGGTGAACGACCTGCCGGCGCTGGCCGGCCCGGTCGTCATCGTCGTCGGCTCCGAGGGCAAGGGCCTCGGCCGCCTGGTCGGGGAGAACTGCGACTACCTCGTCCGCATCCCGATGCCGGGCGGCGCCGAGTCGCTGAACGCCGGTGTCGCCGCGGGCGTCGTGCTCTACGAGGCCGCCCGCCGCCGCGCCGAGGCGCCGCGCACCTGATCAACCGGCGTCGCCTTGATCCAATTGGCTCAGGGAACGTGACCCGTGAGCGTGTCACCCCGCCCCTTCCGGGCGGGGTGACTTGATCTTGACGGGTCTCGGACACATCCCTGCTGTCAAGGCAGTGTCCTTATCACTCGTCACTCGGTTAGATGAGTGTGGACACCAGAACGTCAGGGTTCGACGACCAGCCCGCGCTGAGCATGGTCAAGGTGCCGTGCGACCCCGCACAGGTCATCGTCAACCACGCAAGCTTCCGCGTGCGGCTCGCACCGAGCCCGAGCGCGCGTTCCAAGCCCTCGATGCCCGCCGACTCCCCGGGCCGCGCGCCCGTCCTCGGCGGAGCCGTGGTCGCCGCCGGGGCGGCGACCCGCCGCCGGGCCCCCGTGGTCTGGAGCGGCAAGGCCGACACCGGCGACACCGCCGCGATGGGCGGACTGCTCCAGGCCGCCCGGGAGGCGGGCCGCGGCCACGACCAGTTCGACGGGGGAGCCACCCAGACCATCCCGCGTCTCGACCTCGAACACGACCTCGCCGACGACACCCTCGCGACGCCGACCGTCATCGGCCAGCGCACCTACGGCGACCCGGAAGAGACCCGCCCCCTCGGCGCGGTCCGCCGGTCGGCCCGGCCGTCCTACGGCTACGGGCCGCCGGACGGGTACGGAGGCGGGTACGAGAACGGGTACGGCGACGGCGATGACGGCGAAGCCGGCGAACGGTCCCGGCGGCCCGCCCCCGACACCCGCGCACAAGCCTCGTACTACCCCGGCCGCCGGATGAACCTCGGTGTCGTGCTGCTCCCGCTGCGCGTCTTCCTCGGCTTCATCTCCATCTACGCCGGCATGGGCAAGCTGTGCGACCCCGTCTACTTCGACGGCGGCGAACGCGGCTCCATGGTCACCTGGCTGCACACCCTGCACCCCTGGGCACTGGCCGAACCGCTGCGCGACTTCGCGCTCGCCCACCCCGTCGGCGCGGGGCTCACCGTGGCGTTCCTCCAGGTCATCGTGGGCGTGCTGACCGTCTTCGGGCTCTGGCAGCGGTTCGCCGCCTGCTTCGGCGCGCTGCTGTCCGCCGCCCTGCTGATGACGGTCAGCTGGCAGACCGTCCCGGCCTACGACGCGCCCGACATCATCTACCTCGCCGCCTGGAGCCCGCTGATCATCGCGGGCGCCCCCGTCTACTCGCTCGACGGGCGCCTCGCGAGCGAGGCCTGGCGCACGCTCGGCCCGCGCTCCGAGGTCTGGCAGCTGCGCCGGCGCGTACTGCGGCGCGGAGCCCTCATGAGCGGTGTGATCTGCGGTCTCGCCCTGCTCGTCGGATCCCTCCTCGGCGGGGCCGTCCGGTCCACCGCAGTGGTCACCGTCCCGGGGCCCGGCCGGGCCCCGAGCAACTACCTGCCCGGTACCCCGCTGCCGGCGCAGGCCCCGGCGAAGCAGCAGCAGCGGCCCTCGCAGCAGCCGTCGAAGCCCGCCGCGCCCTCGGCGAGCGCGTCGGCTCCGGCCGCCAAGTCGGCCCGGAGCGGAGCGGGTTCGGCCCCCTCGCAGAGCGCCGGGACGGGCGCGCAGTCACCGTCCGCGAGCCGTAGCGGCGCCGGGAGCCAGAGCACCCCGCGCAGCAGCACGCCGCGCCAGTCCAGCCCGCAGCAGCCGCCGGCGTCCACCTCGGGCAGTGGCAGCGGCGGCAGCAGCGGCGGCGGCACCGCCAAGAAGCCCGGCCTGGTCGGGGGTCTGCTCGGCTGAGGACGGTACGACGTCACTCCGGGGCCCGGCGCGCGAGGAGCGCGCCGGGCCCCTCCGGCGTGCGGGCCCCTCCGGCGTGCGGGCCCCTCCGGCGTGCGGGGCCCTCCGGCGTGCGGGGCCCTCCGGCGTGCGGGGCCCTGCGCGGCGGGCCGGGCTTTCAGCCGGGCTGCGGGGGGCCTGCGTACGACCGTTCAGGAGCCCCCGTACGCGGCCAGCTCGCGGGCGGCCTCGGTCAGGTCCTTGGCGGTGTCGATCGCCCGCCAGTAGGCCCCCTGGGGCAGCGGAAAGCCCGCGAGGCGGCGCTCCCGGGCCAGCCGGGGGAAGGTGGTGCGCTCGTGGTCGCCCAAATCGGGCAGCAGCGCAGCGAATTGCGGACTGAACACGTACACCCCGGCGTTCACGGGATACGGCGACTGCGGCGCCTCGATGAAGTCCAGCACCTGCCCGAACTCGTTGGTCTCCACCACCCCCCACGGGATCCGCGGCCGGGCCAGCGCCAGGGTGGCGACCGCGTCCCGCTCCCGGTGGAAGGCGGCCATCTCGCGCAGCGAGAACCGGGTCCAGACGTCCCCGTTGGTCGCGTACCAGGGCTGGTCCCCGTACGGGAGGTGGCGCGCGGCGTACTTGAGCCCGCCGCCCCGGCCCAGCGGCTCCTCCTCCACCACGGTCGTCACCCGCAGCGGCAGCCGGGTCCGGCCCAGCCAGTCCTGGAGCACACCGGCGAGGTGCCCGCAGGAGACGACGGCATCGGTCACCCCCTCCGCCGCCAGCCAGGCGAGCTGGTGCCCGATGATCGGCATGCCCGTCCCGGGGATCTCGACCATCGGCTTCGGCCGGTCGTCCGTGTACGGCCGCAGCCGCGTCCCCTGGCCTCCCGCCAGGACCACGGCCTGGGTGGGGGCAGCCGGGAACGCGGCCGCGTCGTGCGTGGGTTGGGGCGGTACGGGGGGAACGTCGCTCATGCCCGCCAGCGTAGGCAGGACCCTCCCGCGGCGACGGCCGACTCGGCGGCCGTCAACCGGCTGGAAGGGCCGTCAGCCCATGGAGGCGACGCCGGACGCGTACGAGGTGTCGCAGACCGGGCGGGCGAACGACTGCGCCTTCGTCGGCCCGTAGGCGTCGACGGCGGCGCGGCCCAGCGCCCGCGCGATGCCCACGCAGTGCTCGGCGAGCGAGGGCCGCCGGTCGACCTCCTGCTGGAGGTGCGTGAGGACGTCGCCCGGCTCCTCGCCCTGCCGCAGCTCGGCGAGCAGCTTCTCGCGCAGCAGGTCCTGGGCGGCGCGCGGCTTGGCGGGAACGGACACGTCTTCGGCGGAGGCGGTCAGGATCTGGGAGGAGGAATTGTCCGCCCAGGGGACCATGGTGACCGCCAGCGTCCCGGACAGGACCAGGACGACGGGCAGGACCAGGGCGAGGGAACGGCCGATACGGCGGGCAGTGTGGGTCACGAGGGCGAGAGTAGCGCTCGGTGAAGATATGGCGACATTCAGTCACCCGGTCGGGGGATGGTTCGACGTGGTTTTTCGATTCCGGGGTTGACGGGCAGGGCTGAATGGCCCGATCTGCCCGGGATTCCGGTCACGGCCTTCCGCAACTCGCGCGGAAGGGGCGCCCCTTGGCGGAGCGCCCCTTCACGAGTGCTGCGCGGACCGTCAGTCGGAGAGGCGCTCGCCCGAGGAGGTCGAGAACACGTGGATCTCGCCGGGACGCGGCACCGCGTGCAGGGTCGAGCCCTTCTCGGGCACCTGGCGGCCGTTGACCCGGACCACGAGGTCCTGCTTGCCGGCGGTGGCGTCGGCGACCGAACCGTAGACGTAGCCGTCGGCGCCGAGTTCCTCGACCACGTTCACCGTGATCGTCAGGCCGCCCGCCTCGGCGATGTCGAAGTGCTCGGGACGCACGCCGACCGTCACCGTACGGTCGCCCGCGTCGGCGGCGGCGGCCAGCGCCTCGCGGGAGACCGGGACGACGCTCTCGCCGAACTTGACGCCGCCGTCGGTGATCGGCACCTCGACGAGGTTCATGGCGGGCGAGCCGATGAACCCGGCGACGAACAGGTTCGCCGGCCGGTCGTACATGTTGCGCGGGGTGTCGACCTGCTGGAGCAGACCGTCCTTGAGGACCGCGACCCGGTCGCCCATGGTCATCGCCTCGACCTGGTCGTGGGTGACGTACACGGTGGTGATGCCGAGGTCCCGCTGGAGCGCGGCGATCTGCGTACGGGTCGACACGCGGAGCTTGGCGTCGAGGTTCGACAGCGGCTCGTCCATCAGGAACACCTGCGGCTTGCGCACGATGGCGCGGCCCATGGCGACGCGCTGGCGCTGGCCGCCGGAGAGCGCCTTCGGCTTGCGGTCGAGGTACTGGGTGAGGTCGAGCATCTTCGCCGCCTCCTCCACCTTGCGACGGATGGTCGCCTTGTCCTCGCCGGCGATCTTGAGGGCGAAGCCCATGTTGTCGGCGACGGACATGTGGGGGTAGAGCGCGTAGTTCTGGAACACCATCGCGATGTCCCGGTCCTTGGGCGGCAGGTGCGTCACGTCGCGCTCACCGATGCGGATGGCGCCGCCGTTGACGTCCTCCAGGCCGGCGAGCATGCGCAGCGAGGTGGACTTGCCGCAGCCGGAGGGGCCGACGAGGACGAGGAACTCCCCGTCCTGGATCTCCAGCTCCAACTGGTCGACGGCGGGCTTGTCGCCGCCGGGGTAGAGCCGGGTCGCCTTGTCGAAGGTGACAGAAGCCATGGTGGTGAATCCCTTCTACCGGCAGGAACGTGCCGGACGATCCGAGTGGAAGGTCTAGTCCAGTAACCGGACTCCGCCTGACGCTACCCGCCCGCCCGCCTCCTGTCAGCACCCCCGGGACGTCCCGTCGGAAAGTTCTTCGCTGGGGGGTTGGCGGGCTGTGTAAAGTGAAGACGATTCTGCGTGCCGCGCAGTGTCAGTCGCCTCCTTAGCTCAGTCCGGCCAGAGCAACGCACTTGTAATGCGTAGGTCGTCGGTTCGAATCCGACAGGGGGCTCCGTCCCAGGTCAAGTGGTTGTCGGCCGTGGGGAATCGTACGGAAGCGGAATGCCCCGGGCCCTCAGGGTCCGGGGCATTCCGCGTGTTCGGGGGCGGTCAGCGGCGGCCCGAGATGCGGTTGGCGAGACGGGCCAGCGGCGTGGTGGTGGGGGTGTGGGTGGCGGTTTCGCGGCGGTCGGCCTCGCGGTAGGCGGCGTAGAGGGCCTGGACGCCGAGCCAGCGGAAGGGCTCCGGCTCCCAGCGGCGGACGCGGTGGTTGACCCAGGGGAGGGCGGTGAGGTCCGTGGACTCGCCCAGGACCAGGTCGCGCAGGGTGCGCCCGGCGAGGTTGGCGGTGGCCACGCCCGAGCCGACGTAGCCGCCGGCCCAGCCGAGGCCGGTGGTGCGGTCGAGGGTGACGGTCGCGCACCAGTCGCGGGGGACGCCGAGCACCCCGGACCAGGCGTGGGTGATCTCCACTCCGGTGAGGACCGGGAAGAAGGAGGTCAGCAGGGCGGTGAGGGAGGCGACGGTGCGTTCCTGGGTGGTGCCGTCGTGGTCGGTGCGGGAGCCGTAGCGGTAGGGGACCCCGCGGCCGCCGATCGCGATGCGGTCGTCCGCGGTGCGCTGGGCGTACATGTAGGCGTGGGCCATGTCGCCGAGCACCTCGCGGCCGGACCAGGCGAGGGAGTCCCACACCTCGGGCGGGAGCGGCGCCGTCGCGATCATCGAGGAGTTCATCGGGAGCCAGCTGCGCTTGTGGCCCTTGAGGGCGGCGGTGAAGCCCTCGGTGCAGCGCAGGACGTACGGGGCGCGGACCGTGCCGTACGGGGTGCGGGCCCGGCCGGGGGCGATCTCGGTGACGGGGGTGGACTCGTGGATGACCACGCCGAGCCGTTCGCAGGCCGCCGCCAGGCCGGTGACCAGCTTGAGGGGGTGGATGCGCGCGCCGTGGGGGGACCAGCTGGAGCCGACGGCGTCGGCGATGTCGATGCGGGCGCGGGTGTCGGTGGCGTCGTGCAGGACGCGGTCGGTCTCGCCGAAGGAGAGCTCGGCCTCGTGGAAGGCCTTCAGGCGGGTGAGCTGGGCGGGGGTGCGGGCGACTTCGAGGACGCCGCCGTGGTGGATGCCGGCGTCGATGTCCTCCTTCGCGGCGATGCCGATGACCTCGGTGACGGTCTCGTTCATGGCCCGCTGGAGGCGGAGCGCGGCCTGGTGGCCGTGGAGCGCGGCGTAGCGGTCGCGTCCGGCGATGCCGTTGTAGAGCCAGCCGCCGTTGCGGCCGGAGGCGCCGTAACCGCAGAACTTCTGCTCCAGGACGGTGACGCGGAGGTCGGGTGCGGCGGCCTTGAGGTAGTAGGCGGTCCACAGGCCGGTGTAGCCGCCGCCGACGATGACGACGTCTGCCGTCGAGTCGGAGGTGAGGGGGGCGCGGGGCGGTGCGGTGGCGGTGTGATCCGTCGCGTACCAGAAGGAAATGCCGCCGTTGATCGTCATGGGGAGTTTGCTACACCCGGTTTCCGAGGGGTGTCCAGGGACGGGGTGTCGGGTTTCCGGGCCGGATCGGGGGCCGGTTGGCTGATGCGGCCCGGCGGCCCGGTCGTAGGGTGCGGTCATGATTCGTATCGCTGAGGTGGCGGACGTACCCGTCATTCATTCCATGATCCGGGAGCTGGCCGAGTACGAGAAGGTGCCGCACGAGGCGCGGGCCACCGAGGAGCAGTTGCGGGAGGCGCTGTTCGGGGCGCGGCCGGCGGCGTTCGCGCACGTCGCGGAGACGGCGGAGGGGGAGACCGTCGGGTTCTCGTTGTGGTTCCTCAGCTTCTCGACGTGGCGCGGGGTGCACGGGATCTACCTGGAGGACCTGTACGTACGTCCCGGCGCGCGCGGGGGCGGGTACGGGAAGGCGCTGCTGGCGGAGCTGGCGCGGATCTGCCGGGAGCGGGGGTACGAGCGGCTGGAGTGGTCCGTGCTCAAGTGGAACGAGCCGACGATCGCGTTCTACGAGGCGCTGGGCGCGCGGCCGCAGGACGAGTGGACGGTGTACCGGCTGACGGACGAGGCACTGGCCGGGCTGGGGGCGGGCGCGGGGGCGTAGCGGGGCGGGGGCGTTGGCCGGGGCCGTTGTCAGTGGGGTGCGCCACGATGGGGGAATGGTGCGCAAGGGTCAGGGGTCGGGCGGTTCGGTGAGGGCGGCGAAGCGGGCGGAGGTGCGGCTGCCGGAGCTGGTGGCGTGGGAGGGGGGTGTGCTGGAGCCGGACGGGGACTACGACGGGGTGGAGTTCGCGGACCTGGACCTGGGCGGTCAGGAGGGGATCGGGGCCCGGTTCATGGACTGCGCGGTGCGGCGGTGTGCGCTGGACGAGGCGGGGCTGGCGAAGGCGCGGATCCTGGACTCGGTGCTGGAGGGGGTGCGGGGGGTGGGGACGGACCTGTCGGGGGCGTTGCTGCGGGACGTGGAGCTGGTGGAGGCGCGGCTGGGCGGTGTCCAGTTGCACGGGGCGGTGCTGGAGCGGGTGGTCGTGCGGGGCGGCAAGATCGACTACCTGAACCTGCGGACGGCGCGGCTCAAGGACGTGGTCTTCGAGGGGTGCGTCCTGGTGGAGCCGGACTTCGCGGGGGCGGTGCTGGAGCGGGTGGAGTTCCGGGACTGCACGCTGCGGGGGGCGGACTTCCAGGGGGCGCGGATGACGGACGTGGACCTGCGGGAGGCGGTGGAGCTGGGGATCGCGCGGGGGGTGGAGTCCCTGGCGGGGGCGGTGATCAGTCCGGCGCAGCTGTACGACCTGGCGCCGGCGCTGGCGGCGCAGCTGGGGGTGCGAGTGGTGCCGTAGCGGGCGGGGCGGGGCGTGGCGGGGCCGGGGGCGCCGGGCCGTGGGCGTCAGGCGGGGACGCGGGGGAAGCGGGCCTGGAGGGTCCAGATGGCGGGGTTGTCGGCGAGGCCGTCGTGCATGTCGACGAGGTCGGCGATGAGGTCGTGCAGGAAGTCCCGGGCCTCGCGGCGGAGCAGGCGGTGGGTGAAGGTGAGGGGGGCTTCCTCGGGCGGCATCCAGTCGGCCTCGATGTCGACCCAGCCGAAGCGGCGCTCGAAGAGCATGCGGTCGGAGGACTCGGTGAAGTCGAGTTCGGCGTACTGGCGGTTGGCGGAGCGGCTGCCGCGGGGGTCCTGGTCGAGCTGCTCGACGATGTCGCAGAGCGCCCAGGCGAAGTCGAGGACGGGGACCCATCCCCAGGCTGTGGACACTTCGCGGTCGGCGTGGGTGTCGGCGAGGTAGACGTCTCCGCAGAAGAGGTCGTGGCGCAGGGTGTGGACGTCCGCGGAGCGGTAGTCGGTCTGCGGGGGGTCGGGGAAGCGGCGGGAGAGGGAGTAGCCGATGTCGAGCACGTATTGATGGTGTCACGGCCGGTCGCGTGGGCCGGGTGCGGGGCGCCGCCGGCGGTCGGCGGGTGCGGGTGCGGCGCCGTTGCCGGGGGCCGGCCCCCGGCACCCCGCGCCTCAATCGCCGGCGGGGCTGGGTTGTGGGCGCGCGCCGCGATCGCCGGGGCTCGATTTGGCGGGGCCCGGTGGTCAGGGGAGGAGGCGTTGTTCCTTGGCTACCGCGACGGCTCCCGCGCGGGTGTCGACGCCGAGTTTGTCGTAGATGCGGCCCAGGTGGGTCTTGACCGTGGCCTCGCTGACGAAGAGGGCGCGGGCGATGTCGCGGTTGCCGAGGCCGCGGGCGAGCTGGCCGAGGATGTCCAGTTCACGGTCCGTCAGCGTCGGACGCGATCCCCGCATGCGGGCCATCACGCGGCTGGCCACCGGCGGGGAGAGGGTGGTGCGGCCCGCTGCCGCCGAGTGGATCGCGGCGAAGAGCTCCTCGGGGCGTTCCGCCTTGAGCAGGTAGCCGGTGGCACCCGCTCCGATGGCGCGGGTGATGTCCGCGTCCGTGTCGTACGTGGTCAGGACCAGCACGTGCGGCGGGCTCGGTGCCGAGGTGATGCGGCGGGTGGCCTCCACGCCGTCGATCCCGTCGCCGAGCTGGAGGTCCATCAGCACCACCTGGGGCCGGAGTTTCGCGGCGAGCGCGACCGCTTCCTCGCCGCTGCCCGCTTCGCCGAGCACCTCGATGTCGGGTTCGCTGCCCAGCAGGGCCAGTAGACCGGCGCGGACCACCGCGTGGTCGTCGCAGAGGAGGATCGTGGTCATCGGACCGGCTCCAGGGGGATCGCGGCGGACAGGACGGTTCCTTCGCCGGGGGCGGATTCGAGGGTCAGGGTGCCGCCGAGCTGCCGCACGCGGGCGCGTATCGCCGGGAGGCCGTGGCCCCGGCCCGGGTCGTCGTCGCGGGGGTCGCGCGGTGCGGTGAAGCCGTGGCCGTCGTCCGCGACGTCCAGGACGACCTGGTCGCCCAGGTAGCTCAGGGTCAGGGCCGCGGTACGGGCGCCCGAGTGCTCCCGGACGTTGGCCAGGGCGCCCTGGGCGATCCGCAGCAGGGCGGATTCGGCGCGGTCGGGCAGCGGCGCGGGCGTGCCCTCCAGGTGGAAGCGGACCTCGATGTCCGGGCCGGCGTCCAGCGCGCGCAGGGCGTCCGCGAGGCGTCCGCCGCCCGCCAGCTCGGGCGGGGCGAGGTCGTGGACCAGGCGGCGGGCCTCGGCGAGGCCGCGGGCGGCGATGTCGGTGGCGGTCCGGACGTGCGCGCGGGCGGTGGCGGGGTCGCTGTCCCAGGTGCGGTCGGCGGCCTGGAGCAGCATCTGCTGGCTGGACAGGTGCTGCGCCAGGGTGTCGTGGATCTCCATGGAGAGCCGTTGGCGTTCGGCGAGGGTGCCTTCGCGGCGCTCGGTGGCGGCCAGTTCCCGGCGGGTGCGGATGAGGTCGTCGATCAGGGTGCGCTGGGCCCGGGTCTGGCGCTCCATGTGGACGAAGACGGCCGTCGCGAGGGCGGCGACGGCGGGCGGGGCCAGCAACAGGTTGGGGTCGAAGGAGGGGGAGAGCTGCAACTGGGCGGCGACGACGAGGGCGGTGAGGAGGGCGACGAGGACGACCGCCGCGCGCGGGGGCAGGGTGCGCAGGGCGGTGTAGAAGAGGGGGACGGCGCACCAGGCGAAGCTGGGTGCGAGCAGGACGAGGACCACCCAGGTGGCGACGACCACGCCGAGCCAGAGCAGACGCCGGAGGGTGGGCGCGGCGCCGAGGGCGGGGCCGAGGACGTAGAGCAGGGCCAGGGCGGTGCCGAGGGCGATGACCCAGGGGGTGCGGGGGGCGCCGGGGTGGTGGAGCAGGAAGCGGGCCATCGAGGCGCCGAGGAGCAGGAAGAACGCCGTGTGGGTGACGGCGGCCAGCATCCGCGTCCCGGTGCCGGTGCCGGTGCCGGTGTCGGCCGCCCGAGCGGCAGGGGCCGGGTCAGGGGCGGGATCGGCAGCGGTGACAGGGGTCCCCGGCGGTGGTGCTTGGCTGCTCACGGGGTGCTCCTGGGGTGGGTGGTGCGTACGTCCATCCTGAGCCAATCCGCCGGCGTGCCGGGTCCGCATCGACCGATCGGATGACCCCGGGGTCATCCGGTGCGGTGGCCGTCGCGAGCCGGTACGGGGACGGCCGGCCCCGGTATCCGGCCCGAGGCTTGGACCAGCGGCGAGCAGGAGCAGCCGCCCCGGCCGCACAGGTCGTCCCAGCCCCCGACGCCCCCAGGAGCAGCAGACATGAACACCCGCACCCGCGTCCTCACCGGTACCGCCCTCGCCGTCGCGCTCGGCGCCGGGACCTTCGGCGCCGTCAGCGCGAGCGCCGCGCAGGCCGAGTCCGCCCCGGCGGCCGTCGCCGCCGTGCAGGGCGACGGGCAGCAGGGCGACGGCCAGCAGGGTGACGGCGGCGACGACAAGAACTTCACCACCACGACCCGCCTGACGGTCGACGCGGCCACCCGCGCGGCCCAGGCCGCGCTCCGGGCCGCCGAGAAGGAGGGCCAGAAGGTGACGGTCGCGGTGGTGGACCGGGGTGGCAACACCGTCGTCACCCTGCGCGGCGACGGTGCGGGCCCGCAGTCCTACGAGTCGGCGCAGCGCAAGGCCTTCACCGCCGTGTCCTGGAACGCCCCGACCTCGGTGCTCGCCGGCCGGCTGGCCCAGGCCCCGGCCCTCAAGGACATCCCCGGCACCCTCTTCCTGGCCGGCGGCGTCCCGGTGCAGGCCAAGGGCGCCCCGGTCGCGGGCATCGGGGTGGCCGGCGCCCCGAGCGGCGACCTGGACGAGAAGTTCGCCAAGGCCGGGGTCGACGCCCTCGGCAAGTAGGGCCCGGACGCCCGGACGGCACGACAGGCTCCCCGTCCGCCGTCCCGCATAGGATCGAACGCGTGGATCACCGTGCGCTCACCCGCCTCGCCGCCCCCGCGGTCGCCGTCCTCCTCGCCCTCACCACGGGCTGTACGGGTACGACGGTGCAGGGCCGGCCGGGCGCTTCGGGACTGCGGGACCCGTACTTCCCCAAGGCGGGCAACGGCGGCTACCAGGTCGAGCACTACGCCCTGGACCTCGGCTACCGGCCCGCGGGCGGGCAGCTGACCGGTACGGCCGTCATCACCGCCCGCGCGGAGCAGACGCTGAGCTCCTTCAACCTCGACCTCAGCGGGCTGCGCGTCGACGCGGTCACCGTCGAGGGGAAGCCGGCCCGGTACAACAGGACGGGCCGGGAGCTCACGGTGCGCCCACGCCGGGATCTGGGCAAGGGCGAGGTCTTCCGTACGGAGGTCCGGTACAGCGGCACGCCGAAGCCGCTCACCGACGCGGACGGTTCGCCGGAGGGCTGGATCAGGACCGCCGACGGGGCGGTGGCCGTCGGCGAGCCGGTCGGGTCGATGACCTGGTTCCCCGGCAACCACCACCCCAGCGACAAGGCTTCCTACGACATCACGCTGACCGTTCCGCAGGGCTACGAGGCGGTGTCCAACGGCGAGTTGCGCTCCCGCAGGGACACCGGCGACGGGCGGACCGCTTTCGCCTGGCACAGCGCGGAGCCGATGGCGAGTTACCTGGCCACCGCCGCGATCGGGAAGTTCAAGGTGGCCACCGGCCGCACGGCGTCGGGCGTCGGCGTCTACGACGCGGTCGCGCCCGGCGAGGAAGCCGGGAGCGCCGCGGCGCTGCGGCGGCTGCCCGAGGTCGTGGAATGGGGCGCCGGACGGTTCGGGCCGTACCCGTTCGCCACCGTGGGCACGATCGTGGTCCCGAACGGCACGCTCCCGTACGCGTTGGAGACGCAGACCAAACCCGTCTACGCCGGAGCTCCTTCGCTGGAGCTGGTCGTGCACGAGCTCGCGCACCAGTGGTTCGGCGACTCGGTGTCGCCGAAGTCCTGGAAGGACATGTGGCTCAACGAGGGGTTCGCGACGTACGCGGAGTGGCTGTGGTCGGAGGACCACGGTGGGCCCAGTGCGCAGAAACGGTTCGACGCGCTCCTGGCCGGCGATACGTCCCTCGAAGGGGCGGAGGCCTCCGACTGGGACGCCTTCCCGCCCGCGGCCCCGCCCGGGCCCGCGGACATCTCGGAGGGACCGGTGTACTACCGGGGTGCGATGGTGCTGCACCGGATCCGGCAGGAGGTCGGCGACGAGCGGTTCGCCGCCCTGCTGCGCGGCTGGGCGGCGGACCACCGGCACGGGAACGCGAGCACGGCGGACTTCACCGCCTACGCGCAGCAGAAGACGGGCCACGACTTGAAGAAGGTGTGGGACGTGTGGCTGTACGGCGAGGACAGCCCGAAGCCGTAGCGCTCGACGCCGCGCCCGGTGGAACGGCGACGAGGCCCGCTCCCGGACGGCGGGAAGGGGCCTCGGCGGGGTGCTGCGGGGGAAATCAGACGTTGACGCCGAAGTCCTGGGCGATGCCGGTCAGGCCGGAGGCGTAACCCTGGCCGACGGCGCGGAACTTCCACTCGGCGCCGCTGCGGTAGAGCTCGCCGAAGACCATGGCGGTCTCGGTCGCCGCGTCCTCGGAGAGGTCGTAGCGGGCGATCTCGGCGCCGCCGGCCTGGTTCACCACGCGGATGTACGCGTTGCGGACCTGGCCGAAGTTCTGGCTGCGGGTCGCGGCGTCGTAGATGGAGACCGGGAAGACGATCTTGTCGACATCGGCCGGGAGCCCGGCGAGGTTGACCTTGATGGACTCGTCGTCGCCGGAGCCCTCGCCGGTGCGGTTGTCACCGGTGTGGACGATGGTCTGGTCCGGGGTGGACTTGTTGTTGAAGAAGACGAAGTGACCGTCGGAGACGACCTTGCCCGTCGCGTTGACCGCGATGGCGGAGGCGTCGAGGTCGAAGTCGACACCGGTGGTGGTGCGGACGTCCCAGCCGAGGCCGACCGTGACGGCGCTGAGGCCGGGGGCCTCCTTGCTAAGCGAGACGTTGCCGCCCTTGGACAGGCTTACTGCCATTTTGACTGGTGTCCCTTCCTCAATCACATGACCGCCGGACGTGGTCAAGTTACCGCTGACCTCCATAACGCGGGGAGGGGGGCCGTAGGTTCCACGGGGGTTCCACGGGAGGTTCCACGGGCCCGTCCGGCGGGCGGGGAAATGGGGGTGACGGGGTGCGGCGGGGGGCGGATCATAGGGGCATGCCTGGTCCCTATGTCATCCGTGGTTCCGTCGTGCTGCCCGAGGGGGAGCTCGGCTGGCGGTTCTCGCGTTCCTCCGGGCCGGGCGGTCAGCACGTGAACACCTCGGACTCGCGGGTGGAGCTGCTGTTCGACCTGGCGGCGACGAAGGCGCTGCCGGAGGTGTGGAAGGAGCGGGCGCTGGAGCGGCTCGCGTCGCGGCTGGTGGGCGGGGTGCTGACGGTGCGGGCGTCCGAGCACCGCTCGCAGCTGCGCAACCGGGAGATGGCGCTGGTGCGGCTGGCTTCGCTGCTGGCGGAGGCGACGGCGCCGCCGCCGAAGCAGCGGCGGGCGACGAAGATCCCGCGCGGGATCAATGAGCGGCGGCTGCGGGAGAAGAAGGCGCGGGCGGAGACGAAGCGGGGCCGGACGGGGCGGGACTGGTAGCCCCCTCGGGGACGGGGGTGAGGCCGGGTCGTCCGCGGCGCCGTCGCGCTGCGCGGCCCCGGCTGCGCCGGGCTTCCCGGGGCTCCGCCCCGGACCCGCGCCTCGATCGCCGGCGGGGCTGGAGTGGGCCAGTGGGGCTGGATTTGCGCCGGCGGGGCTGGGTTTGGCCCCACGGGGCTGGAGTGGGCCGGCGCGGCCCCCGGTCAGCGGGCCAGGTGGCGGTAGCGGCCGCGGAAGTAGGTGAGGGGCGGGGCGTCCGGGTTGGGGAGGGTGGCCGTCAGGACGCGGCCGATGACCAGGGTGTGGTCGCCCGCCGGGACGCGGGACTCCGTACGGCACTCCAGCGTGGCCGACGCCTCCGTCAGCAGCGGGGCCCCCGAGACGGGGCCCCGTTCGTACGGCACGCCCTCGAACAGCAGCCGGTCGCTGATCCTCCCCTTCATCGCGAACCGGCCCGCGACCTGCAGCTGGCTGTCCGCGAGGATCGAGACCGCCCACAGCGGCTGCTCCGCCAGCAGGTCGTCCATCCGGGAGCCCTCGCGCAGGCTCACCAGCACCAGCGGCGGGTCCAGGGACACCGACATGAAGGCGGTCGCCGTCATGCCGACGTCCTCCCCCCGCGGGCCGTCGGCCGTCAGGGCGGGCTCGTGGGCGGTGATCAGCGTTACGCCGGCCGCCAATCGGGACATGGCGGCCCGGAATTCTTCGTCGGTCACCCCCTCAGGATGCGGGGTGGGGGCAGCGGGGGCGGGTTCCAGGGTCGTCTTCGGCACGCCTGGAACGCTAGTCTCGCTCCCCCGCGCGCACATCGGGCCCTGGTCCGAGGCGCGTACGGACCCCCGGTCCTAGGACCGCGCGTATCGTTTGCCCGCGGAAAGGAGAGGGAGCGCCCCCGGGTGCGGCTGAGGCTCGCGCGCCTTTTCGGGGCACGTTCTTCATCTCATGTGACTTGAGTCACAGACGGCAAGATTTGTTGACCCTGTGTACCTGCCGCACAGCTCACTGTGATTCAGTGGACGGGACACCGCAACGAACCGCCGATGACACACCTGGAGTTGCTGTCGAGGTCTCGGGGAGAGCGAGCAATGGAGACCGAGTCGGAGCCGTACGTCCGTCTTGCGACCCTGCGGCAGCTGCACCGGGTGGTGGCCGATCTCAATACGGCCCGGAGCCTGGCGGACACTCTGCAGACCGTCGTGGACGGCATCGTCGCGGGCCTCGGTTACGAACTCGCCTGTGTCAACCTCGTACGCCCTGACGGGGATCTGGTCGTGGCCGCCTTCGCAGGTGACCCGGCCGCCGAGGCCCTGATCACCGGACGCGTCGGCTCCCGCCTCTCCTGGGAACGCCGGCTGACGATGGGTGAGAACTGGGACGGGCTGCGCTTCATCCCGCACACCGAGGGCTGGGTCCTGCTGGAGGACGACGTGCCCCAGTGGCACACCGACGGCCCCGATCCCCGCTTCGCGGACGAGTGGCACCCCGAGGACCGGCTCTATGCCCCCATGTACGCGTCCGGCGGGGAACTTCTGGGTGTCATTTCGGTGGACAGACCGCGCAACGGCCGCCGCCCGGGCGCCTGGGGGCGCGAGGCGCTCCAGATGTACGCCTTCCAGGCGGCGATTGCGATCAGCAACGCGCGACTTCGCGCGAACATGCAGCGGGCCCTGGTCCGGCTGGAACGCGAACAACAGGCGCTGCGCGCCAGCGAGGAGTCGTTCCGTCAGGCCTTCGAGTACGCGCCCAGCGGCATGGCAATCGCCGAGATGGGCGGGGACCAGCACGGCCGGCTGCTGCGCACCAACGACGCGCTGTGCCGGCTGCTGGGGCGGCCGGCCTCGGTGCTGCGCCGGTACTCCTTCTCCGACCTCGTCCACCCCGAGGACATCGGCACGCTGCTGCGCACCTCGGCCGAGGGCGGCCGGGCCGAACTGCGGCTGGGCCGGCGCGACGGGACGTACGTGTGGGTATCGCTGCGCAATTCCGTGGTCGCGGACGCCGCCGACGGGCCGCGGTTCCTGCTCACGCACGTCGAGGACATCGAGGAGCGCAAGCGGCACGAGCTCCAGCTAGCGCACCGGGCCAGCCACGACGCGCTGACCGGCCTGCCCAACAGCGCCGAACTGCGCTCGCGGCTCGGCGCCCGGCTGTGCCGTCGGCCGCAGTCGGTGCGGGCCACCGCCGTGGAGGCGCTGGACGCGGCCTACGAGGGGCGCCCCGAGGGAGGTGGTGCCGTCGAGCACGGCTTTCGCCCCGACGGGTACGGCGACCCTTTCGAGGGGCAGGGCGTGGGGCCGGTCGCGGGGGCCGGCCCGGGCGAGCCGGGCCCGTACGACCACCACGTGCACACGGTCGCACCCGCCACTGACATCGACGACGGGACGAAGGGGCTCGCGGTGCTCTTCTGCGACCTCGACGGCTTCAAGTCGATCAACGACCGGTTCGGTCACCACACGGGCGACGCGGTACTGATCGAGGTCGCCCGGCGGCTGACGACGGGCGTGCGCGACGGGGACACCGTCGCCCGGCTCGGCGGTGACGAGTTCGTCGTCCTCGCGGACGGGCTGGGCGCCGCCGACGCCGCCGACCTGGCCGTCCGGCTGCGGAACGCGATCATCCCGCCGATCCGGGTGGACGGCCGCGCGGTCCGTGTCGGGGCGAGTTTCGGCATCGGCTGGGCCAGCTGCGGCATGTCCGCGGACGAGGTGCTGCGCTCCGCCGACCAGCGGATGTACATCGAGAAGAGGTCCCGTTCCAAGGCGCACCGCAGGGCGGGCTGAGCCGGTCGGCCGCCCGTGGGCGCACGTGTTCGGGGTAGGCTCCCGGGGGTCGAAAGGAGTGACCTGCGATGACGACGCCCGCGAACAGCGGTCCGCACGGCGGGGCGAACCAGCCCGAGGACGAAGATCCGTTCGGCTACCTCTACGCGGACGGCCAGGCTGCCGGTGCCACCCCGCCCGGTTCCACCGGCGGGTACGGGTACCCCGGCCCCGCGGCGGGTGGGCAGGGCGGCGTACAGCCCGGCGTCCCCCGTACTTCGTACAACCAGGTGCGCACGGTCGGCGACCGGCGCGGCCAGCGCGGTGCGGTCCCGTACCAGCCCGGGCCGGCGCAGCCGGGTCAGCAGGGCTACCAGGCCCAGTACCAGGCCCCGGAGGCGCTCCAGGCCGGTGGCTACGGCGTGCCGCAGCAGCAGACGCAGTCCCAGCCGCTCCCCGGCCGCGGCGGGCACGGCGGTGGCGGCGGTTCGAGCCGTCGCGGTCTGCTCATCGCGGCGGTCGCGGTGGTCGCCGCCGTCGCGATCGGCATCGGCGCGGCCCTGGCCTTCGGTGACAAGGGCGACAAGGACAAGAACCAGGCGAACGGCCAGAACAAGTCGTCGGCGGCACCGCAGGGCAACTCCCCGGGCCCGCAGCCGAGCGGTTCCCCGGAGCCCTCGGAGGGCCCGCTGCCCAAGGCGGACGCCTCGGGCTCGGGCATGACCCTGTCGGGCGGCGCGGCGCTGACGAGCACGGTACCGGGCGCGAAGAGCGCGGGCGGCCAGTACGTCGGCAACTTCAACCAGCCGGGCGCGGCGCTGACCTGGAGCCTGGACGTGTCCAAGGCGGCCCAGTACGCGGTCTACATCAGCTACTCCGTTCCCGGCAATGACGCCAATACCACGCTCACCGTCAACGGCGAGAAGCAGAGCCGTCCGATAAACATGAAGAACTTCGCCAAGGCCAAGCCGGGCGAGTGGGACAAGTGGACGTACACGTACTCGCTGGTGGACCTGAAGAAGGGTCCGAACACCATCAAGATGTCGTGCGAGACGGGCAACCAGTGCGAGATCGTCATCGACCAGCTCTGGCTCCAGAAGCCGTAGCCCGTCCTCACGCCTGAGCGTTCGTCACCGTCACCGACCCCCGTACCTGTTCGTAGGTGCGGGGGTCGAACTCGCCCGCCGCCGGGGCGTGCACGGTGGCCGCCGAGAGGGCGACGGCGCGGGTCAGGCGGGCGGGCCAGTCCAGGCCTTCGGTGAGGGCCGAGAGCAGGCCCGCGACGGCGGAGTCCCCGGCGCCGGTGGGGTTGCCGGTCAGCGGGCGGGGCGGGGCGGCCTGCCAGGTGCCGTCGGCGGTGGCGGCGAGCAGCCCGGCCGGGCCGAGCGAGGTGACCACCGCGTGGGCGCCCCGGCGGCGGGCGTCGCGGGTGGCGGGCAGCGGGTCGCGGGAGCCGGTCAGTTCGGCCAGCTCGGCCGCGTTCGGCTTGATCATCTCGGGGCGGGCCGCGACGCCGCGGCGCAGCGCCTCGCCGCTGGTGTCCAGCAGTACGGGGACCCCGGCCGCGCGGGCGGTGCGGACGAGTACGGCGTACGCGCCCACCGGCACGCCCGGCGGCAGGCTCCCGCACAGCGCTACCGCGCGGGCCCCGTCGAGGAGTTCCTCGTAGCGGGTCAGGAAACGCGTCCATTCCGCGGGAGTGATCTGCGGGCCCGGTTCGTTGAACTGCGTGGTGTCGCCGGCGGCTTCGTCGACGACGGCCAGGGTGCGCCGGGTGGTGCCGGTGCAGGGGACCAGGGCGTCCGTCACGCCGGGGTCGGCGGCCAGCAGTTCCCGTACGACCGCGCCCACCGGGCCGCCCGCGAAGCCGGTCGCCGTGACCCGGTGGCCGAGCGCGGCGAGCACGCGGGCGACGTTGACGCCCTTGCCGCCGGGGCGTTCGGTCGCGCCGGTGACCCGGTGCGAGGTGTGCGGGAGCAGTCGCGGCACCCGGTAGGTGACGTCGAGCGCTGCGTTGAGGGTCACGGTGAGGATCATGGTCAGCCCCGGTCTTGGTGTGTGCCGGGATCATGCCAAACCGCGGGCCGTCCGCCCAGTCCGGCGGGGCGACGGCCCGTTCCCGTCCAGCCGATCGGCGGCTCAGCCGCCGGGGTTGACGATCCATTCGCCGCGCCGCATGACGCCCTTGAGCTCGAACCCGGCGTCCAGGACGACGAGGTCGGCGTACTTGCCGGGCTCCAGCGAGCCGACCTGGTCGTACAGGCCGATCAGCTTGGCGGGGTTGGCGGAGATCGCCTGGACCACCGATTCGACGGGCAGCCCGTCGATGGTCACCGCGCGCTTGAAGGCGGTGTCCAGGGTGAGCGTGGAGCCGGCGATGGAGCCGCCTTCCACGAGGCGGGCGACGCCGTCCTTGACCTCGACCTCCAACGGCCCGAGGTGGTAGGTGCCGTCGCCGAAGCCGGCCGCGTCCATGGCGTCGGTGATCAGCGCGACCCGGTGGGCGCCCGCGTGGTGGAACGCCAGTTCCAGCATCGCCGGGTGCAGGTGCGTGCCGTCGTTGATCAGCTCGACGGTGACCCGCTCGTCCTCCAGCAGCGCGGCGATCGGGCCGGGGGCGCGGTGTTCGAGGCCCGGCATCGCGTTGTAGAGGTGGGTGGCGACGGTGGCGCCCGCGTCGATGGCCCGGCGGGTCTGGTCGTAGGTGGCGTCGGTGTGGCCGATCGCGGCGATGACCCCGTGCTCGGCCAGCAGCCGTACGGAGTCCAGGCCGCCGGGCAGTTCGGTGGCGAGGGTGACCATCCGGGCGGCTCCGTGCGCGGCGTCGACCAGCTTGCGGACCTCGGCCGGGTCGGGGTCGCGCAGCAGCTCGGCCTTGTGGGCGCCCTTGCGGCAGGCGTTGATGAAGGGCCCCTCGAAGTGGATGCCCGCGATCTCGCCCTGCTGGGTCAGCTCGGCCAGCAGCCCGGCGCGCCGGGCCAGTTCGTCCAGTTCGCCGGTGACGGTGGAGGCGATGAGCGTGGTGGTGCCGTGCTCGCGGTGGGTCCGTACGCCCTTGAGGACCTCTTCGGCGGTGCCGGAGGTGAAGGAGGCGCCGCCGCCGCCGTGGTTGTGCATGTCCACGAAGCCGGGGACGATCCAGTGCCCGGTCAGGTCGGTCACGGGGGTGTCCGCGGCCGCGCTGCCCGCGATCCGCTCGCCGTCGACGATGACGCGGCCGCCCGCCACGGTCCCGGTGGGCAGCACCACCTTGGCACCGGACAGAACAGTGCTCTGTGTGCTTGCGGCCATCAGGCAGGTACCTCCGTGGCGAGTAGGTCCCAGGCGAGCAGCCCTGCGCCCAGGCATCCGGCGGTGTCCCCGAGGGCCGCCGGAACGATCTCGGGCAGCCGCTGGAACGTCACGCGCTCCTCCACGGCCGTCCGAAGTGGTGTGAACAAGGTTTCCCCCGCCTCCGCGAGCCCGCCACCGATGATCACCGTGCGCGGGTCCAGCAGGGTGATCGCGGTGACCAGCCCGTCGGCGAGGGCGCCGATGGCGGCCAGCCACACCTCCCGGGCGCGGGCGTCGCCGGACTCGACGGCCTTCGCGCAGTGCGCGGCGTCCGCGTCGGGGTCACCGCAGGCGGCGGCCCAGGCGCGGCTGACGGCGGAGGCGGAGGCGAGGGTCTCCAGGCAGCCGTGCTGGCCGCAGCCGCAGGCGGGGCCGCCGGGGCGGACCACGATGTGGCCGATCTCGCCCGCGTAGCCGTGGGCGCCCGCCTCGATGCGGCCGGCCAGGCCGATCGCGCCGGCGATGCCGGTGCCGAGCGGGACGAACAGGAAGCGGTCCGCGCCGCGGCCCGCGCCGATCCGGCCCTCGGCGAGACCGCCCGTGCGCACGTCGTGCCCGAGGGCCACCGGGATGCCGCCGAGGCGGGCGCCGAGCAGCTCGCGCATCGGTACGTCGCGCCAGCCCAGGTTCGCCGCGTAGACGGCGGTCCCCTGCTCGGCGTCGACGATGCCGGGCA
This sequence comes from Streptomyces sp. NPDC026522, assembly GCF_055567555.1. Taxonomy (NCBI): domain Bacteria; kingdom Bacillati; phylum Actinomycetota; class Actinomycetes; order Kitasatosporales; family Streptomycetaceae; genus Streptomyces; species Streptomyces sp. NPDC026522. The sequence continues at coordinate 98,462 of NZ_JBVHQF010000012.1, forward strand.
CGGCGACCCCGGCGGCCGAGGCCGCCCGGCCGAGGTGCTCGCGGCCGTGGGCCAGGAGCTCGGCGGCGAAGCCGAGGATCGTCTCGACGACGGCTTCGGGGCCCCGCTCGCGGCCGGTGGCGCGGCGCGCCTCGTGCAGCAGGGTGCCGTCCTCGGCGATGAGGGCGGCCTTCATCCCGGTGCCGCCCACATCGAGGGCGATGACGTGTTTCACGGGTTTCACAGAAGACAGTCTCGCGTGCTCGGGAGGCAAAGGTCTAGTCCATTGGGAGGAATGTTGAGCGGCCATACAAATCCGGGAGCCCGCTCCGGCAACGGTCCGGACACGGTCCGGGCGAGCGGCGCGTTCCGGATGTGAAGCAGCCGGAAAGTGGTGTAGACCTTACGACGAATAGTAGGTACGACAAGGGGTGGATCAGAACTGTGAAGGGCCGTTACCTGAGCCTGGCCGCGACCGGGGCCGCGCTGTGCCTGACCGCCGTGACGCTGACGGGCTGCGGAACCGTGCAGGGGCTCACCGGGAACAACGAGGTGACCCTGCGGGTCGTGGCGGCCGACTACGGCGACAATCCGCAGAACTCCTCCGCCGCCTACTGGAAGACGCTCGCGGACTCCTTCGAGAAGACCCACCCCGGCATCAACGTCGAGGTCAGCGTCTACTCCTGGACCGAGGTCGACGCCAAGGTCGCCGAGCTGGTCAAGGCCCACAAGGCCCCCGACATCGCGCAGATCGGCGCCTACGCCGACTACGCGGAAGCCGGGAAGCTCTACTCCGCCGAGGAACTGCTCTCCGTCAAGACCGAGGCCGACTTCCTCGCGCCGCTCGCCGACGCCGGCAAGGTCAGGCACATCCAGTACGGCATGCCCTTCGTGGCCAGCACCCGGCTGCTCTTCTACAACGAGAAGCTGCTCACCGACGCCGGTGTCATACCCAAGGACAGCAAGGCCGGCTGGCAGCCCAAGAGCTGGGCGGACCTGGAGGCGGCCGCCAAGAAGCTCAAGACCGCGGGCGTCCCCACCCCCCTCGCGCTGCCGCTGGGCCGCGAGGAGGCACAGGCCGAGACGATGATGTGGATGCTGTCGGGCGGTGGCGGCTACACCGACAACGAGGACAGCTACGAGATCGACTCCGCCGACAACGTCAAGACCTTCGAATTCCTGCGCGACAAGATGGTCGGCCAGGGCCTCACCGGCCCCGTCGAACCCGGCAAGCTCGACCGGCAGGCCGCCTTCGACGCCTTCGCGCGCGGCGAGGTCGGCATGCTCAACGGCCACCCGACCCTGCTGAAGCAGGCCGGCGGCAAGGGGATCAAGTTCGGCATGGTGCCGATGCCGACGGCCGACGGCGCCGACCACTCCACCATGGGCGTCGCCGACTGGGTCATGGCCTTCAAGAACGGCCACAAGGCGGAGACCGGCAAGTTCCTCGACTACCTGTACGAGGCGAAGAACGTGACGGCCTTCACCGACAAGTACGACCTGCTGCCCGTCACCACCAGCGGCTACCGGGCCATGGAGGCCGCCGCGGCCGGCGGCGGGGGATCGCCGCAGCTCAAGACCTTCCTGGCGGCCCTGCCGAACGCGCGGCTGTACCCCGTCGGCAAGAAGTCGTGGGCCGGGGTGAGCGAGGACGTCAAGCAGAACATCGGCAAGGTGGTCCAGCCGGGCGGCCGGCCGGACAAGGTGCTGGGCGACATCGCGGACGCGGCGCGCAAGGCGGACGGCGACCGCTGAGCGGCGGGCCCCGCGCCTCCTGTGGGTCCGCCCGGGGCGTGTCGGTGGGCGGCGTTAATCTGGCCGTATGACGGACGACGGGCGATTGACGGCCGCCGAGGCCGCCGTGCTCGCGTACGAGGGACGTACCTGGTCCGGGCCCGGAGCCAAGGAACGGGCCATCCGGGAAGGGCTGGGGATGACCCCGGTCCGGTACTACCAGCTGCTCAACGCCCTGATGGACGACCCGCGGGCGCTGGAGCACGCGCCGGGGACGGTCAACCGGCTCCGGCGGATCCGCGCGGCACAGCGCGCCCGGCGATAGCAGTCGTACGACTGGACCGTTAGGGTCGTCCTCATGGGGAGCCATGCGCACGATCTGCCGATGCCCGTGCCCGCCACCGCCGCCGGACGGGAGGGGCTCGAAGCCCTCCTCCGCGCGCCGCGCCGATCCGTCGTAGCCCTCGACTTCGACGGCACCCTCGCCGACATCGTTCCCGACCCCGACCAGGCGCGCGCCCACCCGGACGCCGTACCGGCGCTGTCCGCGCTGGCGCCCGAGGTGCTGTCGGTGGCCGTCGTCACCGGCCGGCCGGCCGGGGTCGCCGTCCGGTACGGCGGCTTCGCCGGGGTGCCCGGCCTGGAACACCTCGTCGTGCTCGGCCACTACGGCGCCGAGCGGTGGGACGCCGTCAGCGGGCTCGTCCACGCGCCCGCCGAGCACCCGGGGGTGGCGGCCGTACGGGCCGAGCTGCCCGGGTTCCTGGAGTCGATCGGGGCGTGGCGCGGGACCTGGATCGAGGAGAAGGGCCGGGCGCTGGCCGTCCACACCCGGCGCGCCGAGGATCCGGAGGCGGCGTTCGAGGCGCTGCGGGAGCCGCTGGCGGAGCTGGCGGCACGGCACGGGCTGATGGTGGAGCCGGGGCGGGCGGTGCTGGAGCTGCGGCCGCCGGGGATGGACAAGGGCGTCGCCCTGACGGAGTACCTGGAGGAGGTCGGCGCGGAGGTGGTGCTCTACGCGGGGGACGACCTCGGGGACCTCGCGGCGTACGCCGCCGTCGAGAAGCGGCGGGCGGAGGGGCTGCCGGGGCTGCTGATCTGCAGCTCGGCGGAGGTCCCGGAGCTCGCGTCCCGCGCGGATCTGGTCCTGCCGGGTCCGGCCGAGGTGGCGTCGTTCCTCGCGACTCTGGCGGCGGCCCTGCGCCGCTGACGCCCCGGCGGCCCGAGGGTCTGCGGCGCCGCGCTGCGGGCATCCGCTGCGCGGAGCCTGTCCCCTCCCCGCCCTTCCGCCGTTCCCCGGGCTCTGCCCGGACCCGCGCCTCAATCGCCGGCGGGGCTGAAAAGGAGCCCGGACCCGCGCCTCAATCGCCGGCGGGGGAAATCCAGCCTCGCCGGCGTTTGAGGCGCGGGGTGCGGGGCGGAGCCCCGCGAGGCCCGGGCGGAGCCCGGGGGCGCTTGCGCGGCGGCGCCGCAGCCGATCAGGCCCCGGCCCCGGGTACCGGGCAGGCCGCGTCCGCCCCGGCTACGGTCAGGGCGTCCGCCCGAGGCACGGCCAGGCCCCGGCCCGGGTACGGCGAACGACCTGTCGGGTCCCGCCCGGGGCATGGGTACGGCGCCCGACCCGTCGGGTCCCGACCGAGGCATGGGTACGGCGCCCGACCCGTCGGGTCCCGCCCGAGGAGCGGGCAGGACCCGCCCCCGTCCCGGCGGCGTCAGGCCTCGCGGAGGGCCGAGAGCTGGGCCGTGAACCAGGCCGTCGGGGGCAGCGCCGTGGCCGCCGCGGACAGGCGCTTCGTGCGCTCCGCCCGCTCCGCCTCCGGCATCGCCAGCGCCGCGTGCAACGCCGCCGCCGTCTCCGACACGTCGTACGGATTCACCGTCAGCGCGTCCGAGCGGAGCTCCTCGTACGCCCCCGCCCCCGTCGACAGCACCAGCGCGCACCCCGCCTCCGACACCACCGGGATCTCCTTCGCCACCAGGTTCATCCCGTCCCGCACCGGGTTCACCAGCGCCACGTCCGCCATCCGGTACGCCGCCAGCGACCGCGCGAAGTCGTCCTCCACCGACACCAGCACCGGCTGCCACTCCGCCGTCGCGAACTCCGCGTTGATCTCCGCCGCCAGCTCCCGCACCGCCGCCGTGTACTCCCGGTACACCGCCAGGTCCTGCCGCGAGGGGTACGCCGACGCCATGTGCACCACCCGTTCGCGCCACTCCGGGTGCGCCGTCAGCAGCTCCCGGTACGCCAGCAGGCCGCGCAGGATGTTCTTGGACAGCTCCGTCCGGTCCACCCGGACGATCGTCTTGCGGTCCCCGACCTCCGCCCGCAGCCCGGCCAGCTTGTCGTCGACCTCCGGCCGGTGCGCCAGCGCCCGCAGGTCGTCCCCGTCCACGCCCAGCGGGAACGCCCGCACCTCCGTCGTGCGCCGCGGCCACACCGACTCCCGCCGGTGCTCCACGCGGCCCTCCCGGACCTCCTCCGCGCTGCCCTCAGCCCCGTCGAACGGCATCGCCGCCAGGAACGCCCGCGCCCATTTGGCGGTGTGGAAGCCCAGCAGGTCCGCCCCGAGCATCCCCCAGGTCAGCTCCTCCAGCACGTACCGCGGCAGCATCCGCAGGACGTCGGGCGAGGCCCACGGGGTGTGCGTGAAGTGCGCGATCCGCAGGTCGGGCCGCAGCACGCGCAGCATGCCCGGCACCAGCGCCAGCTGGTAGTCCTGGACGAGCACCGCCGCGCCCTCGCCGGCCTCCGCCGCCAGCGCGTCCGCGAAGGCCCGGTTGTACAGGACGTACGCGTCCCAGCGCCGCCGGAACTCCGCGTCGAAGACCGGCTCGCGCGGGATGTCGTACAGGTGGTGGTGGGTGAACCAGAGCACCGAGTTCGCGATGCCGTTGTACGCGGCGTCGTACACCGCGGGATCGATGTCCAGCATCCGGACGCCGGGCTCGGAGACCCCCCGCCGCACCGCTTCCCGGTCGCCCTCCGACAGCGCCGCGCAGATCCACACCGCGTCCGGCTGCTCCGCGAGCGCCGCGGAGAGTCCGGAGACGAGACCGCCCCCGCCGCGCCGGGCGCTGAGGGTGCCGTCGGGGGCGTGGGCGTACGAAAGGGGGCCGCGGTTCGCGGCGACGAGTACCTGGGAAGCCATGCCGCGAACCTAACCCCGCCGCACGCGCCTCAAACCCGCCGCGGCCGCACGCCACGCCGCATCAGGCCACGCCGCATCAGGCCACGCGGCGGACCGCGTACTCCTCGATCTCCAGCATCGGCGGCCGCTCCTCGGTGTCCACGGCGTGCGTGCGCGCCACGAAGCCGTCCGGGCCCCGCTCGAACTGGGTCAGGGCGGGGCGTACGGGGGGGTACCCCCAGCGGTAGCCGGGGGAGTGCCCGCGCGAGAGCCGCAGCTGCGCCGTGCGGTAGATCGCCGCGGCCATCCGGCCGAGTGCCTGCCCGTCCTGGTGGCGGTGCAGCCGTACGCCGACGTCCACCTGGGCCAGTGCGTCCAGCCCCACCGTGTGCAGCGCGTCGACCAGCAGGCCCAGCTCCACGCCGTAGCCGACGGGGAAGGGGAGACGTTCCAGCAGGGAGCGCCGTACGGCGTACTCGCCGCCCAGCGGCTGGACGAAGCCGGCCAGCTGCGGCCAGTGCAGGTTCAGCAGGGGCCGGGCCACCAGCTCGGTGACGCGGCCGCCCTGTCCCGGCGCGTCGCCGAGCGGGCGGTCGTACATCGCCTTGACGAACTGCACGTCGGGTTCGGTCAGCAGCGGGCCGACGATGCCGGAGACGAAGGCGGAGGAGAAGTCCCGCAGGTCGGCGTCCACGAAGCAGACGATGTCCCCGGTGGTGGCGAGCAGCGAGCGCCACAGCACCTCGCCCTTGCCGGGCACCGCCGGGAGCCGCGGCAGCACGGCGTCGCGGTGCACCACCCGCGCCCCGGCCTTCGCGGCCACCTCGGCGGTACGGTCGCTCGACCCGGAGTCGACCACCACCAGCTCGTCCACCAAGGGGTACGGCAGTCCCTCGATCAGGTCGCGGCGGATCACCTCGACTATGGCGCCGACCGTGGCCTCCTCGTCGAGCGCGGGCAGCACCACGCTGACCGTGGCGCCCGACGCGCGCTTGCGGTCGAGCAGCCGGTCGAGCGGCCGGTCGGCGGCGGACCAGGAACGGTCGGCCAGCCAGCGCTCCACCTCTTCCAGCACCCTCGGCACTCCCTGCATCGTCAGTTGTTTGGACCCATTTGTGATCCATCTCGCGGTTCGGACGGCTGTCTCAACCGCCCGCCCCTTCGGTTACAGTCTTGAACAACGCGGAGGACCACGGCATGCCGGGGTCCTCGCGCACAAATGCCCGGGAGCGCCATGGAGCGCGCGGCCCGGTGCCATACCGCTCATCCAGAGGGGCAGAGGGACACGGCCCGTTGAAGCCCCGGCAACCCTCCAGTCGGTTCTCGCGATGCGTTTTCACGCACCCCCGCGAGGTCCCCGGCTAGGGAAGGTGCCAATTCCGTCTCATGGCGAAGTGCGCCATGGGGAAGATGAGGAGAAAGGGCCTCGCCATCATGGCTGCACAGACTGTCGCCACCTCTGTTGATCTCGGACCTGCCACCGGCCTTTCCTGTCGCGAGTGCGGTACCCGCTTCGAGCTCGGGCCCATCTTCGCGTGCGCCGAATGCTTCGGACCTCTGGAAGTCGCCTACGACCTGCCGACCGGCGACCCCGAGGCCCTGCGCGCCGCGATCGAGGCCGGCCCGGACAACATCTGGCGCTACGCCCCGCTGCTGCCCGTCCCCGCGGACGTGGCCTCCAAGCCGAGCCTCAACCCCGGCTTCACCAAGCTGGTGGACGCGGCCAACCTGGCCAAGGAGCTCGGCGTCACCGGCAAGCTCTACGTCAAGGACGACTCCGGCAACCCGACGCACTCCTTCAAGGACCGCGTCGTGGCGATCGCCGTCGAGGCCGCCCGCGCGTTCGGCTACACCACCCTCTCCTGCTCCTCCACCGGCAACCTGGCCGGCGCCGTCGGCGCGGCGGCCGCCCGGGCCGGCTTCCGCTCCTGCGTGTTCATCCCGCACGACCTGGAGCAGGGCAAGGTCGTCATGGCCGGTGTCTACGGCGGCGACCTCGTCGGCATCGAGGGCAACTACGACGACGTCAACCGCTTCTGCTCCGAGCTCATCGGCGACCCGCTGGGCGAGGGCTGGGGCTTCGTCAACGTCAACCTGCGCCCGTACTACGGCGAGGGTTCCAAGACGCTGGCGTACGAGATCTGCGAGCAGCTCGGCTGGCAGCTGCCCGACCAGATCGTGATCCCCATCGCGTCCGGCTCGCAGCTGACGAAGATCGACAAGGGGCTCCAGGAGCTGATCAAGCTCGGACTGGTCGAGGACAAGCCGTACAAGATCTTCGGCGCGCAGGCCGAGGGCTGCTCGCCCGTGTCTACCGCCTTCAAGGCGGGACACGAGGTGGTGCGCCCGCAGAAGCCGAACACCATCGCCAAGTCCCTGGCGATCGGCAACCCGGCGGACGGCCCGTACGTCCTGGACATCGCCCGCCGCACCGGCGGTTACGTCGAGGACGTCAACGACGAGCAGGTGGTCGAGGCCATCAAGATCCTCGCGCGGGCCGAGGGCATCTTCGCCGAGACCGCGGGCGGCGTGACCGTCGGCGTGACGAAGAAGCTCATCGAGAACGGGCAGCTCGACCCCTCGCTGACCACGGTCGTCCTCAACACCGGCGACGGCCTCAAGACCCTGGAAGCGGTGGCCTCGGACAGCGGCCAGACCGCCACCATCCGCCCCAGCCTGGACGCGTTCCGCGCCGCCGGCCTGGCCTGAGGCCCGACCCACCCCCCTGTTCCCGGAAAGGCAGTAGCGCCATGAGCGTCAACGTCCGCATCCCCACCATCCTGCGCACCTACACCGGTGGCAAGGCCGAGGTCCCCGCCGAGGGCGCGACCCTCTCCGAGGTCATCGAGTCCCTGGAGAAGAACCACCCGGGCATCGCGGCCCGCGTCCTGGACGACCAGGGCAAGCTGCGCCGGTTCGTGAACGTCTACGTCAACGACGACGACGTGCGCTTCGAGGGCGGCCTGCAGACGGCGACGCCGGACGGCGCGGGGGTCTCGATCATCCCCGCCGTGGCCGGCGGCTGCTGACGCCCGGCTGCTGATGGCCGCCTTCCCGGCGCCCGTCCTCCGACGCCCGCCTTCCGGGCGGAGTCACACCTGAATTGCCCCCTCCGGTAAAAGCGGAGGGGGCAATTCTGGTTGGTTGGGCGCGGTAGAGTTTGGGAAGTCCCCTCCGTTGTTCTTGCCCGCCGCATATGAGCGGGCCGCCGGATGGTTGACATTGAGTCAACATGCGAGCCTGGTATGGGCCTTTGATGCCGGATGTCGGGCCCGAGTTGCCCGGGAATATGCCTAAATTTCACGTGATTTCCAGATTCCTTCTTGTCCGGAATTCTCGTCGGATTGACCTGTTGCAGACAGCACCGGTGCGGATACATTCAGCCGCGGTCGAGGCGTTCCGGCGCAAGTTCTGACCCGGGTCCGCGAAGTGCGGTCCTGCGCAAGGGCCAGTAATAGGGGAGTTAGGCATGGCTCAGGGCACCGTCAAGTGGTTCAACGCGGAGAAGGGCTACGGCTTCATCGCGGTCGACGGTGGTGCGGATGTGTTCGTCCACTACAGCGCCATCCAGATGGACGGGTACCGCACCCTTGAAGAGGGTCAGCGGGTCGAGTTCGAGATCTCGCAGGGCCAGAAGGGTCCTCAGGCGGACATGGTCAAGCTCGCACTCGGCTGACCCGGCGCGATCGACCACCGACGCAACAGGTCTTAAGGACCGCACACGCACGTGGGGCCCACATCCCGGACACGGGATGTGGGCCCCACGTGCGTCCCGGCCGGGGACTTCGCCCGGTGTTGCCCGAAGCCGCTTGCACTCGACGGGGTCGAGTGCTAATCATTGGCGTTAGCACTCTCCAGGTGAGAGTGCTACTGAAACGAGGACCGGGTCGGTGAGGCCCGAGGGTCCGGCGGGAAGGAACCGCCGGGCTCGCAGGCCGTCCGTCGCGGGCGCGGGCGCGGTCCAGGAGCAATCCACCCCAGTCCTGGAGGACCACTTCAGATGGCCAAGATCATTTCGTTCAACGAGGAGGCCCGGCGCGGTCTCGAGCGTGGCATGAACCAGCTCGCCGACGCCGTCAAGGTCACCCTTGGCCCCAAGGGTCGCAACGTCGTCCTTGAGAAGAAGTGGGGCGCCCCCACGATCACCAACGACGGTGTTTCCATCGCCAAGGAGATCGAGCTCGAGGACCCGTACGAGAAGATCGGCGCCGAGCTGGTCAAGGAAGTCGCCAAGAAGACGGACGACGTCGCGGGCGACGGTACGACCACCGCCACCGTGCTGGCCCAGGCACTGGTCCGCGAGGGCCTGCGCAACGTGGCCGCCGGCGCCAACCCGATGGCCCTCAAGCGTGGTATCGAGAAGGCCGTCGAGGCCGTCTCCGCCGCCCTGCTCGCGCAGGCCAAGGATGTCGAGACCAAGGAGCAGATCGCTTCGACGGCCTCCATCTCCGCCGCCGACACCCAGATCGGCGAGCTCATCGCCGAGGCCATGGACAAGGTCGGCAAGGAAGGCGTCATCACCGTCGAGGAGTCCCAGACCTTCGGTCTGGAGCTGGAACTCACCGAGGGCATGCGCTTCGACAAGGGCTACATCTCGGCGTACTTCGCCACCGACATGGAGCGTATGGAGGCGTCGCTCGACGACCCGTACATCCTGATCGTCAACTCCAAGATCGGCTCGGTCAAGGACCTGCTGCCGCTCCTGGAGAAGGTCATGCAGTCCGGCAAGCCGCTGCTGATCATCGCCGAGGACGTCGAGGGCGAGGCCCTGTCGACCCTGGTCGTCAACAAGATCCGCGGCACCTTCAAGTCCGTCGCCGTCAAGGCCCCGGGCTTCGGCGACCGCCGCAAGGCCATGCTCGGTGACATCGCCATCCTCACGGGCGGCACCGTCATCTCCGAGGAGGTCGGCCTCAAGCTGGAGAACGCCGGTCTCGACCTGCTCGGCCGCGCCCGCAAGGTCGTCATCACCAAGGACGAGACGACCATCGTCGACGGCTCCGGTGACAGCGACCAGGTCCAGGGCCGCGTCAACCAGATCCGCGCCGAAATCGAGAACTCCGACTCGGACTACGACCGCGAGAAGCTCCAGGAGCGCCTCGCGAAGCTGGCCGGCGGCGTGGCCGTCATCAAGGCCGGTGCCGCGACCGAGGTCGAGCTCAAGGAGCGCAAGCACCGCATCGAGGACGCCGTTCGCAACGCGAAGGCGGCCGTCGAAGAGGGCATCGTCGCCGGTGGTGGCGTGGCCCTGCTCCAGGCCTCCTCGGTCTTCGAGAAGCTGGAGCTCACCGGTGACGAGGCGACCGGCGCCAACGCCGTGAAGCTCGCGCTGGAGGCCCCGCTCAAGCAGATCGCCGTCAACGGTGGCCTGGAGGGTGGCGTCGTCGTCGAGAAGGTGCGCAACCTCCCGATCGGCCACGGCCTGAACGCCGCGACCGGCGAGTACGTCGACATGATCGCCGAGGGCATCATCGACCCGGCGAAGGTCACCCGCTCCGCGCTGCAGAACGCCGCGTCGATCGCCGCGCTGTTCCTGACCACCGAGGCCGTCATCGCCGACAAGCCCGAGAAGGCCGGCGCCGGTGCGCCGGGCGGCATGCCGGGCGGTGACATGGACTTCTGATCGGCCCCGGCTGATCGGCTGTTCATACGCTTCACGTTCCGAGGGCGGCACCCCGATGGGGGTGCCGCCCTCGGGCGTTCCCGCGGCGCGCCGCCCAGGCGGCCGGCCGCGCGACGAACCTGACCTCTTCCTGGCCCTCGCCCAGGGCGATGTTCAGCGAGGCGTCCAGGGCCCGCGCGAGGCGCAGCAGCAACGCCAACGTCGGCACGGCATCGGCGCCCTCCATGGCCTTGGCGAGGGCAACGGCCAACCGGATCTCCGCCCGGCCGCCCGCTTCCTCGGCCGTCTCGGTGTACCCCGTCACCGCAAGCGCGCTCCGCCGCCGGGAGGCGGAGGAGGCAGGGCGAGGTCTCCGCGATGTGCCCCGCTGGGGGCGTGGACCTTCGTCCCGGGCCAGTGGCGCGGGGCTCGCCTGCCCGGCCCCTGGGACGGATCGCCGCCGAGCGGGCGAGTTTGGTTGACTCGGGGGCATGAGCGAGAGCAGCGCACCCTTCGTCAAGATCTGCGGGCTGAAGACCGCGCACGACGTCGACGTGGCCGTGGCGGCCGGGGCCGATGCCGTCGGGTTCGTCTTCGCCCCCGGCAGCCCCCGGACCGTCGACGCCGCCACCGCGCGGGAGCTGGCCGCGCGGGTGCCCGAGGGCGTGCTGACCGTCGGGGTGTTCCGCGGGCAGTCGGTGGCTGAGGTCCGGCGGCTGGCGCGGGAGAGCGGCGTGCGCGGCGTACAGCTCCACGGCGACGAGGGGCCCGAGTACTACGAGGCCCTGCGCGAGCCGGCCCGCACCCTCATCCGCGCCACCGCCACCGCCGTCGCGCGGACCGGCGAGTACGGCGAGGACCTGCTGCTGATCGACGCCCCCGACCCCGGCTCCGGCAAGCCGTGGAACTGGGGTTCCGGCGGGTTCACCGCGCCCCGGGGCCCCTGGCTGCTGGCGGGCGGCCTCGACCCCGCCAACGTGCGCGCGGCGCTGCTGGCGACCGGCGCGTGGGGCGTGGACGTCTCCAGCGGCGTCGAACGGGAGCGCGGGGTGAAGTCACCGGAGCTCATCCGCGCGTTCCTCGCGGCCGCCCGCGACCCCAGTCGCTGAAAGCAACCGTCCGACTACCCAGGGCGAGAAATCCGGCATGGCCCGCTCCGCTCCCGGGCAGACACCCTCCATGGACACGGACCTGCTCGGCTGGCTGGGGCGCCTGGCGTCCCGCCTCGCCCCGGGGGGCGGTGGCGGACCGACGGTACCCGGCCCCCGCCGCGCCCCGGTCTTCACCGCCGACTTCGCCTCCCCCACCCAATGGGTCGCCGGACGCTCCTGGGCGTATCCCGACGGCGGCCCCGTCAACCCCGGCGACAACAAGCTCGACCACCTCGTGGCGGACCCCGCCTACAGCCGCGGCGGCGTCTTCCGCGCCACCCGCCGCCCCGACGGCAACTGGGACACCGGCCTGCTCACCACCGAGGGCAGCGACGAGGGCTTCATGGTGCGCACCGGCGACGTGCTGGAGGCGCGGGTCCGGCTCCCGGCGGAGCTGGGGGCCTGGCCCGCGATCTGGACCTGGCGGGACGGCGGCCAGGAGATCGACGTCTTCGAGTACCACCCCGACAACCTCGACCTGCTGGAACTCTCCAACCACGTCCGCGAGGCGCACCGCTACCACCGCGACCCTTCCATCTGGCCCGGTTCCTGGGTGGACCTGCGGGTGGAGTTCGGGCGCAACTCGGTCGTCTGGTGGGTCAACGGCGCCCGCGTCTTCTCCGACCGCCGGGGCGTGGGCCGCGGCTGGCGGGCGTACCTCATCGTCAACCTGTCGGTGTGCGCGGGCAACTACCACCCGGCGCCGGATCCGGAGGTCACGGAGATCTCCTACGAGGTGTCCGAACTGCGCGTCTACCGCGGCTAGGACCCGCCCCCCACCGTCGCGGCCGCGACGGTGGGGCGCTCCCGGCGCAGGCTTCAGGGGCGTTCGCCCGTCAGGGAGTTCAGCAGGGCGGCGCCGCGTTGGGCGTCGTCGATGCTGACCGCGAAGTCCCGGCCGTGGGAGCGGATCACGAGGCAGGGGCCGCCGCGGACCATCACCGTCGTACCGAGCCTGCTCACGCGGTAGCCCCAGCCGCCGACCTGCGCGGGCCGGCGCTCCTCCACGCGGGCCGGGGCGTCGATCTCGGCCGGGGACCAGCGCCGCACGGGGCGCCCTACGGGTCCGTACGCCACTTCCAGCGCCCGCCCGGTCACCCGTACCGTCACGGAGGCGAACACCAGCAGCAGCAGGGACGACAGGAGCAGCACCACGACCGGCACCCACACCATCACCACCGCCCCCGCCAGCCCGGCGGCCGCGAACCCGACCGCGATGAGCCCGAGGACGAGGGCCGTCGCCTGCATCCACCGGTTCGCCGCGTGTGACCGCCACAGGACCTGTTCGGCGTGAGCCATGACGCCTCCACGATCGGTCGCCGGGAGCCCTTCCCTCCAGTCTCCTCCCGCAGGCCGCCGCCGGCCCCGGCGTACGGTGGGAAGGAGGGGAGGCGAGCCCCGGGAGGCCGGTGATGAACGACGAACGTGACGCGTTCCTGGACTGGGCCCGGTCCCGGCTGCGGGACGCGGAGGTGGCCCTGCACAACGGGGACGCCGGGCCGCGCTTCGCGATCTGGTCCCGGCACGAGCCGGTCTCGGTGCTGGGCGCCTGGATGTCGGCCGTCGGGTACGAGGAGGTCAGCGCGCTGTTCCTCAAGCTGGCGCAGTCGTTCTCGGACTGCACCTCGTACGAGCACGAGATCGTCGCGGCCGACGTGGTCGGCGACATGGCCTACACCGTCGGGTACGAGCGCACGCACGCTTCCGTCAACGGCGAGCCGCGCCGGTACGTCCTGCGCGCCACCCAGGTCTACCGCCGCGAGGGCGGCGAGTGGAAGGTCGCCCACCGGCACGCGGACACCCTGGACACCCCCTAGGGATGTCAGGGCGGGGCCGCGAGCGGAGCCAGCGCAGTGGGCCGTACGGCGCCCGCCGCGGCCGAGCCGCGCAGCAGTCCGGTCAGGTCGTGGGGCCGGCCCCGCCCAGTGGTGGGGACCGCGGCCGTGACGCGGTCCAGCCGGAAGCCGCGGCCGGCCCGCCGCGTGCGGCACCACGCGATCAGGTACCAGCGGCCTTCGGCCGTGAGCAGTCCGGCCGGTTCCACCGCGCGGTCGCTCTCGTGCCCTGCCGCGTCGGTGTAGGACAGCCGCAGGACCGTGTTCGTGGCCAGCGCCCGACCCCGGCGGAGATCGCCGAGTTCCTGAGCGAGGGGTCCAGCAAGGACGTGCTGAGCAGCGTCAGCAAGAGCAGCCCGAACGAGCTGCTGTTCACCAACGGTCTCTGAGCGACCCCACGAAGTCGGCCCAGGCCCGTGCGTGGAACACCACGTGCGGGCCTTCGGGCTGCTTGGAGTCCCGGACGGGGACGATGTGGGGGTGGCCGTCGGCGACTTCGAGGCAGTTACCGCCGTCGCCAGCGCTGTGGGTGGACTTCCGCCAGGTGGCCATTTCGAGGCAGTCGCCGCCGGTGCCGTCGCTGTAGCTCGACTTGTGCCAGCTGGCCGTCGAGAGGTCGTATTCAGGCGTGCTCGTCATGCGCGTAACCCTCCGCCACGGAATCGATCAACGCCAGCGATTGCGTTGGTGACAGCGCGCTGGCCGTGAGGAGATCGTAGGTCAGGCAGTGGCGCGCAACCGTGGCCGGATCGTCCAACAGCACGCCCATGGCGTTGCCTTGGACGTAGGCGAGAGGGGGAGCGTCTTCGAAGGTCATCAGCTTGAGGGTGCCGCCCATGGATGAATGGGCCCCTGCGCTGAACGGCAATACCTGGACGATGATCCGGTGGGCACGGATGAGGGCTGCGATGTGCCGCAAGGCCTCCGCCATGATTTTCGGACTGCCCACCACTCGTCGCAGTACCGCCTCATCAAGCACACACCACAACAGTGGCTTTGTTGCGTCAGCAAGCAGCTTTGCTCGGTCCAGCCTGTTTCTGACCAGCTCGTCAATGACCTCCTCGATCGCTGTCGGCTGATAGGCGCGGAAGACTTCGCGCGCGTACGGCTCCACCTGGAGCATCCCTGGAAGGGCCAGGGGCGCGTACTCGCGGATTGTCGTTGCCGCCGCCTCTGCTTCGGCGGCCTCAGCAAAGTGGTTGGGGTACCTGGACTTGGCCAAGGCGCCGCAGTTGCGGGTGAAGAAGCCGTCCGTGTTGAGGATCTCGTCTACCTGGCGGGCGACATCGAGGTGCATCCGACGGGTCCCGGCTTCGAGCTGGCCGATGAACGAGCCGCTGACGAAAAGCCGTTCGGCCAGTTCGGCCTGGGTGAGGCCCGCGCGTTCGCGCGCCACACGGAGTTCGGCGCCCAGTAGGGCGCGGGGTGAGGAGGAGGGATCGAGGTTCTTCGGTCCTGGCATGGCAACTCCTGGTACAACACGTGCGTTTGTGCACCGCCCGACGTTGAAAGGCTAGCTAGCGAGTAGCCACTCTGTGTGCAGAACGCGATTACTCAGAGCGAAAGGAACGTGTCATGGTGCTCTCGCCCAAGGAACGCATGCTGGCGGCGGAGGAAGCTGTGGGGCAGTTGAAAGAGGCCCTCGGTGACGTGGGCGTGGTGTTCCCTTCGCTCGGTGTGGACGGGGTGTCGGCGGCCGGGACGTACGGGCTTCCGCTCGTAGACCTCGGGCGCTGCAACCTGGACACCGCGCTGCGGCTGGTCGCCGTACTGCACGAGCGGGCCAACCCGTGACGGCTGACGAACGCGCGCGCTGCGACGCCGTCTTGAAGGGGCTGGCGGAGGCCGCGCGCGGGTGGGAGTTCGAGCTGGCGTGGAAGCTCTGCTGGCTGGAGAAGGGGATGTTCAGAGCCGGGTGGAAGCGTGCGGGCATGGGTCTTTCGGTGCGGGTCGCGCGGGACGCGCGCAACGGGTTGTGGACCGCTGTCGGGGACGACGGGAAGCGGCGGGTGAGCGAGACGGCCGACACGGCGGACGAGGCGACGGCCTTGGTCCAGGAGGCGTTCGGCATCAAGGCGTGGCGTCCGCAGCCGCCTCCGCCGCCCGGCTGGCAGCGGTTCGCGCTGGTCCACAGCCCGGCCGACGAGTGCCCGCGGTTCGATGACCGGCGCTACGACGCCATCAAGGCCCGGCCGCCGACCGGGTGCGTGGTGGAGGACTTCGGCGGGTGCTTCGGGCTCCGCTGCGAGCGGCCGGGGGCCCGGCTGCTCGACGCGGTGGCCCCGCTGTGCGGGGAGATCCGGGTCGGGCACGGGCTGTTGATGTCGGGACTCGGGATCGAGAGGCTGTGGGAGTGGGCGCAGGACGGGACGGACGGCTGGGGCGCGGAGATCGTGGGCCAGTTGCTGCTGATGGCCGCCGAACGCGGTCCGAAGCTGGGGTACTCGGTGGAGGACCTGGTGGCCTACCTGCGCACTGCGGCCGGGGCGCGCGGGGCGTGATCAGGGAGTGCGGACGTACTCGACCTGGGTGAGCGGGGCGCCGTCGCCGAAGTCGTGGGGGCGTACGGCGCCGGATTCCGTGAAGCCGGATTTGACGTAGAAGCGGCGGGAGCGCGGGGTATCGCGCAGGGTCCACAGGTGGGCCCCGCCGTACCCGGCTGCGTGCAGGCGGTCCAGCGTCGCCGTCATGAGGGCGGCGGCGATGCCGGTGCCCCAGGCGTCGGGGTGGGAGAAGAACGTGCGGATCTCGGCCAGGCCCGGACGGTCGGGGGACGGGACGGTGAAGGACAGCGCCAGCGGGCGGCCGTGGAGGGCGGCGAGCAGGATCGTGCCGGTGCCGTCGGCGACGCGGGCGTGCCAGCGGGTGCGGCGCGCGCGGACCTCGCGGGCGGCCCATTCGGTTTCGAAGAAGGGGGCGTACGCCGCCCCCCAGGAGGCGGCGTGGATCTCCCCGAGCGCGTCACCGTCTGAGGGGCCCGCGTCGCGTATCTCGATCATCCGAGCACCCTACGCGGGCCGTTGGGCAATCAGACCTTGATGGCGAGGAGCCGATCGCCGCAGAGGGCGGTCAGGTCTTCGGGATCCGAGGTGAGGACCGTGACGGGTCCGGGCGCCGAGAGCGCCGTGGCGGCGAGCATGGCGTCGATGGCGTACTTGTGGCCGTGGAGGCCCGCTGTGCGGAGGAGGTTCGTGGCCTGGTGGGCGATCTCCTCGGTGACGGGTTCGACCACCACGCGGGACAGGGTCCACTTGAGGGCCGACACGTTGATCGCCGGGTGGACGACCTCGACCAGGGTGGCCGAACTGGTGATCACCCGCATGTCGTCGGCCCGGGCGAGGGTCAGCCAGCGAGTGACCAGGCGGTCCCGCAGGACGGCCTTGGAGAGCCCTTCGCAGTCGAGCACGAGCGTGCCGCCCGGCGTGGCCGGCTGTGGCGTCATGCGACGCTCCTGTGCTCGTTGCCCTCGCCGGACTGCTCTTCGCGGGCGCGCTGGAGGATCTCGCGAGTGGCCCGGAGCTCCTCTTCGGTGATGGGGCCGTGTTCCGCCTCGGCCACGGCGATGAGCTCGTTCAGGTTGTCCCGTTCGATCTGGCGGGCCACGGCGGCGGTGACGTAGGCGGACAGGCCCGAAGGGCCGCTGCGGGCGCGAGCGGCCTCTGCGACGTCGCGGGGCATCGAGATGGAGTACTTCTGGGTGGGCTCGCTCATGCCACCCATGCTACTTCCGATGCCACCGCCGTACGCGGCGTATGCGGCGTATTCGGCGTAGGGGGAGGAGACGTACGTGGGCACAGGCTGCTGGCATATGCGCGCCCCTCGGGCGGCCTTCGTCCCCGTTAGCCCGATCGTGTGACGCAGGGCAGCGGCAGCGGCTCAGGCCAGCGCCGGTTCCTGCGGCGCCGGGTCGGCGGCCGGGGGAGTGTCCGGGCCGGGGCCGGTGTCGAGGTCCGTCAGCATCTGCGGGGTGAACCCGAAGAAGTACGTGGCGACGAAGCCCACCGCGTAGCCGACCGCCAGACCGCCCGCGTAGACGCCGATGGCCGGGCCCAGTCCCGACGGGCCGTCCAGCAGCGGGAACAGGGCCCAGCCGGAAGGGCCGATGGCCGTCGAGCCGAAGCCGGCGCCCAGCTGGTTGAAGAGGCCGACGAACGCCCCGCCCGCCGCCCCGCCGACGCAGGCGGTGACGAACGGGCGGCCCAGCGGCAGGGAGACCCCGTAGATCAGTGGCTCGCCGACGCCCAGGAAACCGGCCGGGAGCGCCGACTTGATGGTGGTGCGCAGCGAGCGGTTGCGCGGGAGGCGGTAGTAGACGGCGATGGCCGCGCCGACCTGGCCGGCGCCCGCCATGGCCAGGATCGGCAGCAGCACGGTGTAGCCGGAGTGCTCGATGAGGGTGGTGTGGATCGGGATCAACGCCTGGTGCAGGCCGAGCATGACCAGGGGCAGGAAGAGGCCGCCGAGCACGAGCCCGGCGAGCGCGCCACCGGTGGCGAGGAGCCGGTCGGTGAACCAGCCGATGCCCTCGGCGACCTGGCCGGCGAGGTACATCAGGCCGTAGAGGGTGACCAGGCCGGGGAGGAGGACGGTAAGGGTGGGCGTGACCAGGTTGTCCACGGCCTGCGGGACCCAAGTGCGGCACCACCTCTCCACGTACACGGCGAGCAGCGCGGCGGCCAGCGCGCCGAGCACGCCGCCCTGGCCGGGGGCGAGGTGCCGGCCGAACACCTCGATCTTCGCGACGCCCGGGAAGACGATGATCGCGGCGACCGCACCGCCGAGTACGGGCGTACCGCCGAACTCCTTGGCGGTGTTGTGGCCGACGAAGACGGCGATCAGGGACATGAAGCCGGACGCGATCGCGGCCAGGGCGGGGACGACGGCGGGCAGCAGGCCGGAGTTGGTGAGCAGGCCGTTCAGCCCGGCGATGATGCCGCAGCCGATGAGGGCGGGGATGAGCGGGACGAAGATGTTCGCGATGCGGCGCAGGAGCAGTTTGACGGGGGTGGCGTTGCGCGCCTTGCGGGCTTCTTTCAGTGCCGTTCCGCGCGCCTGGAGGGCGTCGGCGGTGACGGGGCGGGTTTGCCGCACCAGCGCCTCGAACTCGGGGGTCACGCGGGCGACGGCGCCGGGGCCGAGGACGATCTGGTACGTGTCGTCGTCCACGACGCCGAGGACGCCGGGGACGGCCTTGAGCGCTTCGTCCTGGACGAGGGCCCGGTCGCGCAGGCCGATGCGCAGCCGGGTCATGCAGTGTGCGACGGAGGTGACGTTGTCCGGGCCGCCGACCAGGGGGAGGATCGCGGCGGCCGTGGCGCGGTGCGTGTCGGGGGACATCGTGGTGGTTCGCCTCGCTGCTGGTCGGTGGGGCGCGGGGGCGCGGGGTGCGCGGGGGCGGGTCAGCGGGTCCGGGTGAGGGCGGCGCGCAGGTGGCCGTCCGCCTCGGCGAGGAGGGCGGCGGCGGTGGGGCCGTCGACTCCGCCGAGGACGACGAGGACGGCGTTCTTGACCTCGCCGCCGGTGGCGGCGAGCGCGGCCTCGATCTCGTCGTCCGGGGCGCCGGTGGCGAGGGCGACGATGCGGCGGGAGCGGGCGCGCAGCTTCTCGTTGGTGGCGCGGACGTCGACCATCAGGTTCCCGTACGTCTTGCCGAGACGGATCATGGTGACGGTCGAGATGAGGTTCAGTACGAGTTTCTGCGCGGTGCCGGCCTTCAACCGGGTGGAGCCGGTGAGGAATTCGGGGCCGACGACGACTTCGATGCCGTGGTCGGCGGCCGCGGCGAGGGCGGAACCGGGGTTGCAGGAGAGGCCGACGGTGAGCGCGCCGCGCGTACGGGCGAACTCGACGGCGCCGATCGCGTACGGGGTGCGGCCGGAGGCGGAGATGCCGATGACGGTGTCGGTGGCGGTGAGGTCGAGTGCGGTGAGGTCGTCGGCGGCGAGGCCGGGGGAGTCCTCGGCGCCTTCGACGGCCTTGACCATGGCGGTGGGGCCGCCCGCGATCAGGCCGATCACCTGGCCGGGGTCGGTGTTGAAGGTCGGCGGGCATTCGCTGGCGTCGAGCACGCCCATGCGGCCGGCGGTGCCGGCGCCCGCGTAGAGGAGCCGGCCGCCGCGGGCCATGCGGTCGGCGATCGCGTCGACGGCGGCGGCGATCTGGGGGAGCCGGTCGGCGACGGCGGCGGGGACGGTGGCGTCCTCGGCGTTCATGAGGCGGACGATGTCGAGGGTGGGCAGCCGGTCGATCTCGGCGAGGTCGGGGCGGAAGGCCTCGGTGGTGAGGGAGTCGAGCTGGGCACGCAGGTCCGCGTGGGCGGTCATGGGCGGGTCCTAGCGGTGGGGGCCGAGGGGGTCGAGGGGGCGAGGGGCTGAGGTCGGCAACGTATTTTCGCCGGGGGTGGGGGTCAAGGCGCCATGCCTTTCCCGTACTCGCCCGTACGGGTTCACAATGGGCCCATGGACCAAGCGACCCCCCTTGAGCAGGCGCTGCACGCCGCCCGTGCCCTTGTACTCGCCGATCTCGTTGCGGGCGAGGTCGCCGAGGCCGATGTCGTGTCCCTCGTCGAGGACGCGGTCACGCACCGCCGGTGGTGGGTGGAGCAGTGGCCGGAGGGGGTCGACTACCTCGCCGGACTGGTCGCGCAGGACGTGCAGGACGCGCTGCTGGAGAAGTACGGGCGCTGGCCGCTGTGTCCGGTGTGCGCGCGCGGCGAACCGCACGCGCTGGACGTGGAGCCGGAGCTGGGGCCGGACCCGCACTGGGTGTGCTCGGAGGCGGGCGTGCGGGTGTCGGCGGTGGGCGGACTCGGCCCCGTGCTCGGCCGGCGGTGAGCGGCGGGTGACGGTGTACATAGACCCGCCGACCTGGCCGGGGCACGGGCGGATGTGGTCGCACCTGGTCAGCGACGTCTCGTTCGAGGAACTGCACGCCTTCGCGGAGTCGATCGGCTGCCCGGCGCGGGCGTTCGAGCGGGACCACTACGACGTGCCGTCGTACCGGTACGCGGATGCGGTGGCGGCGGGAGCGGTGGAGGTGGGCAGCAAGGAGCTGCTCCACCGCCTCACCCAGGCGGGCCTCCGCCGCCCCAAGGGCCGCACGGCCTGACGCGGCCCTGCGGGGCTGTCCCGTTCCCGTGACTCCGCCCCGCCCCCCGCCCCCCGTCCGGCGGGGTGCTTCGCAGCCTCGGCTCGGCCCGGGGCGGCCCTGCGGGGCTGTCCCCTGCCCGCCCTTCCACCGTTCCCCGGGGCTCCGCCCCGGACCCCCCGTCCGGTGGGGCCGGCTAAAACCAGCCTCGTGGGGGTACCTCTGGGGGTCCCCCGGACGGAGTCTGGGGGAGGTAGCTGGGGGAGTTCGAGGCGCGGGGGTCCGGGGGCCGGCCCCCGGACGCGGCGCCGCGGGTATCCCCCACCGTTCCCCGGGGCTCCGCCCCGGACCCTGCGGCGCGGGTGCGGGCCGTCATTGGCGGCCCTGCGGTACCCGGCCCGGGCCGCCGGCCGAAGCCAGCCGCGGCCGGGGGCCGGCCGCGACCCGCGGCGCCGCGGGTCAATACAGCTAGCGACAGGTAGCGCCGCGTCAGGGCTTGGGTGCGGGGCGTGGAGGTGGCCACCACGCGGGAGCGGGTGGGGTGGTCCAGGCGGAGGGCCAGGGCCGTCAGGGCCAGGGCGGTGGCCGTCATCGCCGCGCCCGCCCAGGCAGTGGCCGCGAAGCCGAAGTCGGCGTCGATGACCGTGCCGCCGAGCCACGGGCCACCCGTGTTGCCGAGGTTGAACGCCGCCGTCGTCGTGGCCCCCGCCAGGGTCGGCGCGGCACCGGCGACGTTGAACAGCCGCGCGTTCAGCGCCGGGGCGGTGAAGAAGGCCGAGACGCCGATCAGGAACGACAGGCCGACCGCCGCCACCGCGAAGGACGCCAGCAGCGCCAGGGCGACGAGGAACACCGTCGAGCCGGCGATGCCCCACAGCAGCACCCCGAACAGGTGCGCGTCCGCGACCCGCCCGCCGATCGTCGTACCGACCAGCGCCCCCACCCCGAACAGGCCCAGGATCCACGGCACCCAGCCGGCGTCCAGCCCGGCCACGTCCGTGAGCAGCGGGGACAGGTAGCTGAACGCACAGAAGACGCCGCCCGCGGCGAGCGCGGTGACGGCCACCGACAGCCACACCTGGCGGTCCCGGTAGATCCGCAGCTCACTGCGCAGCCGCGGCTTCTCGGCGGGCAGCGGGATGCGCGGGATCAGCGCCAGGATCCCGGCTAGGGCCACGGCCGAGGCCGCGCCGACGGCCCAGAACGCCGAGCGCCAGCCGAGCTGCTCGCCGAGGAAGGCCCCGGCGGGCACGCCGAGGACGTTGGCGATCGACAGCCCGCCGATCATGACGGACATCGCGCGGGCACGCTGGTCCTTGTCGACCATGGCGATGGCGACGGCCGCGCCGACCGCCCAGAAGCCGGCGCAGGCGAGCGCGGAGACCACGCGGGAGGCGAAGAGCAGCTCGTACGAGGGGGCCAGCGCGCCCGCGACCTGCCCCAGGCCGAAGAGGGAGATCAGGCTGACGAGGGTCGTACGGCGCGGCAGCCGCAGGGTGGCGACGGCCAGCAGCGGCGCCCCGACGACCATGCCGATCGCGAAGGCCGATATCAGCAGGCCCGCCTGCGGGATGGTGACGCCCATGTCGTCGGCGATCGGCGGTAGCAGCCCGGACAGCATGAACTCGCTGGTCCCGAGCGCGAAGACGGACAGGCCGAGGACGTAGACGGCGACGGGCATGCGGGAGCGTTCGGAGGCTGCGGGCATGTCGGGTACAAACCAGCAGGAACGGTGGCGCATTCCCGCCCCCCTGGCGTCCGTCAGGTTCCGTCGGTCAAGGTGGCCAGCTCGACGGCCAGGTTGCGGCGGGCCGGGGCCTCCCAGTGCGTGCTGCCGTAGGGGGTGCGGAAGAGCCGGGGCAGGCCGAGCAGCTGGCGCAGTACGGCGGCGCGGCCGGCCCGGAAGGCGTCGTCGGGGACGAAGCCGTACTCGGCGCGGACGGCGGCGACGTAGGCGGCGTACGCGTCCGGGTCGCCGGCGAGGACGGCGAGGTCGGCGTCGCAGAGCACCTCGCCGTTGGTGTCGCCGGGCGCGGGGTCGTGGCTGACGGTGAGGCGGACCAGTCGGGCCACCTCGGCGGTGCGGGCGGCGTCGATGCCCAGCTCGGGCAGGGCGCGCTCGGCGAGGGCGGCGCTGCGCTCCTCGTTCTCGGACCGGTCGGGACGGTAGACGGCGTCGTGGAACCAGGCCGCGAGCTCGACTGCGGCGGGGTCCTGCGCGTGCGGCGCGAGTACGTCGACGCGTGCGAGTACGTCGGCCAGGTGCGCGGTGGTGTGGTACCGGCGCTGCGGCTCCGCCCAGGCGGCGAGGAGGCGGTCGGCGTACGGCGTGGCGTCGGTCCCGGGGGCGGCGCCGGCGGCGGCGGTGGTGGCGTGCCAGCGGTCGCGGAGGTCTGAGGTCATGGGCACATTGTGGGGTGGCGCAGATGGTGCTGGTGGTGGGTGGGGGCGGGCCCGTACTCTGAGATTGGACTAGACCTATTTTTCCGAGGATGGGATCGATCGAATGAGCAACCGTGCGCTCCTGGAGGTGATCGCCCTCGACGTGGAGGACGCGGTCGCGGCCCAGGCCGGTGGGGCGGACCGACTCGAACTGGTCACCGACATGGCCGCCGACGGGCTCACCCCGCCGCGCGAGACCTTCGCGGCGATCCGGGCGGCGGTCGACATTCCGCTGCGCGTGATGCTCCGCCGGACGGACGGGTTCGCCGCCGGCCGGATCGACCTCCTCGTCGAGCAGGCGCGGGAGCTGCGGGCGGAGGGCGCGCAGGAGTTCGTCCTCGGTTTCCTGGACCGGGACGGGGAGCCCGACCGGGCCGCCCTCGAGGCGGTGGTGGCGGCGCTGGACGGCTGCCGCTGGACCTTCCACCGGGCGATCGACCGGGCGGCCGACCGGGACCGGGCCCGCAGGGCCCTCGCGGAGCTGCCCGGGCTCGACACGTTCCTGACGGCCGGGTCGGCGGCCGGGGTGGACGCGGGGCTGCCGGTGCTGGTGGCGGAGGCGGCGCGGCAGGGCGAACCGGGGTACGGGCCGCGGATCCTGGTCGGCGGCGGCCTGGCGCTGCACCACCTGCCGGCGCTGCGGGCGGCGGGCCTCGACGCCTTCCACATCGGCGGCGCGGCCCGCCCGTCGGGCTGGAACGGCCCGGTGTCGGCGGCGGCGGTGGCCACCTGGCGGGCGGCCCTGGCGTAGCCCGCGCCGCGGGACGGGCGCTCGGGCACCGCGCCGGGGAGAACCCCGCCGTCCGGCCGGAGCGCGGGCGCAGCGCCGATCCGCCCGGCGGCGGCGCCGGGGTTGACCTTGCCACTGGCGGCAGGGTTGCACGATGACCGGCATGAACAGCACCGCACCGCAGAGCCGCAGGATCGTCGTCGTCACCGGAGCCGGCACGGGCATCGGCCGGGCGACCGCCCGTGCCTTCGCCGCCGAGGGCGCCCAGGTGGTCGCGGTCGGACGGCGGAGCGAACCGCTCGGGGAGACGGCGGCAGGGCACGGCCGGATCGTGCCGCTGTCCGTCGACATCACCGCCGAAGGGGCGCCCGAGCGGATCGTCCGGGACGTCCTGGCGGCACATGGCCGACTGGACGTCCTGGTCAACAATGCCGGCATCGTGCGCAGCGGCACCCTCGGCACGCTCGGTCCGGAGCTGATCGCGGATCAGGTCGCCACGAACCTCGTCGCTCCCATTCTGCTGGCCCGCGCCGCGCTGCCGCTGCTCGAGAGCTCGTGCGGAGTGATCGTCAACGTCAGTACGTCGGTGGGGCAGCGGGGCTGGCCCGGAAGCTCGGTCTACGCGGCGACCAAGAGCGCCCTGGAATCGCTGACCCGCAGTTGGGCGGTCGAGCTGGCACCCCGCGGGGTCCGGGTGGTGGCGGTCGCCCCCGGCGCGATCGACACCCCCATCGGAGAACACCAGGGCCTGACGTCCGAGCGGATGGCCGCGGTGCGGGAGTGGCAGCTGGCGCTCACGCCGCTGGGCCGGATCGGCCGCCCCGAGGAAGTGGCCTGGGCGGTCACTCGGCTCGCCGCCCCCGCCGCGTCGTTCGTCACCGGAGTCGTACTCCCCGTCGACGGCGGAGCGGTCGTGGCGTGATAGGAGTGGCCCGGAGGTGGCACGGGTGCGGATAGGTGAACTGGCCGGGGCGACGGGGGCGACCGCTCGTGCGCTGCGGCACTACGAGCAGGCCGGGCTGATCTCCGCCGAACGGGCCGCCAACGGCTACCGCTGTTACGACGAGCGGACGGTGGTGCGGGTCCGCAACATCCGCTACCTGCTGTCCGCCGGGCTCACCCTCGATGACGTGCGCGTGTTCCTGCCGTGCCTGGACGGCGATGTCGCTTCCGCACCGCCCTCGGCCAAGGGTCTGCGGGTCGCGCGGGATCGCCTGGCCGTGCTCGAAGAACGCATCGCCGCCCAGACCCGGGCCCGTGACCGGCTGCGGACCGCGCTCCGGCAGCAGACCGGCGGTTGAACCCGCCGGGCGGTCCGATCGGCGACGCCCGGCGGGGTCGGGCCAGGGCCGCCGGGAGGGGGGCGCCGGGCGGGCGGGGTCGGGCCAGGGCCGCCGGGAGGGGGCGCCGGGCGGGCGGGGTCAGGTCAGGGCCGCCGGGAGGGGGGCCGCGTGCAGGACGTGGAGGCCCGAGACCGCTCGGGTGAGGCAGACGTAGAGGCGGCGCAGGCCGGTGCGTTCGTCCGGTTCGCCCGAGACGACCGCCGCCGGCTCGTCCAGCACCACGTAGTCGTACTCCAGGCCCTTCGCCAGCGAGGCCGGCACCAGCGTCAGCCGGGCCCGCTCCGTCGTCTCCTCGCCCGGCGCCAGGTGCGGCAGCCCCGCCGCCTCCAGGGCCAGCGCCAGTTCCGGGATCCGGGCGTCCGCTGCGATCAGGCCGATCGAGCCCTCGTACCGCAGGGACTCCGCGCACGCCGCGACCACCGCGGCCGTCAGCTCCGGCCCCGCCACCGCCGAGACGACCAGCGAGCCCGGCGTCTCACGTACCGACGACACCGGCGCCAGCCCGGGCGAGATCGCCGGCAGCAGCCGGGACGCGTACGCGATCACCTCGCGCGGCACGCGGAACCCGGCCGTCAGCTCCTCCAGCACCGCCTCCGGCTTGCCCAGGTGCGTCAGCGCCTCGTCCCAACTGCGGGTGGCCCACGGGGTGGTGCCCTGCGCCAGGTCGCCGAGGACGGTCGCCGAACCCGTCGTGCAGCGCCGCCCCACCGCCCGGTACTGCATCGGGGAGAGGTCCTGGGCCTCGTCGAGGACGACGTGGCCCAGCGAGTGCGTGCGCTCCACCAGGTCCTGCGCCTCGTCGATCAGGACCAGGTCCGCGGCCGACCACTTCGCCGACTTCACGCTGCGGAACGGCTTCTGCCACTGCAGCAGCTTCTGCTCGTCGTCGGTCAGGACCCCGTTCGCGTGGGCGGCGAGGAACTCCGCGTCCGACAGCAGCCGCAGCACCAGCTTGGCCGGCTCCACCGGTGGCCAGATCTCCCGTACCGCCGCCTTGACCGCGGGGTT
The DNA here is from genome assembly GCF_055567555.1 of Streptomyces sp. NPDC026522. NCBI lineage: Bacteria > Bacillati > Actinomycetota > Actinomycetes > Kitasatosporales > Streptomycetaceae > Streptomyces > Streptomyces sp. NPDC026522. The sequence goes on from NZ_JBVHQF010000012.1 coordinate 124,500, forward strand.
GCGGGCCACCGCGTCCTGCACCCGGTCGTCGGGGGCCTCGCCCGCCTGCTCCATGCGGACGAGGACGGTGTGCGCGATCCGCTGCGGGAGCGCGTCGCGGGCGGCGCCGTAGCGGATGTCCCGGTCGAGGAGCTCGGAGACGATCTCCTCCAGCTCGTACGCGGGTACCCGCCAGCGGCGCGACCCGCGTACCACCGTCAGTGGCTCGACCGGCGCGCTGACGTGCGAGCGGACGGCGCGGCGCAGCACCTCGGCCATCCGCGCGTCGCCCTTGACCACGGCGGTTTCGGCGGTGTCCGTGCCGCGTACGGCCAGGCCTTCGCGGGTGACGAGGTCCTCGACGGTGGCCTGCTTGACCTCCAGCTCGCCCAGGGCCGGCAGGACCTGCTCGATGTAGTGCAGGAAGGAACGGTTCGGCCCGATGACGAGGGTGCCGGTGCGGGCGAGGCGCTCGCGGTGCGCGTACAGCAGGTACGCGACCCGGTGCAGGCCGACGGCCGTCTTCCCGGTGCCGGGGCCGCCCTGGACGCAGACGGAGCCGGAGAGGCCGGAGCGGACGATCTCGTCCTGCTCGGGCTGGATCGTCGCGACGATGTCGCGCATGGGGCCGACGCGCGGGCGTTCGATCTCCTGCTGGAGCAGCTTGCTGACGGCGGCGCTCTCGGCCGGATCGCTGAGGTGCTCGTCCTCGTACGCGGTGAGCTCGCCGCCGGTGTAGCCGAAGCGGCGGCGCAGGGCGACGTCCTGCGGGTCGGCCTTGGAGGCGCGGTAGAAGGGCTGGGAGACGGGGGCGCGCCAGTCGATGACCATGGGGTCGCCGTCGGCGTCGTGGACGTGGCGGCGGCCGATGTAGAACTGCTCGCCGTCGGCGCCCTCGGCGAGGTCGGCGCCCGGTGCGTGCAGGTAGTCGAGGCGGCCGAAGAAGAGGGGGGTGTGGGCGAGGTCGGCGAGGGCCTTGATGCGGTCGTCGATCTGGGCCTGGAGGACGACCGCGTTGACCCAGTTCGCGGTGACGTCGCGGATGTCGAGGGACTCGACGTCCTCGCGCATGGCGCGGAGCGCGGCGCGGGAGGCGGTGAGGTGGGCCTGTTCGCGGGCGAGGGGGCGGGCCCCGTCGGGGCCTTCGGCCCGGGGCCCGGGCGGCGTCGCGGCCGCGGTCGCGGCCGGGGTCGCAGCCGGGGCTTCGGTTCGGGCGGGGCCGGCGGGTTCGGGGGCGTGCGCGGGCACGGACTGCCTCCAACGGCTGGTCTGCGGACTGCGGGAGTTCGCTCCGGGGGAGCGGTGCGGTACGGACACGTGCCCGCCGGTACCGGCCGACGGGCGCTCTCCCGGTGGGGCGGAGGGAGGCGGCAAGAGCGGCGAGTGTAGCCACCGGGCGGCCGGTGCGCGAATGGATTAAGGCCCTGCGGGAAACGGTGCTCCGCGGCCCGGGAGCGTCACCGCTGCCGGGGGCCTGGTGGCGGCCGGTGGCCGGTACTCCGTGTGGGTGTCGTACGGGGGAGTGTCAGACCTCAGGTAGGACCCTAGGGGCCGGCATGGGCCGGGAGGAGGAGGTGGGGAGCCCGGGGATTCCGTCCCCGGGGTGATGTGACATCGCCGGAGAAAACGCACCATGGATACATGAGCACCGCAACCTTCACCCCGATCCGGGGCGGCCGCCCGCGCGGCGCCACCGCCCTCTCCGACCACCCTGCCCGCCACCGTGTCGGCAGCTTCCTGCACGCCGCCAAGGTCTTCGCCGCGGCCGCCGTGAGCGTCGTCGTCCTGGGCGAGTACTCCGAGGAGACGGGCCTCATACGCCGCTGAGCCGGGCGGGGCCCTGGCGCACACCGGGCCCGGCCCGGCCGCGCTCCGGCGTGCCCCGGCGGACCGCGGCGTTCGGCGCGCGCGGTGAACTGGCCTGATCCCGGCGGCGTCGGGTCACTGATCCACTAGGGTCACGCGCGTGACCCCGAGCCCCGAGCCCGCCCGCTCGCCGTCGCCCCTTTACCGGCTGCTGATCACCGGCTCGCTGCTCGCGCTGGGGGTGCTCTGCATCGCCCCGCGCATCCCGATGGCCGACGCACTCGTCCACGGCCTCTCCGCCGCCGAGTGGCGGCCGCCCACCGCCTATCCGCCGTTCGCCGCGATCCTGTTCACGCCTGCCGCCTGGCTGCCGGCCGGGGTGCTCAAGGCCGTGCTCGTCCTGGGGAGCGCGGGCCTGCTCGCCCTGCTGATCCTGTCGTCCTGCCGCCTCGCGGGACTGCGGGCCCGGCCCGGGCACGTACTGGCCGCGACCGTCGCCGGGCTGTGGGTCGAGCCGCTGTTCCAGAGCCCGCTGCCCGGTCAGGTCAACCTGGCGCTGGCCTGCGCAGCCGTCTGGGACCTGGGCCGGTCGCAGGCGGCGCTCGGCAAGGGCTTCGCGCTGGGCACCGCCGCCGGGATCAGCCTGACCCCGGCGGTCCTCATCCCGTACCTGCTGCTGACCGGCCGGTTCCGGACCGGCCTGACGGCGCTGGCCGCCTTCGCCGGCACCGGCCTGCTGGGTCTGCTCGTCCTCCCGCAGGCCTCCGCCGACTTCTGGACCCGCCACCTCGCCGCCGGTGGCCGGGCCCTGCTGCCGGAGCTGCCGCACCTGTGGGTCTGGTGCGTACCGCTGCTGGCGTTCCTGACGCGCGCGGCCGGCCGCCGGCGGGCGCCGGCCGCGCGGGTGCCCTCGCCGAGGTCACCCGTCGCGGAGGGGGACGCCCGCACGGGCGGCTCGCGGGGCGGGGTCAGTCGCTCGCCAGGAGCTCGTCGGCGTCCATGATCCGGTAGGCGTAGCCCTGTTCCGCCAGGAAGCGCTGGCGGTGCGCGGCGAAGTCCTGGTCGATCGTGTCGCGCGCGACGACCGAGTAGAACCGCGCCTCGTGCCCGTCCGCCTTCGGGCGCAGCACCCGGCCGAGGCGCTGGGCCTCCTCCTGGCGGGAGCCGAAGGTGCCGGACACCTGGATCGCGACGGTTGCCTCGGGCAGGTCGATGGAGAAGTTCGCGACCTTCGAGACGACCAGCACGCTGATCTCGCCCTCGCGGAAGGCGTTGAAGAGCTTCTCGCGCTGCGCGTTGGAGGTCTCGCCCTTGATGACGGGCGCGTCGAGGTGCTCGCCCAGCTCGTCCAGCTGGTCGATGTACTGCCCGATGACCAGGGTCTGCTCGCCCTGGTGCTTGCGCACGAGCGCCTCGGTGACCTTCCGCTTCGTCGCGGTCGTCGCGCAGTAGCGGTACTTCTCCTCCGTCTCGGCGGTCGCGTACGCGAGCCGCTCCGAGTCGGTGAGGTTCACCCGCACCTCGACGCAGTCCGCCGGCGCGATGTAGCCCTGCGCCTCGATCTCCTTCCACGGCGCGTCGAACCGCTTGGGCCCGATCAGCGAGAACACGTCGGACTCGCGGCCGTCCTCCCGTACCAGGGTCGCGGTCAGGCCGAGCCGGCGCCGGGCCTGGAGGTCGGCGGTGAACTTGAAGACCGGCGCGGGCAGCAGGTGCACCTCGTCGTAGAGGATCAGGCCCCAGTCCCGGGAGTCGAACAGCTCCAGGTGCGGGTAGACGCCCTTCCGCTTGGTCGTCAGCACCTGGTAGGTGGCGATGGTGACGGGCCGGATCTCCTTGCGGGTGCCGGAGTACTCGCCGATCTCCTCCTCCGTCAGCGAGGTCCGCTTGACCAGCTCGTGCTTCCACTGCCGGGCCGAGACGGTGTTCGTGACGAGGATCAGCGTGGTCGCCTTGGCCATCGCCATGGCGCCCGCGCCGACCAGCGTCTTGCCGGCGCCGCAGGGCAGCACGACGACACCGGAGCCGCCGTGCCAGAACCCCTCGACGGCCTGCTGCTGGTACGGCCGCAGCGCCCAGCCGTCCTCGACCAGGTCGATGGCGTGCGCCTCGCCGTCCACGTACCCGGCGAGGTCCTCGGCCGGCCAGCCCAGCTTGAGCAGGGTCTGCTTGATCTGCCCGCGCTCGGAGGGGTGCACCGCCACGGTGTCCGGGTCCAGCCGGGCCCCGACCAGGGGGGTGATCCGCTTGGACCGCAGGATCTCCTCCAGCACGGGCCGGTCGGTGCTGGTCAGCACGAGCCCGTGGACGGGGTGCTTGGACAGGGTCAGCCGCCCGTAGCGGGCCATGGTCTCGGCGACGTCGACCAGCAGGGCGTGCGGCACGGGGTAGCGCGAGAACTCCACGAGCGCGTCCACGACCTGCTCGGCGTCGTGCCCGGCGGCGCGGGCGTTCCACAGTCCGAGCGGGGTGATCCGGTAGGTGTGGATGTGCTCGGGGGCACGCTCCAGCTCGGCGAACGGTGCGATGGCGCGGCGCGCGGCTCCGGCCAGCTCGTGGTCGACCTCGAGGAGGAGGGTTTTGTCGCTCTGGACGATGAGAGGCCCGTTCACACGCGTCCCTTTCCTGCGTGGGGTGGACCGCCCGGACGCGGACGGCCAAACCTCCAGTCTGCCGCATCGCCCCGCGGCCCGGGCGGTTCGCGGGTGGCCGGGACGGTCGCTCTACCCGCCGAGGTGGGGGAGGGGGCCGGTCGGGTACGGGGGCTCGGCGGGGAGCAGGGCACGCGCGGCGTCGGTCCGGCCGGACCGGACCAGGCCGTGGATCTCCTGCGCGAGCGGGGTGACGTCGCGGATGGAGACGGTCCAGGCGTCGGCGTAGGCGCGGGACGCCGGGCCGGACAGGCCGAGCTGGAGGGAGCGGTACGGCAGCGGGTTCAGGTGCAGGTCGCGCTCCGGGTCCCACTGCACGCGGACCGGCGAGCGGGTCAGCGCCTGCCGCCACGCCGCGCGGTCGGGGTGGGTGCCGGGCTCGAAGTGGGACAGGCAGGCCCCCGCGAGGGCCCGGTCGAAGCCCTCGCGGGTGATCTCGACGGCCAGCACGGTCTCCTGGTCGGCCTTGGTGGCCCAGCCGCAGCGGTACATCATCCACAGGAACGAGGGCTTGACCCAGGTCATGCGCTCGCGCTTCCAGGCGGCCGGGAACCGCCCGTCCCGGGCCGCCGGCAGCCCGAGGGCGGGCGCGTACGCCTGGTAGACGGTGACGGTGGAGTCGGTGTGGGCAGCGCGGACCGCGCGCCCGGGCTGTACGGACATGGCCCCACAATGCGGGCCGCCGGCCCACGGGGCGAGCGCTTTTCCGCCAGCCCGGCCGACCGGGCTTGCGCACTTCAGCAGCCGTTCCGACGGGTGGACGTGGGACGCCCCGTCCACCGGTGCGACGGCGGCCGGCCCCGGCCATACGGGGCCGTACTACGTCGAAGGGCCCGGCCGGTCGCAGTGGATCGGCGCGGCCGCCACGGCGCGGGAGGCGGTGTCGATCGTCGTCGGGTGGCCGGCGGACAGGGCCCAGGCCCAATACCAGTGACCTAAGTCACCGCGCAGGCGGCCTTTTCCCCTGACCGCCTGGCGGCAGCCCTCATAGACGGGTTGCGCGAGATAGCCCGCCACCCGCTGCCCCTACGCCGACGTCGCTCGAACGCCCGCGTCGGCAAACGCAAGATGTCCGACTTCGGCGCCGAACGCGCCACACGCCGGCTCTGGCCGCAGCCCACACTCGACCCAGTCGAAGCCATAGCCATCGCCCCGCACCACACAACGGCCCGATCAACCCACCAGTGAAAGTCGCACGAGTCTCTGATTCCTAAGTCACTGGCATTGAAGCTAGGGGCGAGAACCCGGCTCCACGCCGGCGCGGCGGCGCGAGACGGCCGACGGGCCGTGCTCCGGCGCACTCCCGGCTGGTCGTGCCGTCCCCACTCAACAACCACGCAGGTCAAAGCCCCCGGAGAAGAGCCGCACCCGTCTGCGAGTGCTGTGTGCCCGGGTCGCCGAGGGGTGCTCACAGCCCCGGCGAGCCGCACCGCCGGGCAGCGGGACGCCGGGCGGCAACCCGGGCCACCCTCAGCAGGGGTGGCCCGGCGGCCAGGCCGGTCCGTACCCTGTGCAGCCCGGCTTTCCCGGGCAGCCGCGATAGCCGGGTGTCCGGGCACTGGGAGGGCCCGGCCTACGCGGGGCGACGCAGACGCGCCTCTTTGGGCCGGGGCCTTGGCTCGGGCACTGCATGGCGTCTTCTGGGCGGCTCTCCTGCTGCCATCCCGGAAGCGTGGTGCTGTGCTGGGCGCCAGGCCTGGGGGTCTGAGGGTGCGCGAAGGCATCATGCCCTGAGGCACGTGCATGGGCCCGGGATACTGGGCGAACAGCGCGGGAACTCCGTAGGCCCACCAGACGATGGGCAATATCCTTCTCCAGGAGATCTCAAGAGAAGGGAAACTACGGAACCCCGAAGCGCTTTCGTTCATCATTCGAACGGAAGCAGTTTATCCCCCCGACGGGGCAGTCCACCCCCCATGGGGCCAGCACACCAGCCGGAGAGCAACCGCACATGTCGTACTCACCCGACGGGCAGTATCAGCCGCCGTACCGGCCGGAAGGACAGTATCCGCAGCAGCCGCAGCCGCCCTACGGTGGACAGCAGCAGGGCCAGCCCCAGCAGGGCCAGCCGCAGTACGGACGGCAGCCCCAGGGCCAGCAGCAGGGCCGCCCGCAGGACCAGACGCAGCCGTACGGCCAGCCGGCCTACGGCCAGCAGCAGGCCCCTCAGCAGTCGTACGGCCAGCAGGCCGGCCGCCCGCCGTACGGGCAGCAGGCCCAGCAGGCCCGCCCGCAGTACGACCAGCCGCGCTACGACCAGCAGGCGTACGACGACCAGGCCACCCTGCCCCACCAGCCCGTGTACCAGCGGCGCTCCCACGAGCAGCCCGCTCAGGGGCAGCCCGCGTACGACCGGGCCGAGCCGCAGTACGAGCACGAGTACGACCAGGAGCCCCCGCGGCGGAAGTCCAAGACCAAGCGCTGGGTGATCGTGGGTGCCACCCTGGCGGCACTCCTGGGCATCACTTCGCTCGTGATGTACCACTTCGAAATACCTCCTTTCACCGACAAGGGCTCGGCGGTGAGCTTCGGCACGCCTCAGCCTGGCGGGGGCGCTGCCAAGCAGGCGGTGAACTCGAAGATGCTGATGCCCACGGGCCCGGCAGCCGAATTCAAGAACGCGAAGACCCTGGACGACGGCACGCATGTCGCCGTCACCACCGTCACCGGCAAGAAGTCCGGCTTCACCGGCAAGGTCTGGGTCTGGGCGCCCAAGGAGTACAACGACCCGAAGTTCGCCAAGAGCGGCTTCCCCGTCATGATCGCCCTGCCCGGCGGCCCTGGCTATCCCGCCAACTACTGGATGGACCCCGGAATGGGCCTCCAGCCGAGCATCAGCAAGTGGTACAGCGAGGGCAAGAGCAAGCCCTTCATCCTGGCCATGCCCGTGCTGAACCCGGGGCCGGACGACAAGGGCATCTACTGGGACGCGTCCGACATCCCGGGCCAGCCCAAGATGGACACCTGGCTGACCGAGGACGTCCCAGACCTGATGAAGGAGAACTTCCGCACGATCAAATCGCGTGACGGCTGGGCCTTCATGGGCTCCTCCACCGGCGGCTTCGCCAGCCTGAAGGCCGTGCTGAAGTACCCGGACAAGTTCAAGGCCGCGATCGCCTCCGGCCCGGACATCGTCCCGGACTCCCCGCTGTGGAAGGGCCACGACAAGGAGAAGAACGAGAACAACCCCAACCTGCTTTCCAAGGCGCTCATCGACAAGAAGGGCGCGCTGGACGTCTACATCGCCTTCCAGGTCGGTGACAACGAGAACAACAAGGACACCCTGCCGAACGTGCAGAAATACATCGCCACGTACGGCAACAAGGGGCCGATCCACACCACACTCAGAATCATCCCGGGCGGCCAGCACAACGCCAAGACCTACGTGCCGAACATGGGCCTGGGCCCGATCGAGTTCATCAGCCAGGTCATGGAAGGCCCGGTCGAATAACCGGACATCCACCTTGATCTTTAAGCTCGCCGGTCACCCGGCTTGCTGATCCTGGTTTGTGACTGAAACAGAAGGGCGGCCGTTTCTTCACGCTTCGAGCATCGAGCAACGTCGCGTGAGGGACGGCCGCTGGCGGAGAGTCTCGCTCCTGAACAGTCCGCTGACACCGGGCTGGGCATCCTGTCCCGCGTTCGCTTCCAGTTCTACGGCTGCCCTTACTCCCGGACGGATGCGCTGTTCAAGGCCGCCGAGCTGACACTGACGGCCGAGCGCCGACACAGGCACGGGCGATGTACGACGCGGTCACGGCTGGCTGGAGCCGCGCGCCGTCTGCGTAGTCTGCCCGCCCCCTCGCCGAAGCGCTCGGCCGCCCCTCACCGAAGCCCTCCGCCGCCCCGGAGAGCGGCCCAGCGAGCCCCGTCGGCTCACCCCGGCCCAGGTCCGCCCGGGGTTGCGGCACTCCGCCCGGAAACCACCCGCCCCGCGGCCGTTCCCCAATCCCGCCAGGCCAGGCCCTCGATGTCCGGCAGCCTCGCGAATCCGCAGGCCGACCGCACCCTGCGAGCTCGGGAGGACCGTGAAACGAGCCGCAACCCTCACCGAACACATCCGCTTGAAGGAACATGATCGTTCTACCGGTCTGGCAGGGTCCCGGAGCCCGAATCGGGCGATGTTGATCACCAAGCGAAACAAGCCCTAGCATCACCCCCGCGACGTCGGAGGTGCCGGCGTCAGGAAAGAGATGACAATGCGCATCCGTAACGTCCTCAGCGCCGCCGCCGTGGCCGGTACCGTTCTGACCGCGGGCCTGGCGACCGCCGGCACGGCCTCGGCCAGCGGCCTGGGCGACTGCCAGGGCTGGAGCCCCGCCGCCGTCTGCCTGTACTACAACTCCAGCTACAACAGCTACGGGGCCGTCTACCACCAGCAGTCGAACATATCGGACTACTCGGGCGTCACGTTCGCAGAGGGCGCCTGGGGCAACGTCGGCGCCGGCACCGTGGTCAAGAACCACGCCGCAGCGGTCGACAGTTACTACGGCGGCACCTTCACCGTCTACTACAACAGCGGCTACAACTGCAGCTACGCCTGCCAGAACATCCCGGCCTACGGCACCGCGAACCTCAACTCGACGATGAAGAACAACAACGCGTCCGGCCAGTTCCGCTGAGTCGGGCTGATTCTCGTCTGAGAAGTGACAGCTGAGAAGTGACAGCGGTCTCCGACCTGTGCACTGGCCGGAGACCGCTGCAGCCAAACCCACGGCAGCCGTCCACGCCCGCCGTCTCGCCGTACAGAGAGAGATCACGCCCGTGTTCAGCCGCTCGCGTCGCTCTACAGCCTTCCTGCTCGCCCTGCCGCTGCTCCTGGCCGGCTGCACGAGCGCCGTCGCGGGCCCGCAACGCGGCACCGACACACCGAGCCGCGTGGTGGTTCCGCCCCCGGCGTCCGCCACGCCCATGCTCGACTCGGCAAACGACCAACCGCTCCCCCTGGACACCTATCTGTTCAATCCGGAGCAGATGTCCACGGTCGCGAAGGCCCAGGCGAAGCTCAGCACGAGCTGCATGGCACGCTTCGGATTCAGCTACGCGCCCCCGGCAGCACCCCAGCCGACTCGCGGCAGCGATGCCCCGACCACGCGCGGGGACGGCCGTTACGGGCCGCAGAATGCCGCCTTGATGGCGAAGTGGGGTTACCACTCGGAGGGCGGCGACGTCGGCGCGGGCTGGTCGCCTCCCAGGCTGGAGATGAGCCAGGAAATGACGACGGCGCTGCTGGGTTCGTCCGACATGAAGCAGAAGTACGGTCCCGGCGGACAGGTCATCAACGGCCAGAGGGTGCCAGACCACGGCTGCATTGGGGAGAGCGTCAAGGAGCTGACCGGCGCGGTGGACGGCAAGGTGGGTGATGCGGAGTTGGCCGAGGACCTCAAGTTCCGTACGCTGCGGGACTCTCAGCAGGACTCCCGGACCCAGGCGGTGTTCGCCCAGTGGTCGAAGTGCATGAAGGAGAGCGGCTTCGGCTACCCGGACCCGGTGGCCGCGATGGGCGACAAGGAGTGGTCGGGCGCCCCCACGCCCACGCCGCACGAGATCCAGGTGGCGACGGCCGACGCGGCCTGTCGGCACAGGACGAACCTGGTCGGCGTCTGGTACACCGTCGACTTCGCCTACCAGCAGCAGGCGATCGCCGAGAACGCCACCGCCATGGCGCAGATCAAAACCGCCCTGCAGGCCCAGGTGAAGGCCGCCACCACGGCGCTGAACGGCTGAGCCTCGCCCCAGCTCACGGGCTGAGGACGGCCCCCGCAGCCGGGATCCCCGGTGGCGGCGAACCGGAGCCAGGCCGCGTGCATTCGCTGGCCAGCGCCTGCGGTGGGCCCGGCCAGCCAGGCGGACCCGGGCACGAAGTTCGCACGTGCGCAGCTTGCGGTCCGCGCCCCATCGGGTCGATCAGGGCTTGGTTTCCGTCGCGCAGGTCGACCGCGCACCACTGGGGCGCCTTGGTGATGGTCCTGGCGGCCCAGGTGCGGTCCGGCACGTCGATGGCCTTGGCCTTGGCCTAGACCTGGTCCTCCGCCAGTTCCGCCACGCCCGTGATGCGGTGGAGGGCGAAGGTGCGGACCTCGTCCGCCGTGTGGTCGTAGCCGGTGACGAAGCCGCCCTCCACCCGGACCGGGGCGATGACCCGCTGGCTCGCCGCGCCCTCCGCGTTCACGTAGCCGATCCAGACCGCCGAGCCGGTCAGCGCGGCCGCCTGGACCGTCGCCAGGGTCTCCGCCGCGCTCGTGCGCGGGAGGTCGCCGGGGGCGCCGCCCGCGGGGGTGGTGGCGGGGTCCTTGCGGACCGCCGTCGCCGCCAGGTCGCCCGCGCGGATCGCCCGTACGGCCGCCCCCAGCAGGGTCGCGTCCGGTACCGGCGGGCCGTCCGGCACCGGGGCGGGCGCCGTGCGCGCCGGGGCGCGGTGCCCGTCGGCCCGGGCCACCAGGACGTCGCCCGTACGGGACTCCGCGGCCGGGGCGTAGCCCATCGCGCGCAGCCCGGCCAGCAGGGCCTTCGGTTCGGCCTGCGCGGCCAGCACCGTCGGGGCGAGCCGCCGCAGCCCCAGCCCGGCGGAGCGCTTGTCGGCCAGGATCTCGTTCAGCATGCCGTCGTCGTCGCAGCGCAGGTACGACGAGGCGGCGCCGACCCGCAGGTGCCCGTGCCGCCGGGCCACGTCGTCGATGAGGTACGACAGCGGCTGCGGGACCGGGGTACGGCTGTGCTCGGCGAGGAAGGCGTGCAGGTCGACGGCGGTGTGCCCGGCGTCCAGGGCCCGGCGCACCGAGCCCGGCGTGAAGCGGTACACCGTCGCGCCGCCCTTGGACTCCACCTCCGCGAGCACCGCCAGGGTGTCGCCGAGCGGCCGTCGCAGCGGGCCGGGGGCCACGGCCGTCAGGTCGGCCTGCAGCAGGACGTGGTCCACCGGCTCCGGCAGCTGGGGAGCGAGCTCCGGCGCCGGGTCGCGGCCCTCCAGCAGGGCGCGGCCGAACGCGCTGAGCGCGCCACGGCCGGTGACGCCGAGGACCTCCGCGTCGGTCAGCGTCCACTGCGCGAGGCGGGCGCGCAGGTCGCTCTTGCCGCGCGGCGGCCGCTCCCACGCCAGCCGGGCGAGCAGCGCGTCCGGGTCGGGGGAGCCGCCCTCGGGCAGTTCGGCGAGGAGGCCGAGGACCCGGTGGCGCACCTCGGGCGCGGCGGAGCGGTCGAGCTCGGGGCCGAGCGCCGACAACGTACGCCCCCTGCTGTCCTGTTCGCCGACGAGCCCGGCCGTGCGGGTGGCCGGCAGCCATGCCCGGGCCAGCGCCGACCAGCGCTCGGCGGGCGGCAGTTCGAGCCAGCCGTCGAAGGCGGGGGTGGGCGCGTACCGCTCGTCCGCCTCGGCGTCACCGGCCACCAGCCCGGCGCCGTAGGCGAGTTCGGCCCAGAACGCCGCCGCCTGCTCGGTGGTGTCCAGGGTCGCCGCCGTCCGCTTGAGGTCCCGTACGGACAGGCCGCCGGCCCGCAGCACGGGGGGACCGGTGTGCTCCCAGGACTTGACGAGCTCCTCGACGGTGGACAGCGCCGCCAGCGCCTGGCCCGCCGCGTTCGCGTCCACAAGCTGTGGACGGTGCTCGCGGTGCAGCCGCACGGCCGGTGCGACGGGCTCCGTCACCCGGTGCGCGAGCCCGCCGCGCAGGTGCAGGGCCACCTCGCGGGGCAGTACGACGGTGCGCGCCGACGCGGGCAGCAGCAGGCCCCGGTCGCGCAGCCAGCGCACCGGCGGCGTCGGGTCGGGGGTCACCTCCCCGTACGGCGGCCCCCACACGAGCCGCCCCAGCACCTGGTGGGCCTCCGCCGGGGCCTCGTCCAGCAGCGCCGACATCCGCTCCGGGTCGGTGAACAGGGCGGTCAGCGCGGACACGGCGGAGACCGGGTCGTGGGTGGCGGGCAGCCCGGCGGTCGCCACGATCTCCTGGATCCGGGTCGGTGACATCCCGGAGGTGGCTTCGGCGACGGTCGGCCCCAGCCCGGTGGGCGAGGGGCGGGCCGGGGACGGGGCGAGCAGCTCCCGGGCGGTGCGGACCAGCCGGATGCGGTCGTCGTCGCCCCACACCAGGGCCTGGTCGCGCAGGGTGCCCAGGGCCCGGGGGAGGGCGGCACGGGCGCCGTTGTCCTCACAAGTGCTGCCGGTGTCGCCGGCCAGCAGCGACTCCAGCGCCGGGTACGGGCAGGGGTCGGGGGCGACAGCGAGGGCCTCGGCCGTCTGGAGGGCGAACCGGTCGAGGCGGTCCAGGGCGCGGACCACGGAGGCGCGGGTCCCGGCCCGGGTGGCCAGCTGCGTGACGTCGCCGGGAACCGGGGTCAGCAGGTCCGGGCGGGCGTGCAGCAGCGCGGCCAGGGCCACGTCGTCGCGGGCGCGCAGCGCCTCGGCGAGGGAGCGCGGGGCGGTCGCCGCGGTGGTGCGGGGTTCCGCGGTGCGGGCCCGGGCGCTGCCTGGCTCCGCGGTGCTTGGGTCGGGCACGGTCGCCTCCTGGTCGCGTCGGCCGGTCCGTCGGCCGGTCCCCATCCGGTCAACGGTATCCGCTGCGGTCTCCGTTGCGCCGCCAGCGGCTCCACGGCGTACGCGCTACCTTCGGGTCAGACGGGACGGGAGGAGGCGGGGCGTGGGGATCGAGAGCGACCAGCTGGTCTACGAATACCTGAGCAGGGTCGGGGACTTGGCGCAGCGGCGGCAGCTGTCGTCGGGGGACCGGATGCGGCTGGTGGCGGGGCTGCGGGACGAGATCGACCGGCGGCGCGCCAAGTACGAGCCGGAGACGCCGGCGGCGGTGCGGCGGATCCTGGAACGGATCGGCACGCCGGAGGAGGTGCTCTCCGCGCTGCCGGGCCCGGCGGGGGAGGCGGCGGGGGCCGCCTGGGCGGCCGGGGCGGCCGGGGCGGCGGCGACCGTGGTGCCGGCGGTGCCGGAGCAGCGCGGCGGGGGCCGCGGGGGCCTGCGGGGGCTGCGCAAGCAGGTGCCGGAGCCGAGGCCGGCGGAGAACGTGCCGCCGCACCTGGCGGGGCTGGACGAGCTCGGCGACGGTGACGGCGCCGAGCCGGACTGGTGGCGGCTGGGGCCCGGCGGGTACGGGGCGGGGCCGCAGGTGGAGGGCTTCGCCGGGGGGATCGAGTTCCCGGACCGGTTCTCGGAGGACGAGGAGGAGCCTGCGGAGGCGGCCCCCGTCGCCGGGACGCCGACGGCTCCGGCGTCCCGGGTGCGGGTGGTCGTACGGGCCCTGCGGGAGCGGCGCGCGGCGGCGGCGGTTCCGGCGCCGGTTCCGGCGTCGGCCGGGGACGTGGTGGTGGCGCCGGTCCGGCCGAAGCCGAACGCGTTCCTGCTGCTGGCGGCGGTGGTGCTGGTCGTGGGGGCGGTGACGGGGTACTGGCTGGTCCTGGCGGCCGGCTTCCTGCTCGCGTACGCGTCCCGGGTGCTCGGGCCGACGGAGCGCAAGGCGGTGGTGTTCGGGGTGCCGGGCGCCGTGTTCGCGGGGGCGGTGGTGTGGCTGTGGGGCCGGCACACCGGGCGGTGGGGGGAGGCGCTGGGGGACCAGGAGCTGGGGGCGGTGTTCCGGGACATGTGGCCGTGGCTCGCGCGGGGGGCGGGGGGGCTGGCCGCCGTTTACCTGGCGTGGCGGGCCCGGCGGGCCTGACGCGGTTCGGCTGCGCCGGGCTTTGCGGGATACCGCCCCGCGCCTCAATCGCCGGCGGGGCTTGATTTGGCGGCCCTGAGGCGGTTGGGCGGCGGTGCCGTTGCGCGGAGCGGCCCCGGCTGCGCCGGGCTTTGCGGGGCTCCGCCCCGCGCCCCGCGCCTCAATCGCCGGCGGGGCTGGATTTGCCCCCGGCGGGGCTAGTTTTTCGGGGGTGGAATTCGGACTTAACGGCTGGTAAGCGGGGGTGGGGTTTCCGGTTAGTTCGACACGGCGTCATGGATCGCTTGAGGCGGCCTATAGCGGTGAGGGGGTTCCGGCATGACAAGGGGGGATATTTCATCCCCCGGCCAGCCGGGGCCAAGGCTGCGTACTCCCCGGTCCGACCCGTCTCGGCACAATGGCTCCCATGAGTTCCGAGACGCCCCCCACCGCACCCCCCGTCCCGCCGTTGACGGTCGGTTTCGACCTCGACATGACTCTCATCGACTCCCGCCCCGGCATCAGAGCCAACTACCTGGCGCTCTCCGCCGAGACCGGCACCTTCATCGACGCCGACGAGGCCGTCACCCGGCTCGGGCCGCCGCTGGAGGAGGAGATCGCCCGGTGGTTCCCCGAGGAGGAGATCCCGGCGATGGCCGACCGGTACCGGGAGATCTACGCGACCCACGCCATCCACACCACCCCCGCGATGCCCGGCGCCCGCGAGGCGATCAAGGCCGTGCAGGGGCTCGGCGGGCGGGCGATCGTCGTGACCGCGAAGAACGAGCCCAACGCCCGCATGCACCTGGAGCACCTCGGCATCGAGCCCGACGCCGTCATCGGCTGGCTGTGGGCCGAGGCGAAGGCGGAGGCCCTGCGCGAGTACGGGGCGCAGGTCTACGTCGGCGACCACGTCGGCGACGTACGCGGCGCGCGCGCCGCCGGTGCGGTGTCGGTGTCCGTGCCGACCGGCCCCTGTCCCGAGCCGGAGCTGCGGGCGGCCGGCGCCGACGTCGTACTGGCGGACCTGACCGCCTTGCCGGAGTGGCTCGCGGAGTACGTCCGTACCCGCGAGGTCTGACCTCAGCCGGCGGCCCGGGACGCCCGGGCCGCCCTGCGCTGTGCGGAGGCGGAGCGGACCACGCCCGCCGCCGCGACGGCGAACCCGACGCCCATCAGCATGCACACCGCCCACGCGTAGGACGGGAACGGGGCGGTGCCGAGGAACAGCGGCGCCATCGTCACGAGCGTGGCGACGGCACCGACGATGAACAGGATGCCGCCGGCCCTGATCAGTCCGTCGCCCGGCCGGGGCGCGTCGTCGTCGTGATCGGTATGAGGAGTAGCAGTCACCTCACCAGGGTAGTTCCCTGGCCGAAGCAGCGGTGCGGGAAGGACCGGGTAACGACTTGTCACCCGTTTCCCGACCATTAGCCTGGAGGTGGCGGGTCAGGGGACCCGCTGCACTGCTGTCCGGAGCCGTCGCACGGCTCTCCGGACCCGACACGTACAAGAACAGAGGACGGACGTGCCTACCGGCAAGGTCAAGTGGTTCAACAGTGAGAAGGGCTTCGGCTTCCTCTCCCGCGACGACGGCGGCGATGTCTTCGTCCACTCGTCGGTGCTCCCCGCCGGGGTGGACGCCCTCAAGCCCGGCCAGCGCGTGGAGTTCGGCGTGGTCGCCGGGCAGCGAGGTGACCAGGCACTCTCGGTGACGGTGCTGGATCCGACACCCTCCGTCGCGGCCGCGCAGCGCCGTAAGCCGGACGAGCTCGCCTCCATCGTGCAGGACCTGACGACCCTGCTGGAGAACATCACTCCGATGCTGGAGCGGGGCCGCTACCCCGACAAGACGCACGGCACGAAGATCGCGGGACTGCTGCGGGCGGTCGCCGACCAGCTCGACGTGTGAGGTGACCCGACGTCCGAGGTGACGTGACGCCGGTGCCCCGCCCCCCGTACGAGGGAGCGGGGCACCGGCGTTCGTGGCTACGGGAAGCGCAACGCGTCGGGCGCGATGGCCGGAACCAGACCCTCCGCGGCGGCCCTGGTCAGCAGCCCGCGGACGGCCGCGTACCCGTCGTCGCCCAGGTCCGCGGTGAATTCGTTGACGTACAGCCCGATGTGCTGGTCGGCGACCTTCGGGTCCAGCTCCTGTGCGTGCGCGCGGACGTACGGCCGGGACGCCTCGGGGTCGTCCCAGGCCATCCGCACCGACGTACGGGCCGCCTCGGCCAGCGCGCGCAGCGCGTCAGCGCCCAGCGAGCGCTTGGCGATGATCGCGCCGAGCGGGATGGGCAGGCCGGTGCTGGACTCCCAGTGGGCGCCCATGTCGGCCAGACAGTGCAGCCCGTAATCCTGATAGGTGAACCGGGCCTCGTGGATGACCAGTCCGGCGTCCACCCGGCCGTCGCGCACCGCCGGCATGATCTCGTGGAACGGCAGGACCACGACCTTGCCGACCGGCGCGGGGAGCACGTCCGCCGCCCACAGCCGGAACAGCAGGTAGGCGGTGGAGCGCTCGCTCGGCACGGCGACCGTCTTCCCGGCGAGGCCGGCGAGGTCCGGGCCGGGCTCGCGGGTGAGCACGAGAGGACCGCAGCCGCGGCCGAGCGCGCCGCCGCAGGGCAGCAGCGCGTACTCCTCCAGCACCCAGGGCAGCACGGCGTAGGACACCTTGAGCACGTCGAGCTCGCCGCGCTCGGCCATGCCGTTGGTGACGTCGATGTCCGCGAAGGTGACGTCGAGGGCGGGCGCGCCGGCCACCCGGCCGTGCGCCCAGGCGTCGAAGACGAAGGTGTCGTTGGGACACGGCGAATAGGCGATGCGCACCGGCCCGCTGCCGACGTCAGTGCTGCCGCTCATGTTCTTCTCCCCAATGGACGAGTACGGGTCCCAGCGCGCGGAAGCCGTCGGCCAGCGCGGCCAGGGCGTCCCCGATCCGCCAGGCGTCCCGGTCGCGGGGCCCGACGGGGTTGGACACCGCGCGGATCTCCAGGACGGGTACCCCGTGCGCGGCGGCGGCCTCGGCCACGCCGAAGCCTTCCATGGCCTCGGCACCGGCGAGGGGGTGTCGGGCGGCGAGCTCGGCGGCCCGGGCGGCGCTGCCGGTGACGGTGGAGACGGTGAGTACGGGTGCGAGCAGCGCGCCGGTGGCCTCGGCGGCCCGGGCGGCGAGCTCGGCGGGCGGCAGGTGCACGCTGCGGCCGAAGCCGAGCGCGTCCACCGGCACGAACCCGGCGGGCGTCTCGGCACCGAGGTCGGCGGCGACGAGCGCGTCGGCGACGACGAGGGAGCCGGGCGGGGCGGCGGGGGCGAACCCGCCGCCGATGCCGGCGGAGATGACGATCGAGTAGGGGGCCAGCGCGAGCGCGGTGGCCGTGGCGGCCGCGACGGCGGCCGGCCCGACGCCGCCGACGAGTACGTCGGCGGCGAGACCGGGCAGGTCCCGGCGGTGGATCGGATAGCCCCCGGGCAGGGTGCGCGGCTCCGGAGTGACCGGGTCCGGATGAGGGGTGAGACCGGCGGTCACGGAGTCTGCCTCCGCGGCCACGGCGGTCACGATGAGCGCGCGCACGGTGCGGCTACTTGAGCTTGACCTTGAAGGTCCAGACGGCGAGCGGCTTGCCGCTCGGGTCGAACTGGACGAAGCCCAGCATCTTCGAGGCGGGGGCCTCGCCCTGGCCGCCGGTGGCGAAGACGTCGGCGCCCTGGAAGCTGCGGTAGGTGTTCGCGGACGGCTCGGTGATCGGCTGTCCGTCGAGGACCGCCTGCCACTTGTTGTCGTCCTTGACGACGTCGGGCTCGACGCCGAGGCGCAGCGTGTCGCCGCGGCCGTACTCGATGGTCTTGGCGTGCTTGAGGTTGGTGAGGCAGTTCTGGACCCTCTCCGCGGAGAGCTCCTCGCCGCTGCCGGGGCGGCAGGCGGCCTCGGAGGACACCGTCGAGCTGCCGACGGTCACGGTCGCGAGCGGCGTCGGCTTGGTGGTGTCGCAGGCCGAGAGGAAGAGGAGGCCGGCGGACACGGCTCCGAGGGCCGCGACGCTGCGGTGGGCCCTACCCGGGAAAAGCGGTGCGGTCATGAGCCGAAGGCTATCGGGCCGGTGGGCTGCGCCGCCGCACGGGGGTATGTGGCGTGGCTCGCGCGACGGGGGCGGGGCTCGGCTGCGGCCCCGTCGCGCGGAGCGGCCCCGGCTGCGCCGGGCTTCCCGGGGCTCCGCCCCGTACCCCGCGCCTCAAACGCCGGCGGGGCTGGATTTGCCCGGCACCCCGCGCCGCAAACGCCGGCGGGGCTGGATTTGCCCGGCACCCCGCGCCGCAAACGCCGGCGGGGCTGGATTTGCCCGGCGGGGCTGGAATGGGACCGGGGCCTTACGCCACCCGGGCGCGGGGGGAGTCCGGGTGGTGGCGGGGGGTGGGGAGGATGCCGCGGAGGGCCATCGTGGTGCCCGACGCGACTATGGCCGCCGCCACCGACATGCCCAGTACGCCGTTCAGCGGCAGCACGATGCCGATCCCGCCGCCCAGCACCCACGCCATCTGGAGCAGCGTCTCCGACCGGGCGAAGGCCGACGTGCGGACCGACTCCGGGACGTCCCGCTGGATCATCGCGTCCAGGGAGAGCTTCGCGAGGGCCTGGCAGAAGCCCGCCGTGGCGCCCAGGACCGCCACGAACAGCCCGCTGAAGAACACCGCCGCCAGCACCGCGACCCCCAGGGTCACCGACAGCACCGCCGCGATGATCGTCTCCGGCGCCCGGGCCCGCAGCCACGCGCCCACCGCCGTACCGCCCGCGTTGCCGACGCCCGCCGCCACGCCGACTATGCCCAGTGACACCGCCGCGCTCTGACCCGCCAGGGGGTGCTCGCGCAGCAGGAACGCTAGGAAGAAGATCAGGAACCCGGAGAGCGCGCGCATCGCCGCGTTCGCCAGCAGCCCGCACAGCACCGGCCGGCTGATCGTCCGCAGCCCCGGCTTGCGCGAGTGCGGCTCGTGGGTGGACAGCCGCGCCCGCCGTTCGCCCTTCGCCTCGTCCACCTTGTGCGGCAGCGTGAACGCCGCGAAGGTCCCCCAGATGAAGATCGCGCACGCCCCGTATAGCGGCCACGGCGGGCCGATGGCCTGGAGCCCGGCCCCCACCGGCGCCGCGGCGCCGGTGGCCAGCAGGCCGGCCAGGGTGACCCGGGAGTTCGCCTTGACGAGTGAGAACTTCGGCGGGAGCAGCCTCGGCACCACCGCGCTGCGCACGACCCCGTACGCCTTCGACGCGACCAGGACGCCCAGCGCCGCCGGGTACAGCTCCAGTCCGCCCGTGGCCACCGCGCCCGACATCATCACCGCCAGCAGCGCCCGGGCCAGCATCGCGCCCGCCATCGCGGCCCGCCGTCCGTGCGGCAGCCGGTCCAGCAGCGGACCGATCACCGGGGCCAGCAGGGTGAAGGGGGCCATGGTGATGGCGAGGTACAGGGCCACCCGGCCGCGTGCCTCGTCCGTGGGGACGGAGAAGAACACCGTCGACGCCAGGGCCACCGTGATCATCACGTCGCCGGCCCCGTTGATGGCGTGCAGCTCGATCAGCTTGCCGAGACCCGATTCGCCCGCCCCGTGCGCGTGCGTGGCCCGCCGGATCCCGCGCGCCGTACCGGTGAAGGGGAGGTGCAGGGCACGACCGACGGCCCGGCCGGCCCGCCTGGCCGGTCCCGGGCCGTCGGCGGACGACCGTACGGGTGCCACCTGGCCATAGTGCCCCACTCGGCCCTCACGGACCCCTCCCGGCGCGTTTCGGGCACCTGGCCGGTCTTGGGTTGTCCGCGAATCGGACCTTGCATGTGGGCCGAAGCCGCCGGAGGAGGTAGCGTGCGTAGCGCGCCACCGGCGGTTGCTCTTGGCCGCGCGCCTCTTCGCGATCCCGCAGAATGGATTGCAGGTAGGTGCGCCCGAGGCCGATCGGGTGCGGACGTCGACGCGGCCCTCTGGTCCGCTCCGCCCGCGCTACGTACGGACAAGACCGACGGGTCGTTGTGGACGACAGTACGGACGGCGCACTCGTGAGACGGCGTAGGAGAGAACGAGACCTGTGAGTGCTGCGACGACGCGAAGCCGTACCCCCGACCGCCTGTGTGCCGAGGCGGTAGACCTCGCCCGTGCGGCGGCCGAGGAGGCCGCCGCCCCCGGAGTGGTGGGCGAGCACGTCTCGGTCGTCTCCGAGGGCGACCGGGTCGTCACCCACTTCTTCGAGTGCAAGGACCCCGCCTACCGGGGCTGGCGGTGGGCCGTCACCGTGACGCGCGCCTCCCGCGCGAAGCTCGTCACCCTCGACGAAACGGTGCTGCTCCCGGGCGACGACGCACTGCTCGCCCCCGAATGGGTGCCGTGGAGCGAGCGGCTGCGGCCGGGCGACCTGGGTCCGGGCGACCTGCTGCCCACCGAGGCCGACGACCTGCGGCTGGAGCCGGGCTGGTCGGGCGAGGACGCGCCGCCGCCGAACTCGGTGGTCTCCGAGGAGATGGCCGAGCTGGTCGAGGCGGAGGACGCGGACGTCACCGACCGGACGGTGGTGCCGGTACGGGGCTCCATCACCTCGGTCGCCGAGGAGCTCGGCATGCGCCGGGCGCGGGTCCTGTCGCGGTACGGGCTGCACAGCGCGGCGGACCGCTGGGACGAGGGGTTCGGGGCGAAGACCCCGATGGCCCAGGCGGCGCCCGCGTCGTGCGTGTCGTGCGGGTTCCTCGTGGCGATCGGCGGGTCGCTGGGTCAGGCCTTCGGGGTCTGCGCGAACGAGTTCGGCCCGGCGGACGGCCGGCTTGTGTCGCTGTCGTACGGCTGCGGCGGCCATTCGGAGGCCGCGGTCATGCCCAAGCCGTTGCGGCCGGCGCCGCCGGTGCTCGACTCGATGGCCTCGGACGAGTTCCTGCTGCGGCCCGCCGAGGACACGGGGTCGGTCCCGGTCTCGGACCTCCCGCCGGCGGACCTGGGCCACTCGTAGCCGGACCTCGGTCCGGGCGGACCGCCCGGACCGAGGTCCGGCCCCGGCCCGCCCGCGAGTGCGGGTCCGGCCGGGGTGGGGCGTGCGGATCGGCGGGTCAGCCTGAGACGGTCTCGGCGGGGACGGCCGGGGACTGCGTCGGCCGGGCCCCGTACGCGGCCGGAGCGGGCTCCGCGGCGACGCTCTGCCGGGCTGCCGGAACGGCCGGCGCGTGCCGCAGCCTCCGTACGAACCAGGGCGTCCAGTTCTTGAGCTTCATCGCCGGCGACTCGATCAGGTGCCAGGACAGGGCCGCCAGCGCCACCGTGCCGGTCATCGCCAGCAGCAGGAAGACGGGTTTGCCGTACTTGGCGTAGCCCAGCATGGCCAGTGCCTGCTCCACGGTGAAGCCGTAGATGTAGATGCCGTACGAGTAGTCGCGCTTGCGCCCGATCTTCTGGAAGGGGCGGGGCAGCCGCACCGCGAGCCACAGCAGCAGGTAGGCGAAGGCGGGGTAGCCGAAGACGAAGACCCCGCCGAAGACCAGTGTGGCGCCCAGGACGAGGACACAGATCAGCGCCAGGCTGTCGTTGACGGGCAGCCGGTCGCGGTACAGCTGGAACGTGGCGCCGATCAGGAACACGAAGAGCAGGTGGACGACGAAGTGCACTGTCATGGTGCCAAGTACCGGTACCTGGACCGTGGAGCCCATGTCGCCGGGGATGCCGCGCAGGGAGGGGGCGGTGAGCCAGTCGCGCAGGATGAGGCTACCGAGCGCCGCGGCCACCAGAGGGATGAACTTCCTGGCCCGGCGCAGGACACCACCCGCCGCCAGCAGGCCCACCATCACATAGCAGAGGATCTCGTACTTCAGCGACCACAGGGCTCCGTTGACGCCCTGGTCGAAGTTGGTCCCCCGAGCCTTGCCTTCGGCGAGCACACCGGATATGTCCCAGTGGGTGCTGATGGAGGTGTTCCACATGCCCTGGAGGTAGCTGAGGGGCCCCTCGGGGTGGTTCCAGTAGCCGTTCGTCGTGCCGTGCAGCCAGTAGTAGAGCGCGGGGATGATGAGCAGTGCGGAGACGAGGAGCGAGCCCCACAGGCCGGGCATGATGCGCAGGGCGCGGTGCCAGGCGTAGCGGCCGGCGGTGGTCCGCGCACCACTGCCGGTGATCATGAAGCCGGACAGGACGAAGAAGCCGATGACGGCCATCTTTCCGACGTCGACCTGGTGTCCGCTGTACCGCCAGAGCGGGTCCAGCGGCCCCCAGCCGATCGGCCACAGGTGCGAGAGCACGACCGACGAGGCGAGGATCAGACGCAGCACGCCGAAGCTGTTGGCCCTCGGTGAGTACAGCTCACCGAGGGTTCCGCGCTGGCCGGGCAGGACAGGTGCGCTGCGTGACATAGGAGGAGTCAGACTTCCTGAGAGGGGGGCGTCGGGGGGACTCGCTCGGCGTGCGGGCCTACGGGATGCCCAAGGATCTTACCGAGGGGACGGCGCCGGCCTCCTGCCGGGACGGTCAGATCCGGGACGTGGAAGCGGCGCCCCACAGTGCGGCGACCGCGTCGCGCAGGCTGCGGACCGGCTTCCAGCCCAGCGCCCGTTCGGTGGCGCTGATGTCGAGCTGGTGCCACTCGGTCTCCGGGCCGGCGCCGTCAGGGGCGGGGACCTCGGTGACGCGCGTCGGTATGCCGCTCTCCTCGATCAGCAGCTCGACCAGCTCCCGGGCGGACGTCGCCCGGCCGAGGCCGAGGTTGAGCACCGTCGGGCAAGGGGCCGCGGGGGCGACGGCGGCGACCATGGCGTCTATCGCGTCCTGGAGGTGGAGGAACTCGCGCTGCGCCGTGAGCGGCATCAGTGACAGCTCGGCGGTGGTGCCGGCAGCCTGCGCGTCGGCGAGCTTGCCGGCCATGACGCCCAGCAGGCTGTGCGCGGGCTGCCCCGCACCGACGACGTTGCCGAGGCGCAGGACGACGGCGTCCAGCCCTTTGTCGCGGACCGCCTCGGCGATGAGGTCGGTGGCCTGCAGCTTGAGCCGGCCGTAGACCGTCGACGGCCACGCGGGGGAGTCCTCGGTATAGGTCTCGCCGACGGGGAAGAGGCCGTACTCGTGGACTGTGCCTATCTGGACCAGCCGCGGCGCCGACGCCATGGTGTCGAATGCCTCAAGCAGCCGGCGGACCACGCCCAGGTTGGCCGGGACCATCTGTTCGTCCGTCAGGCCCCAGCTGCCCCCTGCCGCGTTGATGACCACGTCGATGCGGTGCTTGGTGAGCAGCCCCGCCAGCTCGGCCGGCGGGTCGACGGTGAGGTCGAATGCCTCGAACGCGCCGGGCAGCGCCGCAGAGGGCGTGTTGCGGGCGATGGCGAGCAGGGTGTGGCCGCGCTCGTCGAGCGTGGTGCACAGGGTCCGGCCGATGAAGCCGGTGGCGCCGAGTACGGCCACGCGGGGCAGGGGCGGGCTGGTGACGGACATGGGCGTTGGCTCCCGGCGGTCGGTCGAAGAGTGGGCGGTCGGTGCCTGGGGACGGGGCCCTAGCGGTGGTCGGCGCCGGCGACGTGCCGCAGCAGGGTGCGGGCCCCCTCGCGCTGCTTGTTCTTCAGCGCGCCGGGCAGCATCGTCAGCGCGTGGATCCGCGAGGACAGGTGCAGCCGGGACGCCTTGGCGGCCTTCGCCCAGCCGTGCTCCTCCAGCCGGTCCGCCACCTCCATGAAGAAGCGGTTGGCCTCGGCGAAGCGAACACCGGTGAAGGCCTGCTGAGAGGAGATGCTGACCGCGTGCCGGCGGTACTGGAAGCACAGGGTGTCCGAGACGAGCATCTGCTCACCAGCCTGGAGCAGGTCGATCACGAGAGCCAAGTCCTGGGTGACCTCCAGGTTGTCCCGGAAGCCGACGTTGCGGACGGCGGCGGTGCGCCAGCAGATGGACGGGAAGAAGAGCCAGTTCCCGCGCAGCAGACTGGTGGCGAGCTGCTCGCCGCCCATGAGCAGCTCGCCCTTGAAGCGCGGTGCGTACAGCCGGCGCTTGGACTGGTCGACCAGCCCTTCCGTGGGCCTGCCGTCACTGTCGATCACCTGGACACCGGGCTGCACCATGCCCAGCCTCGGGTGCTTCGCAAGCGCGGTCCGCACCGTGGCCACGTACTCGGGCAGCATGATGTCGTCGGTGCCCATCATGACGAAGTGCTCTTCGCGGACCAGGCCGAGACACTTGCGGAAATTGCCGGTGACGCCGAGGTTCTGCTCGTTGCGCTGGTACGACACGCGCGGGTCGTCGAGCTCTGCGAACCAGCCGGGGACCTCGGGCTCCTTGCCGTCGTCCACGACGGTGAGCCGCCAGTTCGGGTCGCTCTGGGCCAGGACGCTGCGCACCGCGGCCTGCATCAGGGCGACGTTGCCGTAGTAGGGCAGCATGATGTCGAGAGTTTTCATGTGCGGCGCACCAGGTGTTCGGGAGTGACGGAAACGGGCTGGGCTCAGTTGTCGTCGCCGTGGGCGGCGCGCAGCGACCGGCGGTAGCTCAGGCAGTCCTCGTAGTCCGGCAGTAGACCGGACTCGATGGCCTGGGCGAGGGAGGGGGCGGCCGCGTCGCGGGCCGACAGCTGTGCGGCGGCGCCGGCCGGCCAGTCGATGCCCAGGCCGGGGTCGAGCGGGTGCACCGCGTGCTCGGCGGAGGGGTTGAAGGTCTCCGAGCAGACGTAGGACAGCGTCGCGTCGTCCGAAAGCGCGCAGAAGCCGTGCCCCAGGCCCTCGGAGAGGTAGACCGCGCGGCGGTCCATGTCGTCGAGGCGGACGAACTCGTGCGCCCCGAAGGTCGGCGAGCCCACCCGCAGGTCTACGACGACGTCGAGCACGGCGCCGCGCACGCAGGTCACGTACTTGGCCTGGCCGGGCGGGACGTCGGCGAAGTGCACACCGCGCACGACGTCCTTGGCCGACACCGAGAGGTTGGCCTGGGCCAAGCGCAGCGGGTGGCCGACGGCCTCGGCGAGGTGGTCGAAGCGGTACCACTCCATGAACAGCCCGCGGGGGTCGCCGTGCTGCTGCGGGGTGATCTCCCAGGCGCCCTCGATGGAGAGCTCGCGGAACTTCATCGGCCGTTCTCCTCGTCGAGAAGGTCCAGCAGGTACTGGCCGTAGCCGCTCTTCAGGAGCGGCTCGGCGAGCTCGCGCAAGCCTTCGTCGGTCACGAAGCCGGAGCGCCAGGCGGTCTCCTCGATGCAGCCGATCTTGAAGCCCTGACGCTCCTCGATGACCCGGACGAATTCCGAGGCCTGGACCATGGAGACGAAGGTGCCGGTGTCCAGCCACGCCGTTCCCCGGTCCAGGACGGTGACCTGAAGGTCTCCGGACTGCAGGTAGGCGTCGTTGACAGCCGTTATCTCCAGCTCGCCGCGCTCGCTCGGGCGGATGGTCCGGGCGATCTCCACGACGCGGTTGTCGTAGAAGTACAGACCGGGCACCGCGTAGCGGGACTTGGGCTTCTCCGGCTTCTCCTCGATGGAGATGACCTGGCCGTCGGCGTCGAACTCCACCACGCCGTACGCGCTCGGGTCGGCGACCGGGTAGGCGAAGACCATGCCGCCCTTGGGGTCGGTGCGCTGCGCGAGACGCGTGCCGAGGCCGCTGCCGTGGAAGATGTTGTCGCCGAGGATCAGCGCGACCGGCTCGTCCCCGATGAAGTCCGCGCCGAGCACGAACGCCTGGGCGATGCCCTCCGGGCGCTCCTGGACGGCGTACTGGAGGTCGAGGCCGAGCTGCGAGCCGTCACCGAGGAGCCGCTGGAACTGATCCTGGTCCTGCGGCGTCGTGATGATCAGGATCTCGCGGATCCCCGCCATGACCAGGGTGGAAAGCGGGTAGTAGACCATGGGCTTGTCGAAGACGGGAAGAAGCTGCTTCGACACGGCTCGGGTCAAGGGCCAGAGGCGGGAGCCGGTGCCGCCCGCCAGGAGAATTCCACGCATGGGTGCCACCATACGTCGCGCGTCTTGGGGGCCGTTAACCCACAAGGCGTACGGCGGGACGGCCGGGGACCCTGCCGGAGGGCCGGGCGGCCGGCCGGCCCGAACGGCCCAGTAGACTGAAAAACACTATGCGCATTCTCGTGACCGGTGGTGCCGGTTTCATCGGCTCGCAGTTCGTCCGCTCCCTCCTGTCGGAGGATCCCGGGGCCCGGGTGACGGTCTTCGACAAGCTGACGTACTCGGGCGTCGAGGAGAACCTCGCCCCGGTGGCGAGCCACCCCGGCTACGCCTTCGTCCGCGGCGACATCTGCGATGTGGAGGCCGTCGACCAGGTGATGCCCGGCCACGACGCGGTCGTGCACTTCGCCGCCGAGTCCCATGTGGACCGCTCCATCGCCGGCGCGGGGCCCTTCGTCATGACCAATGTGGTCGGCACCCAGGTGCTGCTGGACGCCGCGCGCAAGCACGGCGTCGGCCGCTTCGTGCACGTCTCCACGGACGAGGTTTACGGGTCCATCAGCGAGGGCTCCTGGACCGAGGAATGGCCGCTAGCGCCAAACTCCCCCTACTCCTCCTCCAAGGCGGGCTCCGACCTGCTGGCGTTGGCCTACCACCGCACGCACGGCATGGACGTGGTGGTGACCCGGTGTTCCAACAACTACGGGCCTTACCAGTTCCCCGAGAAGGTCATCCCGCTCTTCACCACCAACCTGATCGACGGAAAGCGCGTCCCGCTCTACGGCGACGGTGGCAACATCCGCGACTGGCTGCACGTGTCGGACCACTGCCGCGGCATCGAGCTGGCGCTGCGCAAGGGCCGCGCCGGCCACGTCTACAACATCGGCGGCGGCGTCGAGCTCACCAACAAGGAGCTCACCGGCCTGCTGCTGGACGCCGCCGGAGTCGGCTGGGACATGGTCGACCGGGTCGAGGACCGCAAGGGCCACGACCTGCGTTACTCGCTCGACATCAGCAAGATCAGCGAGGAGCTCGGCTACGCGCCGCAGGTCACCTTCGAGGAGGGCCTGGCCTCGACGATCGACTGGTACCGCGAGAACCGCTCCTGGTGGGAGCCGCTCAAGGTGAAGGCCGCCCAGCAGTCGTGAACACACCGGATGCCTCGGAGACCGCGAAGAGGTCGCCGCTGGCAAGGCTGCTGAACACCCTGCCGCCGGGGACCCAACTGGTGATCGGCGGCACGGTCGTGCTCGGGGCCGCCTCGTACGTCCACCTCATGGCGGCGGGCCACAGCCTCGACACCGACGGCATGGCCGCGCTGTCGGTGCTGTGGACGATCCTCATGTCGGTCGGCATCGGCCTGTTCTTCCCCGTCGAGCAGGAGCTCACCCGGATCGTCGCGGCGCACCGCGTCGGCGGCCTGGGCGTCTCCGGCGTGCTGCGGCATGTGACGGGCCTCACCTTGGCGATGATCGGCCTGCTGGCCGCATCCATGGCCGTCGCCGCGCGGCCGCTGGCGGACACCTTCTTCAACGGCCGTCTGGACATGGTCCTCGCCTTGGCGCTGGCTTTCGTCACCATGGCGGCGAGCAACGTGGCCCGCGGAGTGCTGGCGGGTCTGGGCCGGTTCGGCCCCTACGGCCTGCAGCTCGGCATCGACGGCGTCCTGCGCATCGGCCTCGCCGTGGTCTTCGCCCTTCTGGGCGTCCGCTCGCCGCTGGCCTTCGCACTGATCCTCGTCGTGGCGCCGCTCGTCTCCGTCCTGGCCACCCTGCGGCCGGTTCGGGCCGGTCTGGAGCGGGGCCCTGCCGACAGCTGGGCGGGACTGCTGGGCGCTCTCGCCCCGCTGGTCGTCTCCACCTTGCTGTCACAGGTCGTCGTCAACGCGGCGGTGGTCAGCACCAAGCTGCTGGAGCCGGCCAACACCGCACTCGTCGGCGGACTGCTGAACGCGATCGTGCTGGCCAGGGTGCCGCTGTTCATCTTCGGCTCGCTCCAGGCGTCGCTGCTCTCCGGGCTGTCCGCGGCTGCAGCGGCGTACGACCGGGCGGGCTTCTCCAAGCTGCTCGGCCGCACCTGCCTGGTGGTCGTCGGTCTCGGGGTGTGCGGCGGCCTTCCCGCCACCGTCCTCGGACCCTGGGCGATCCAGGTGTTCTTCAGGGCCCAGGACGTACTCAGCCGGACCGACTTCTTCTGGATGGCCGCCGGCACCCTCTTCTACATGCTGGCCATGGTGCTCGGACAGGCCCTGATGGTCCTGCACAAGCACCGCCTGCAACTGGCCGGCTGGGTGCTCGCGACCCTGGTCCTCGTCGGGGCCACACTGCTCCCGGGCGATGCCGCCACCCGCGTCTGCCTCGCCTACACGCTCGGCTCGCTCACGGCGGTCCTCGCCATGGCGGCAGCGCTGCGGCTGACCTTCCCGCGCGGACGCCCCTCGGCGGGCACGTCCGACGAAGCCCCGCGCTCCACCCTGGTGGATTCGCCATGAACCCCGCCCCTACCTCGCGGCAGGCCACGGCGAAGGCCGGGTCCCAATCTTCCGCCGGGGTGCGGGCAAGCGCGGACTCGCCCCCGCCGGTGTTGACGGCACCGCGATAAGGGGGCGCCGCCGATGTTGCCGGCGGCGCTCGCCGCGCGGGCGCAGAACGCCGTACGGGGCCTGGGGGCGGCCCTCCCGGTAGGCCGTACGGGGTTACTTCGGGGCGCGGCGGCGGAAAAGGCGCTTCGCGGCGAATACCAAGGCCGAGCCGCCGGCCAGGACAAGGACTCCCTTGCCGAAGCCGCCCACCGGGTCCGGCTT
This sequence comes from Streptomyces sp. NPDC026522, assembly GCF_055567555.1. Classification (NCBI taxonomy): domain Bacteria; kingdom Bacillati; phylum Actinomycetota; class Actinomycetes; order Kitasatosporales; family Streptomycetaceae; genus Streptomyces; species Streptomyces sp. NPDC026522. The sequence continues at coordinate 153,272 of NZ_JBVHQF010000012.1, forward strand.
CGCGGGTGCGGCCGGGGAGCCTGGATGCGGTGAGGCGGAGGCCGAGGCGGAAGCCTGGGGGGGCGGTCCCGCCGGGCGGACCGGGACCGCGATGACCCGGCTGTGGACGCCCTCCGAGCCGAACATCAGCGCCGAGCCGTCCGCCGTGTACGTCACCGACTCGGCCTGGCCCTGCCAGGGGGCGGACACGGGCTCGCCCGGGCCCTGCGGGCGCCCGTCCTGCCACGGGTACGTCCGCGCGAAGAAGTAGCCGCGCAGCGTCAGCCGGGAGCCGTCCGGCGAGAACGCCCCGTCCGTCACCCAGGGCACGTCCGCGATCCGCCGGAACACGTTGGTGCCGTCGGCCGAAAGCCGTTCGGGTCCCTCGTACAGGCCGCCCGTCCGCTCGTTCTTGCTCGCGATGTAGACCCGGCCCGTCACCGGATGCACCATCAGCGCCTCCGCGTTGCGCGGGCCGTCCGCGTACCGCACCGTGAACTGTTCCGCCTTGACCGTCACGTCCGCCAACTCCCGCGGCTCCGGGAAGCGGTAGATCCAGACGTGGTCCCAGGTGCCGTCCTTGTTGTCCCCGATGTCCGCGACGTACAGCTGTCCGTCCGGGCCCAGCGAGATCGCCTCGACGTCGCGCGGGCGCCCGATCCCGGTCAGCGTCACCCGTGCCACCGTCCTGCCGGTCGCCGAGTCCACGGCGTACACGTACGGGCCGTCGTCGCTGTCGTTGTGCGTCCAGTAGACGCCCGGGTGGACGCGGCTCGCCGCGAGTCCGCTGGACTCGGTGATGCGCGGGTCCTGGAGGGTGAAGTCCGAAGCTCCGGTGGCGGCGGCGGCCGCCGGGGAGCCGGTGAGGACGGCGGCGGCGGTGAACGCGGTCAAGATCGGCAGCAGGCGCATTCCCCAAGCCTGCCAGGCCGCCCGGCGTGGCGGGCATCACAGCGGCCCGGGTCCGGTGATCCGCGATGATGACCGGATGCGTTTCATGTTCGTCGGCGATTCCATGACCATCGGACGCGCCGGCGACTACACCTGGCGCTACCGGATGTGGCAGCACCTGTGCGCCACCCTGGGCGACTCCTTCCGCATCGTCGGCCCGCGCAGCGCGCTGTACGACACGGCCGCCGGGGCGCCCGTCAGCCACGCGTACGCCGACCCGGCCTTCCCGGAGCACGCGCGGCGCCACCTGGCCGGCTGGGGCGAGGGCTGGCAGCACATGGCCCCGCTGATCGGTCCGGCCGTCGCCGCCGCCGAGCCGGACGTACTGCTGGTCTCGCTCGGGCTGATAGACCTCGGCTTCTACACCGACGCGCCGCAGACCGCCGGCAACGTCCGCCGGTTCATCGCCGGGGCGCGCGCCGCCCGTCCCGGCATCCGGATGGTCCTGCTGCCCGTCATCCCGAACGTCCGGGCCGACTCCGACGCGCCGTTCGCCGCCCAGGTGGCCCGCTTCAACGAGCTGCTCGCCAAGGCGGTGGCGGACCTCTCCACCCCCGCCTCGCCGATCCTGCTGGCCGCCCGCCCGCAGGGGTACGAGCTGCACGCCGACACCTACGACGGCACCCACCCCAACGCCTCCGGCGAGCACCGCCTGGCGGGCGAGTTCGCGGCGGCCCTGCACCAGGCCTGGTCCGTCGGCGGCCCCTACCGGCCGGCCGGCGCCTGACCGGGCGCACCAGGCGCGCGGCGGCCGCCGCCCGTGCCGAACGGGACGACGGCCACCGCGGGCAGGGCCGGCCGGCTACCAGGCGAAGGCCTCCGGGGACGGGCCGGGGCCGGGGAAGATCTCGTCCAGCGCCGTCAGCAGCTCCTCGTCCAGCTCCAGCTCCAGGGCGCGCAGGGCGCTGTCGAGCTGCTCGGCGGTGCGCGGGCCGACGATCGGCCCGGTGACCCCGGGCCGGGTCAGCAGCCAGGCCAGGGCCGTCTCGCCGGGCTCCAGGCCGTGCTTGTCGAGGAGGTCCTCGTACGCCTGTACCTGCGCCCGGACCGCGCTGTCGGCCAGTGCCTCCGCCGGCCGGCCCGAGGCGCGGCGGCCGCCCGTCGCCTGCTTCTTGAGGACCCCGCCGAGCAGGCCTCCGTGCAGCGGGGACCAGGGGATGACGCCGAGGCCGTACTCCCGGGCGGCCGGGATGACCTCCATCTCGGCCCGCCGTTCGGCGAGGTTGTACAGGCACTGTTCGCTGACCAGCCCGACCGACCCGCGCCGGGCGGCGGTTTCGTTGGCCTGGGCGATCTTGTAGCCGGGGAAGTTGGAGGAGCCCGCGTAAAGGATCTTGCCCTGCTGGATCAGGACGTCGACGGCCTGCCAGATCTCCTCGAAGGGCGTCCGGCGGTCGACGTGGTGGAACTGGTAGACGTCGATGTAGTCGGTCTGGAGCCGCTTGAGGCTGGCGTCGACGGCCCGCCGGATGTTGAGGGCCGACAGCTTGTCGTGGTTGGGCCAGGGATCGCCGTCGCCGGCCATGTTCCCGTAGACCTTGGTGGCCAGGACCGTCTTGTCCCGGCGGCCGCCGCCCTGGGCGAACCAGGTTCCGATGATCGCCTCGGTGCGGCCCTTGTTCTCACCCCACCCGTAGACGTTGGCGGTGTCCACGAAATTCAGCCCCGCGTCGATCGCGGCGTCCAGGATGCCGTGGCTGGTCGGTTCGTCTGTCAGCGGACCGAAGTTCATCGTGCCGAGGACGAGTCGGCTGACTTTGAGTCCGGTGCGTCCGAGCTGCGTGTACTTCATGGGACCCAAGCCAACTGCTTCGAGTCGACTCCAGGCAAGAGCGCAGGGGCGCCGAACGGCGGGCGCGGGGCTACTGGCCGACGGCGGCCGCCACGGCGACGACGACGAACATCAGGACGAGCACACCGGCCATGACACGGTTTCTGGTCTTCGGATCCACCCGTCGAGCCTAACGCGGCCGACGGCGGCTCCCGGGCACGGGGGCTGCGAGACCGCTCGCACGGTGACCGTGGAGGGCGTACGGCGGCTCGCGCGCACTGCCCCGTACGGAGGAACACCCGGCCCGGGACCGGGTGAAATTCCGGATCGGCCGGATCGTCTACCTCGCCCGCTCCCGGGAGGGCGGCCCTGGTGGCGGCCGAGACGGCCGCCCTGGCACCCGCGGAGCCGGCGGAGCTGGTCACCGACGCGTGGCGGATGTGCGTACGGCGGGGGTGGCCCGGGGACACTCCGGAGGGCGGGGTGGACGCCGCGCCCGGGATCGCCCGGCTACGGGCCGCCGCCGAGGTGTTCGGGGCCTTCCCCGGGGCGGACCGCAGCTGGCTCGCGCTGCGGGCGGACACCGCGCCGGGACCGGGCCTGGCGCTGCCGGAGCACCGGGAGGCGCTGCACCGGTGGCTGAACTCCTGCGGCTGCCGCCTGCGTTACCCGCGCGACGGCGAGCCGGACCCGCGGGGGGACGGGCTCGCCCGGTGGTGGGCCGGGCCCCGGCCGCCCGTGGGACGGCGCACGCTGGGGCCGACGGCCGCCGGGAAGGCGTTGTTCGCGCTGCGGCCGGACACGGTCGTGCCGTGGGACGCGGCGACCGCCGCGCGGCGGAGCTGGGGCGGCCGGGGCTGCCGCTGGCGGAGCTGCTGGACGAGTACTTCTACCTGACGTACCTCTACGGGGCGGTCACGTACGCGGGGCGCTGACGGCGAGGGGCCAGGCGCCGACGACCTCGTAGCGCGGGCCCTCGCCCGGGACGCCGCTGGTGGGGAGGTGGCTGCGGACGAGGCTGAGGGTGTCGACCTGCCAGGGCGTGCCCTCGAAGGGGGCGAGGGCGTCGAGGTGGGGGCGCAGCGTGCCGCCGTGCGAGCCCCGCGCGAGGGTGAGGTGCGGGGTGTAGCGGCGGTGCTGCTCCATCGGGATCCCGGCCCGGCGGGCGGCGGCGTCGGCGCGCTCGGCGAGGAGCCGCATCCGGTCGAGGTCCCCGGCGGCGCCGGCCCACAGGGCGCTGTCGCCGAAGTGGCCGGAGCCGTGGATGCGGAGGGGGAAGGCCTCGGTACGGGCCGCCGCGCGGGCGAGGCGGGCGTGGAGCTCGGGGAGGAGCGGGTCGCGGACCTCGCCCATGAAGGCGAGGGTGAAGTGCCAGGACGCTTCGGCGGTCCAGCGGAGGTGGGGGGCGGGGGGTGATGCGGCCTGCGCCGTCCGGACGGCCTGGCGGAGTTCCGCGAGGGCGGGGGCGGGGGGCAGCACGGCGGCGAACAGCCTCATGGGGTGACGGTAGCCCCCGGCGGGGGTGCGGGGGCCGGTGCCGGGTCGGCCCCGGTGCCGGTGCGGCGCCGTTGCGCGGAGCGGCCCCGGCTGTGCGGGGCTTCGCAGGGCTCCGCCCCGCACCTCCCCCGGACTCCGTCCGGGGGGACCCCCACGCCTCAAACTCCCCCAGCTACCGCTGGGAGGTGCCCCCACGGGGCGGGGTTGGGCCGGCGGGGGCCCCGGGGCCCGGAGGCCCCGGGGCAGGCGGTCAGGCCGCCTTGACCAGGGTGCGGTGGGTGGGGACGAAGATGACGCCGCGGCGCGACAGGCGGACGCTGAGGTTGCCGACGCGGGAGAGGACCAGGGCGATCGCGAGGGCGGCGGCCAGGGAGACCGCGCCGCCCGCGGCCATGCCGATCCGGGCGCCGTACGTGTCGGTGATCCAGCCCACCAGCGGGGCCCCGAGCGGGGTGCCGCCCGTGAAGACCATCATGAACAGCGCCATTACCCGGCCCCGCATCTCCGGGTCGGTCGCCATCTGCACGCTCGAATTCGCGGTGACGTTGACCGTCAGGCCGAACATCCCGATCGGCACGAGCAGCACCGCGAACAGCCACAGTCCCGGCGCGAACGCCGTCACGACCAGCAGCACGGAGAAGAGCACCGCCGCCGCGACCAGCAGCCGCAGCCGGGAGTGGCCGCGCCGGGCCGCCAGCAGGGCGCCCGCCAGGGAGCCCGCCGCGATCAGGGTGTTGAACAGGCCGTACGTACCGGCGTCCCCGTGGAACACCTTGTTCACGAACGCCGACAGCCAGATCGGGAAGTTGAACCCGAACGTCCCGATGAAGCCGACCAGCACGATGGGCCAGATCAGCTCGGGCCGCCCGGCGACGTACCGCAGGCCCTCCCGCAGCTGGCCCTTCCCGCGCGGCTGCCGCTCCACCGGGTGCAGTTCGCGCGTACGCATCATCAGCAGCGCGGCGATCGGCGCGGCGAAGGACAGTCCGTTCAGCAGGAAGGCCCAGCCGGAGCCGACGGCGGTGATCAGCACACCGGCGATCGCCGGGCCGACCAGCCGCGCGGACTGGAAGTTGGCGGAGTTCAGGCTGACCGCGTTCGCGAGCTGGTCCTTGCCGACCATCTCCGGGACGAACGTCTGGCGCGCCGGGTTGTCCACGACGGTGATCAGGCCGAGCAGGAAGGCGGCGAGGTACACGTGCCAGACCTGGACGTGTCCGGCCAGGGTGAGGGCGGCGAGTGCGACGCCCGTCAGGCCCATGGCGCCCTGGGTGGCCAGCAGCAGCGGCCGCTTGGGCAGCCGGTCGGCGAGTACGCCTCCGTAGAGGCCGAACACCAGCATCGGCAGGAACTGCAGCGCGATGGTGATGCCCACCGCGGAGGCCGATCCGGTGAGGGACAGGACCAGCCAGTCCTGGGCGATGCGCTGCATCCAGGTGCCGGTGTTCGAGACGACCTGTCCCGTGGCGAAGAGCCGGTAGTTCCGGATCTTCAGCGAGCTGAACATGGAGTTCCGGCTCGCGGGTCGCGTAGTGGTGGATGTGTGGCCGGGTGCGGAGTCTGCTCCGGTTCCCGTACTCAAAAGCGTTCGCCTCCTGGCGTCTGACGGTTACAAGTGCGCGAGCTTCTCCAGGACGGGCGCCGCGGCACGCAGCTTGGCCCATTCGTCCTCGGTGAGCTCGGCCGCGAGCCCGGCCAGGAAGGCGTTGCGCTTGCGACGGCTCTCTTCGAGCATCGCTTCGGCTTCCTCCGTCTGGCTGACCACCTTCTGGCGGCGGTCGTCCGGGTGCGGCTCCAGCCGTACCAGTCCCTTGGCCTCCAGCAGCGCGACGATGCGTGTCATCGACGGCGGCTGGACGTGCTCGCGCCGCGCCAGCTCGCCGGGAGTGGCCTGGCCGCAGCGGGCGAGGGTGCCGAGCACCGACATCTCGGTCGGGCTCAGTGACTCGTCGACGCGCTGGTGCTTGAGCCGGCGGCCCAGCCGCATGACGGCGGAGCGGAGGTCGTTCACGGCGGCAGCGTCGTCGCCATGGGAAAGGTCGTGCATGTTCTTTAGAATAACTCATTACTCTCTCTAAAGAACACCGGTTTCCGGGCGTCACACGTCACACCATCGGGCACCGCACGGGTTTCGGCCACTGCAGCGGTTTCGTCACTCGTCCGGGTGAGTCGCTTCCGGAAAGTGACCCGCGTTCAGGGGTGGTGACCCGACTCTGTGCGGCATGGGGACTCATGTGCTGAGCATGCGCATAGACGGGGAGCTGCTCGACCGCCTCCGGACTCATGCCGCCAAACGCGGAATGAGCGTCCAGGACTATGTCGTCCGGACGCTCATTCGCGATGACTTCGACGAGCGCTTCAAGGCGGCCGTCGACGAGACGGAGAAGTTCTACGGGCTCACCTGACCCCCGGCGCCTACGTCAGGCCGAGGGCCGGCATCGCGTAGTAGAAGACGAACACCGCCGCGACCACCCACATGGCAACCGGGACGCCGCGGGCCCGGCCGGTCGTCAGGCGCAGGGTGCAGAAGCTGATGAAGCCGATGCCGATGCCGTTGGTGATCGAGTAGGTGAAGGGCATCATCACCATCGCCAGGAAGGCGGGGACGGCGATGGTGAAGTCGCTCCAGTCGATGTCCCTGACCGAGCCGGCCAGGATCAGGAAGCCCACCGCCACCAGGGCGGGCGTCGCCGCCTGGGAGGGGACCATCGTCGCCAGCGGCGTGAGGAAGAGCGAGACGGTGAACAGGGCGCCGGTCACCACGTTGGCCAGGCCCGTACGGGCTCCCTCGCCGACGCCGGCCGTGGACTCCACGAAGCAGGTGGTGGCCGAGGAGGACGTGGCGCCGCCCGAGGCGACGGCCAGGCCGTCGACGAGCAGGACCCGGTTGATCCCCGGGAAGGTGCCGTCCGGCTTCGTCAGCTTGGCCTCGTCGCCGACGCCGAGGATGGTGCCCATCGCGTCGAAGAAGCAGGACAGCAGCACGGTGAAGACGAACAGGACGCCGGTGAGCACGCCGACCTTGCTGAAGCCGCCGAACGGGCTGACCTGGCCGACGAGCCCGAAGTCGGGAGCGGACACCGGGTTGCCCGGCCACTGCGGCACGGTCAGGCCCCAGGCGGCGGCCGGAAGGCCGGCGACCAGCTGGACGACGACCGCGAGCACGGTCATGGCCACGATGGAGATCAGGATCGCGCCGGGCGTCTTGCGGATCAGCAGGGTCAGCGTGAGCAGCACACCGAGCGCGAAGATCAGCACGGGCCAGCCGTGCAGGTGGCCGCCGGCGCCGAGCTGGAGGGGCACCGTGGTGTGGGCGACGTCGGGGATGCGGGAGACGAAGCCCGAGTCGACCAGGCCGATCAGCATGATGAACAGGCCGATGCCGATCGAGATGCCCTTGCGCAGGCCGAGCGGGACGGCGTTCATGACCCGCTCGCGCAGGCCGGTGGCGACCAGCAGCATCACCACGAAGCCGGCGAGCACGACCATGCCCATGGCGTCGGGCCAGCTCATCCGGGGCGCGAGCTGGAGGGCCACGACGGTGTTGACGCCGAGGCCGGCCGCGAGCGCGATCGGGACGTTGCCGATGACGCCCATGAGGAGGGTGGAGAACGCGGCCGTCAGGACGGTGGCGGTGACGAGCTGGCCGCCGTTCAGCTGGTGGCCGTACATGTCCTTCGCGCTGCCGAGGATGATCGGGTTCAGCACGATGATGTAGGCCATCGCGAAGAACGTCGCGAGGCCGCCGCGGATCTCGCGGGCGACGGTCGAGCCGCGCTCGGAGATCTTGAAGTAGCGGTCCATGGCGTTGGTGGGGGCCGCGGCGGGTGCCGAGGTGCTCATGCGGTCCTCAAAGGGTCATTTGGTTATTCATACGAATAAAACCGGTCGCAGGCAAACCGTTTCAGTATGAACACATGAGGGAAGAGGCGTCCATCTCCGCGCGTAGACCAGGCGGGGGGCGTGGGGGCGGCCTCTCTTCGGCCGGTCCGGCCGGCCCGCCTAGACTGGCCGCATGGCGAAATGGACCGCACAGCACGAGGCCCCCGAGCCCTTGGAGGGCCCCGTCGTCGCGACCGTCGTCGGCGGCACGGTCATCTGGTTCGTCCTCTTCCTCGTTCAGCTCCCCTTCTACGGGTGGTTCGCGGACCGGGACCTGCTGTGGTGGGTCTGGACCCCGGCGGCCGGCACCGCCCTCGGCCTGTTCGGCATCTGGTACGCCCGTGGCCGCGAGGCCGCCATCAAGCGGCACGAGGCACAGCAGGCCGCGGAGGGCGGCGAGGGCGCGGAGGGCGCTGGGCTTCGGCCCGAAGCCTGACGGCGGCCCGTCGCCGGGTCCGTCGGCGGTCGGACGGCGCGGGGCTACCAGGAGACGATTGCGCTCATCCCGAAGTCGGATCTTCCGACCGCTCGGCGGGTGGAGCGGCCGTACGCCCTTTACCGTCGAAAGCATGACGGAGCGGGCGCAGACCGAAACCGACGGACCGGAGCCGGCCGGCAGCGGCAGAAGTGGCGCGCCCGCGTTCGGGACGGCCATCGACGCGGGGGCCGAGCTGGACCCGGTCCACCCGATGCGTCCACCGGCGCCCCGGTTCAAGGCGGACGGCCTGAGCACCGCGGAGGTCGCCGAACGCGTGGCCCGCGGCGACGTCAACGACGTGCCCGTGCGCTCCTCGCGCTCCACCACCGAGATCGTCCGCGCGAACGTCTTCACCCGCTTCAACGCCATCATCGGCGTCCTGTGGGTGATCATGCTGTGCGTCGCACCGATCCAGGACAGCCTGTTCGGCTTCGTGATCATCGCGAACACCGGCATCGGCATCGTCCAGGAACTGCGCGCCAAGAAGACCCTCGACGGCCTGGCCGTCATCGGCGAGGCCAAACCCAGCGTCCGCCGCGACGGCAGGACCGGCGACATCTCCACCTCGGAGATCGTCCTGGGTGACGTCATCGAGCTCGGCCCCGGCGACAAGGTCGTCGTAGACGGCGTCCTCGGCGAGGCCGAAAGCCTGGAGATCGACGAGTCCCTGCTGACCGGCGAGGCCGACCCGGTGCTCAAGCGGCCCGGCGACCCCGTCATGTCGGGCTCCTTCGTGGTCGCCGGCGGCGGCGCGTTCACCGCCACCAAAGTCGGCCGCGAGGCCTACGCAGCCCAGCTCGCCGAAGAGGCCTCCCGCTTCACGCTCGTCCAGTCCGAGCTGCGCACCGGCATCTCCACCATCCTCAAGTACGTCACCTGGATGATGATCCCGACCTCGATCGGCCTCATCGTCAGCCAGCTCACCGTCGAGAACTCCGACGTCAAGGACTCCATCGCGCGGACCGTCGGCGGCATCGTGCCGATGATCCCCGAGGGGCTCGTCCTGCTGACCTCGGTCGCGTTCGCCATCGGGGTCATCCGGCTCGGCCGCAAGCAGTGCCTGGTCCAGGAACTTCCCGCCATCGAGGGCCTCGCCCGCGTCGACGTCGTCTGCCTCGACAAGACCGGCACCCTCACCGAGGGCGGCATGGACGTCAGCGAACTGCGCCCGCTGGGCGGCGAGGACGGCGCGTACGTCGAGAAGGTGCTCGGCGCGCTCGGGGAGTCCGACCCGCGGCCCAACGCCAGCCTCCAGGCCATCATCGACGCCTACCCCGACAGCGCGGAGTGGCGCTGCACCGAATCGCTGCCGTTCTCCTCCGCCCGCAAGTACAGCGGCGCCAGCTTCAGCGAGGGCGACGGCGAGAACCACACCTGGCTGCTCGGCGCCCCGGACGTGCTGCTGCCCGCCGGGGACCCGGCGCTGGAGGAGATCGACGCCCTCAACGAACAGGGGCTACGGGTCCTGCTCCTGGCCCGCTCCGCCCGCGAACTGGACGACCCGGCCGTGGCCGAGGGGGTCACACCCACCGCCCTGGTGGTGCTGGAACAGCGGCTGCGCCCCGACGCCGCCGACACGCTGCGCTACTTCGCGGACCAGGACGTCAAGGCCAAGGTCATCTCCGGGGACAACGCCGTCTCCGTCGGCGCGGTGGCCGGGAAGCTCGGGCTGCCCGGCGCGCAGCACACGGTCGACGCCCGCGAGATGCCGGCCGAGCGGGCGGACATGGCCGAGATCCTGGACGGCAACGCGGTCTTCGGCCGGGTCACCCCGCAGCAGAAGCGGGACATGGTCGCCGCGCTCCAGTCCAAGGGGCACACGGTGGCGATGACGGGCGACGGGGTCAACGACGTCCTCGCCCTCAAGGACGCCGACATCGGGGTCAGCATGGGCTCCGGCTCGGAGGCCACCCGCGCGGTCGCCCAGATCGTGCTGCTGAACAACAGCTTCGCCACCCTGCCCTCGGTGGTCGCCGAGGGCCGCCGGGTCATCGGCAACATCACCAGGGTGGCCACCCTCTTCCTCGTGAAGACCGTCTACTCGGTGCTGCTGGCCATCCTGGTGGTGTGCTGGCAGGTGGAGTACCCGTTCCTGCCGCGCCACCTGACGCTGCTGTCGACGCTGACCATCGGCGTCCCGGCGTTCTTCCTCGCGCTCGCCCCGAACAAGGAGCGGGCCAGGCCGCACTTCGTACGGCGGGTGATGCGGTACGCGATCCCGGGCGGGGTGATCGCGGCGGTCGCCACCTTCGCGACGTACCTGATCGCCCGCCACCACTACACCGGTGCGGACAGCCTCAAGGCCGAGACCAGCGCCGCGACGCTGACACTGTTCCTGACCTCGATGTGGGTGCTGGCGATCATCGCCCGCCCGTACACGTGGTGGCGGATCGCCCTGGTCGCCGCGATGGGCGGGGCGTTCCTCCTGGTCCTGGTCGTGCCCTGGCTCCAGACCTTCTTCCAGCTGCGGCTGGAGGGCGACGTGATGCCGTGGACCGCCGTCGGCATCGCCGCCGCCGCCTCCGTGCTGATCGAGCTCACCTTCCGCTGGGTCGACCGGAGGTTCCCGGCGTAGGACACCTCCAGGTCCGGGCGGAGTCGGCTCAGCCGAAGTTGCACTCGGCGAGGCCGGTGCGCCATGCGTTGGAGTCGTCCGTGTAGGGCGCGTACACCCAGCCGGCGGTGTTGCCGTACCAGCCGCTCGCGTGCCACTCGTTGTCGATGTAGTACCAGACGTTGCCCTGGTTGGCGATGTTCTCGCCGCGCTTCCAGCACAGGACGTCGACGTAGTCCCCGTTGAAGACGTCCGAGGTGACCTTGCCCGACGTCGAGGTGTGGTTGCCGTACACGCCGACCCCGTGCGAGGTGGACAGGCGGGTCCACCCGCTGGTGGCGGAGGCGGTGGTGATCCCCGTGGCCAGCGCGCCTACGGTCAGGGCCGCGACCGTCGCGGCCATGGCGCCGCGGCGCCCGAGCGTGAACTTCATGGGTGTCTCCTGTCGGAAGTCGGCTGACGGGCCCGTCCACCGGGTCCGGCGATGTGGCCAACCATCGGCAGCGGTGCCGGTGTCCGACAAGGCCGTTCGACGTGCTGGGACAAGCCTGGACGGCCCCGGACGGGACGGCTCCCCGGACCCGGCGGAGTTGGCCGGTCGAACGGTTACGGGGCCGGGCGCGCCGCTCGTAGGATCCGGACAGCCGGCCGCCGTGGGACACCCTCGGACGGGCCGGTCCAGGGGGATGGAGCGGGGGGCATGGAGATGCCGGAACGGGAAGGGTTGCGGCGGCCGGAGTCGGTCGCCGATTTCATCGGGGAGCTACGGGGGCTCAAGGCGGTGGCGGGGCTGTCCCTGCGGGAGTTGCAGCGGCGTACGGGGCTGCCCCGGTCCACCATCGCGCACGCCCTGCGGACGGACCGGCCGACGCTGCCGCCGTGGGACCGGATCCTGGCCCTGCTGCGGGCCCTGGGGGTGGCCGAGACCGCGCTGCCGGTGTGGAAGCAGGCGTGGACGGGGCTTCGGCTGGCGGCGGAAGCCGGTGCGCGAGTGGGGTCCACCGCGCAGCCGCGGTCCGCCGCGGCGGATGCCGGGGCCGCGCGGGCGGGGGCAGGGGACCGCGCGAAGGGGTCCGATGCAACACCCGTGGAAGCCGACGGGACACCGGCGGAGGCCGACCGGGCCCCGGCGGAGGCCGACCGGGCCCTGGCGGAGGCCGACCGGGCCCCGGCGGAAGCCGACCGAGCCCCGGCGGAAGCCGACGGAGCCCCGGCGGAAGCCGACGGAGCCCCCGCGGGAGCCGACCGAGCCGCAGTGGACGGGGACTTCGCAGGCGGCGGGGTCGGGTCCGTGGACGGGGCGGCGGCCTCCGTACGGGTATTTCGGCGCGGCCCCTCGCGACAGCGGGTGCTCACGCACGCCGTGAGCCTGCTCCTCGGCGTCTGCATCGGCGTCGCCGCCATGGAGGGCCTGGCCGGCGTGGACACCGCAGGGAGTCCGGCCGGCGTCAAGGCGGGGTTCCCGGTGGAGGAGCAGCCCTGTCCGCCGCCCACCGCCAATCCGGCGCCCATCCTGGCGGGGACCGACGACGCGGGCCCGCCGACCCGGAACGAGCCGGCCGCCTGGGTGGCGCGGGCCGCCGCGGACCAGCAGATCCTGGGCGGTACCGAAGTGGTACTGCCGGTGACCAACGCGGTGACCGCGGGGAACGCGCTCGTCGTCACGATGATGCTGACCGCCACCTGTCCCGGCCCGGTCACGGTGACCGACACCCAGGGGAACGCCTTCCGGATCGTGGCCGACGAGACCGATGCCCGGCTGCACCGGACGCTGGTCCTCGCCGCCTTCCACGTCCGTCCGCTCACCACGGCGGACTCGATCCGGGTGAAGTACCCGCACGCGAGCAAGTACCACGTGGCCGTGGACGAGTTCAGCGGGATCAGCCGGGCCGTCGGGTACGCGCAGGCGCACGGCGAATCCGGCCAGACCGCGTTCAGCACCTCGTCGACCCGGCTCGACTGCGCCGCCGGGGACCTCGTGGTGGGCACGGTCGGCTCCAACAGCGGCACGGCCCCGGCGTTCACCGGCGAGTGGACCGCGCTGCCCGTCCTCAAGCTGTCGTCCTACCGGCTGTCCACGGCGTACCGGATCGTCCCGGCGGCCCAGATGTGCGCCGCCACGGGGACCACCACGTCCCAGTGGGGAGCGGCCGCGGTGGTCTTCCGCTGAGGGGGCGCGGGCGTCAGTCGAACCAGCGGTCGCGGGCCAGTTCCGCGGTGCGGGACGGGTCCTCCAGCAGGGCCGCGACCTCGAAGCGGCGCGGCCACTGGCCCGCCGACCAGGCGAGTCCGGCGGCGACGCCCTCCAGGGTGGCGGCGTGCAGGGTGCCGTCCGGGGTGCGGCGCCAGTCGAGTTCCGTGCCGCCCGCGACGAGTTCCGCGTGTTCGACGTACGTCCGCGGCGTCGCGGGGCCCAGCAGGATCCGTACCGCCTCCGGGACCTCGTGCTCCTCGCCCGGCGTGCTGACCTCCGCCGGGACGGTGTCCGACAGGCGGCGCACCTGGAGCAGCTCCGCGAGGTCGGCGGCCAGCGCGGGGGCGACCGGCAGCAGCGGCAGGCCCGCCGTCAGGGGCAGCAGGTCGGGGGCGTCGGCGATCACCGCGTCGGCCGCGTCCACCACCCGGACCTCGCCGTCCACCACCGCCCGCAGGTCGTCCGGGAGGGTCACCTGCTCGGGGTCCAGCTCGGCCAGCGCCCCGTACAGGGCGTGCAGCTGGCGGTCCGACACCTCCCGGTCGGGGTCGGCGAGGCGGCCCAGGAGCTCGGCCGCGCCGCCGGGCTCGTCCAGCAGGGCGTGCACGGTGGTCCGTACGCCCAGGGCCCGCAGCACCTGCTCGTCCTCGAAGCCGGTGGCGTCGGCGGGCGTGTACAGCCCGGCCAGCAGCGGGTCGCCGCCCGCCGCGCGCAGCCCGGCCGGGCGGCGGCCGTCGAGCACCGGGTGGTCGCGCAGCCACCAGGCGGTGTACGGGCGCACGGAACGGGTGGTGCCGTCGGGGAGCAGCACCCGCACGGGCTGGGTCAGCGCGTCGCGCAGCGGCGGCTGCGCGAGCATGGCCAGGGCCTCGGGCCAGCGGTCGTCGTCGACCAGGTCCAGGTCCCGTACGCCGATCAGTTCGGTGGCCACCGGCGGCAGGGGGGTGTCCGGGAGCTGGTCCAGCAGGTCCTCGCACCACACGTCGACGGCGTCCAGCAGGCCCGCGTCGTCCGGCTCGGCGAAGTCCCCGTCACGGGGCTCCAGTTCGTCGGGGTCCAGGACCACGTCGGTGGCGCGGACCAGCTGGAAGGTGCCCAGCACCCCGACGGCGGTGAGGGTTTCGGCGTCCCACCGCTCGGCGAAGCCCGCGTCGAGGTACGGGATCTCGTCCTCGCGGACCACCGACGCCAGCGGGGACCCGGGCAGCAGCAGTTCGCCCGCCGGGGTCGGTTCGCCGTCCTCGTCGGGCAGCGCGAGGGCGCCCAGCCACGGCTCGTCACCGGGCTCCAGGCCGGCGTCGCGGACCAGGGTGAGGACCATCTCGGCCAGCTCGTCGGCGTCGGGCGCGTCCTCGTCCCAGATCTCGCCCGCGTCCAGGGAGGCCGCGACCGCCGCCCGCACCTGCGGGGTCGTCAGGACCGCGCGCGGGGTCGCCGGGAGCGCGCCGAGCTTCTCCAGCAGCGGGTGGGCGGCGTCGGGGTGCGCCACCTTGAGCCCGAGCCGGGCCAGCCCCTCGGGGGTGTCGGCGCCGGGGAGCAGGATGTGCCGCGGCCCGATCGCGGTACGCCCTCCCCCAGCGCCTCCGGCCTGGGAGGGGTCCCCAGCCAGCGGAACGGGCAGGCCGGAGAGCCGGTCGGGGTCCACCCCGGCGAGGCTGTCGTAGAGCCGGTACCACCACTGCGGGGTGCGCTCGATGCCCGCGATCCGCTCGATGGCGTCGCCCAGCGGAAGCCGGCCGACGCCCAGGTGGCGCAGCTCGGGGCGGCGCTCCAGCCCGGCCGGGAGCAGGGTCGGCAGCACCTCCGCCAGCACCGCCACGGTGTCGGCTCCGGCGCCCTCGACCACCTCCGCTTCGAAGGGGCGCAGCGCCTTCAGCTCCTCGGAGGGTGCGGCGGGCGCGAGGAACGCCGTACGGGGCAGCCGCTGGAGGACGGCGCCGCGCAGGGCCCCGTCGAGCTCGCTCTTGCCGAGCGGGCCCGGTACCAGGTCGACCAGGTCGGTGCTGACCGGCTCCCAGGCGGCGAGGAGTTCGGCGTAGGCGTCGGCGGCGCGCTCCACTAGGAAGTCGGTCAGCGGCCCGGGGGCGGGGTGGCGGCGGCTGGTGTCGAGCGGCAGCGAGGCGATGAGCAGCGCGGGGATGCCCAGCGGCTCGTCGGTCGGGGTCGGCGCGTGGACGACGGGCGCGGTGCGCGGGTAGAGCGGGGCGCCCTCGATGTCGGCGGGCACGGCCCACGTGACGGTCCAGAAGGGCCGCAGCCGCTCCTCCACGGGCCGGTCGGCGAGCAGGGCCGGCTCGATGGGGCCGCTGTGGCGGACGGTGCGCCAGCGGTGCGTGCCGGAGGCGGAGTCCTCGATGACGGTGTACGGGCCTTCGGCGCGCCGGTACAGCACCCGGTGTCCGGCGGCCGGGGTCTCCACGACGACCTCGCGCAGCCCGGGCAGGGTCAGGAGCAGCGCGTCGTCGATCCCGGCCAGCAGCCGCTCCACCAGCTCCTCGGCGGCGGCGTCGCGCAGCGGGAGGACCACGACGGTGTCGTAGCCCTGCGGCGCGGTGCCCTCGGCGGGCAACGGCAGGCGCAGCAGCGGGACGTGGCCGTCGCGGCGGCGCAGTTCGTCGCCGAGGCCGGGGCTGCCGCCGGACGCCTCCCGGGCCAGTTCGCGGGCCTCGGCGAGGGACCAGCGGACTCCGCCGTGGCGGCCGAGCACGGCGGGCTCGTCGGTGACGGCGAGCACGGCGGCGAAGCCGACGCCGAAGCGGCCCACGGTCTCGGCGGAGCCGCCCGGGCCGGCCGGTTCCCGCTTCGCCGAGGCCCGTAGCGTCGACAGCGACTCCACGCCCGCCGCGTCCAGCGGGGCGCCGGTGTTGGCGACGGCGAGCACCGCGTGGCCGGGTTCGCCGTCCCCGGGGTGCAGGGTGAGCCGCAGCCGGCCCGGTACGCCGGCACGGGCGGCCGCGTCGGCGGCGTTCTGGGCCAGCTCGACCACGAGCCGGTCGCGGTAGCCGCCGAGCGCCAGGTCCTCCTCGGCGTTGGCGTCCTCGCGGAACCGGGCCGGGCCCGCGCCCCACGCGTCGAGCACCCCGCGCCGCAACCGGGCCGTGCCGAAGGGGTCCGCGCCGCCCTGGGCCGCCGTCACTCGCACGCTCACGCCGCTGCCTCCACGTTTCACTGGACCCGCGCCCGGGGCACTCGGCCCCGGACCTCTTGAAGGTATCGCGTGCGGGCGGCCTCCCGGCCGGTGAGGTGCCCGCGACGGCATCCGGGCGGGCCGCCGCGGACTCCGCCCGGAAGGACGGAGCCCCCGGCGCCGCGCGGCACCGGGGGCTCCTGCGTACGCCTGCGCGTTACAGCTTCTCGATCACGTAGTCGACGCAGGCGGTGAGCGCCTGCACGTCCGCCGGGTCGATCGCCGGGAACATCGCGACGCGCAGCTGGTTGCGGCCCAGCTTGCGGTAGGGCTCGGTGTCCACGATGCCGTTGGCGCGCAGCGCCTTGGCGACGGCGGCCGCGTCGATGTCGTCGGAGAAGTCGATCGTGCCGATGACGGACGAGCGCTTGGCGGGGTCCGCGACGAACGGGGTCGCGTACTTCGACGCCTCCGCCCAGCCGTACAGGTGGCGGGCGCTGGCCGCGCTGCGGCCGGTGGTGAACTCCAGGCCGCCCTGGCCGTTCATCCACTCCAGCTGCTGGTTCAGCAGGAAGAGGGTGGCGAGCGCCGGGGTGTTGTACGTCTGGTTCTTCAGCGAGTTGTCGATCGCGGTGGGCAGCGAGAAGAACTCGGGGATGTGCCGGCTGCCGGAGGCGTGCACGCGGGCCGCGCGCTCCAGGGCGGCCGGGGAGAACGCCGCCAGCCACAGCCCGCCGTCGGAGGCGAAGGACTTCTGCGGGGCGAAGTAGTAGACGTCGGTCTCGGTGATGTCCACCGGCAGACCGCCGGCGCCCGAGGTCGCGTCCACCAGGACGAGGGACCCGGCGTCGGCGCCCGTGACGCGCTTGATCGGCGCCGCGACGCCCGTCGAGGTCTCGTTGTGGGTGTACGCGTACACGTCCACGCCCGCCTCGGCGACCGGGTCGGGGTGGGTGCCCGGCTCGGAGGAGATCACCGACGGCGCGTCCAGCCACGGCGCGAGCTTCGCGGCGGTGGCGAACTTGGAGGAGAACTCACCGAAGGTCAGGTGCTGCGACTTCTTCTCGATGAGACCGGCGGTCGCGATGTCCCAGAAGGCGGTGGAGCCGCCGTTGCCCAGGATCACCTCGTACCCGTCGGGCAGGGAGAAGAGGTCCCGGAGTCCCTGGCGCACCGAGCCGACCAGGTTCTTGACCGGGGCCTGGCGGTGTGAGGTTCCGAGCAGGGAGGTACCGGTGGCGGCCAGGGCGTCGAGCGCCTCGGTCCGCACCTTGGAGGGGCCCGCGCCGAAGCGTCCGTCGGCGGGCTTGATGTCAGCGGGAATCTGGATCTCAGCCACGAGCGGAGCGTATCGGGTCGCGGTCGCCGTCCCGGGAGCGCGTCCACCCGATGAGACGCACGACACCGGTGGCAGGGTGGAGACCGTGACGGCAACCGGGGAACTCGAACGGGCATTGCGGGCGAACCTGCGCGGGGACGTGGACTTCGGCGCCGCCGCGCGGGCGCTCGTGACCATGGACGCCTCGAACTACCGGCGCGTGCCGGTCGGCGTCGTCGCCCCGCGCGACGCCGCGGACGTGGCGCAGGCGCTGCGGGTGTGCGCCGAAGCCGGGGTCCCGGTCGTGCCGCGCGGCGGCGGCACCTCCATCGCGGGCCAGGCCACCGGCACCGGGGTGGTGCTCGACTTCACCCGCCACATGAACGCCCTGCTGGCGCTGGACCCGGCCGCCGGGACCGCCGTCGTCCAGCCGGGCCTCGTACTGGACCGGCTGCGGGAAGCGGCGCGCCCGCACGGGCTGACCTTCGGGCCCGACCCCTCCACCCACTCGCGCTGCACCCTCGGCGGGATGATCGGCAACAACGCGTGCGGGGCCCACTCGGTGGCCTGGGGCACCACCGCCGACAACGTCACGGAGCTGGCGGTGACCGCGTACGGCGGCGCCTCCCACCGGATCGGCACGGGCTGGGCGGGCGCCCCGCCGGGCCTGCGCGAGCTGGTCTCCCGGAACCTGGCGGTCCTGCGCACGGGCATGGCCGGGGGCTTCTCCCGCCGCATCTCCGGCTACGGCGGCCTCGACGCGCTGCTGCCCGAGCGGGGGGTGGAGCTGGCCCGCGCGTTCTGCGGGAGCGAGGGCACGCTCGGGGTGGTGACGGAGGCGGTGGTGCGCCTGGTGGAGGCGCCGCGTACGCCGGTGCTCGCGGTGCTCGGGTACGCCGACGAGAGCGCCGCGGCCGACGCGGCGGCGGGACTGCTGCCGTACCGCCCGCTGACGGTGGAGGGCATGGCCCGGGACCTGGTCGGCCCGGCGGCGCGGGACCTGCCGCGGGGCGGGGCGTGGCTGTTCGTGGAGCTGCCGGACGAGGGCGCGGCCCGGGCGCTGGTACGGGCCGCCGACGCCGTGGACGCGGCGCTGGTCACCGACCCGGCGGGGCAGCGGGCCCTGTGGCGGATCCGCGAGGACGCGGCGGGCACGGCGACGCGGCTGCCGACCGGGGAGATGGCCTGGCCGGGCTGGGAGGACTGCGCGGTGCCGCCGGTCCGGCTCGGCGCGTACCTGAGGGAGTTCCGGGCGCTGCTGGCGGAGCACGGGCTGCACGGGTCCCCGTACGGGCACTTCGGGGAGGGCTGCGTCCACGTGCGGATCGACTTCGACCTGGTGTCGGCGGCGGGGGTGGCCCGCTTCCGGGAGTTCTCCTCGGCCCTGGCGGACCTCGTCGTCTCCCAAGGCGGCTCCCTGTCGGGCGAGCACGGGGACGGGCAGGCGCGGGCCGAACTGCTGCCGAGGATGTACGGGCCCCGGGTGCTGGAGCTGTTCGGCGCGTACAAGGACGTGTGGGACCCGGCGGGCGGCATGAACCCCGGGATGCTGGTCCGCCCGGCGCGGCTGGACGAGAACCTGCGCTTCGCGGTGCTGCCGGCGACGCCGTTCGCGCGGGAGGTGGCCCGCTGCGTCGGAGTCGCGAAGTGCCGTGGTGCGGAGCCGGCCGGGGCGGAGGTGATGTGTCCCTCGTACCGGGTCACCGGGGAGGAGCGGCACTCCACGCGCGGTCGGGCGCGGCTGCTGCACGAGATGCTGGCCGGGGAGACCGTGCCGGACGGCTGGCGCTCGGCGGAGGTCGCGGAGGCCCTGGACCTGTGCCTGGCCTGCAAGGGGTGCCGCAGCGACTGCCCGGTGGGCGTGGACATGGCCACGTACAAGTCGCAGTTCCTGGAACGCCACTGGGCGGGCCGGATCCGGCCGCTGTCGCACTACACGCTGGGCGGGCTGCCGCAGTGGCTGCGGCTGATCGCCGCGCTGCGGGCGGCGGGTCCGGTGAGCGCCGCGGCCCGCCTGCTGCCGGTGCCGGGGCTGGACCGGCGCCGGCCGCTGCCGCCCCCGGCCCGGGAGCCCTTCACCCGGTGGTGGCGCCGCACCGCACCCCGCCGGCCGGCGGCGGGCCCCGGGGCCGTCACGCTGTGGCCGGACACCTTCACGGAGTACCTGGCCCCGGAGACCGGCCGGGCCGCAGTCCAGGTCCTGGCCGCGGCCGGGCTCGGGGTGTCCCTGCCGCCCGGCCGGGTCTGCTGCGGCCTGACGTACCTCTCCACCGGCCGCCGGGGCCGCGCCCGGCAGGTCCTCACCCGCACCCTGGACACCCTCGGGGAGGCGGCCGGCCCGGTGGTGGTGCTGGAACCCAGCTGCGCGGCGGCCCTGCGCACCGATCTGCCGGCCCTGCTGCCCGACGACCCGCGCGCCGCGCGCCTGGCGGCGGCCGTCCGGACCTTCGCCGAGGCGCTGGAGGAGTACGCCCCGCAGTGGCGGCCGCCGCGCCTGGACCGCCCGGTGGCGGGCCAGACGCACTGCCACCAGCACGCCGTACTGGGCGACGCGGCGGACCGCCGGCTGCGTGAGCGGGCCGGGCTCACCGGGGCGCTCAGCGGCGGCTGCTGCGGCCTGGCGGGCGACTTCGGCCTCCAGCCCGGCCACCACGAGGTGTCCGTGGCCTGCGCGGAGGAACAGCTCCTGCCCGCGCTGCGGGCCGCGCCGCCCGGGGCCCTGTTCCTGGCCGACGGCTTCTCCTGCCGGACCCAGATCGCCCAGCTGGGCGGCGGCCGCCGGGCCCGCCACCTTGCGGAGGTGCTCGCGGAGGAGCTGTAGGGGGTGTGCCTGATGTAAGGCAGAACACGGCATGACACCCGTTACGTACCCCTTAGCCTGGTGGAATGACCCCGTCCTCCCCGAGCTCCTCGGCTTCCGCCACCGTGCCCGCGCCCCTCGACAGCGCCGCCGTCCTCGACAGCGCCGCCCTGGACGCGGCGCCGCCCGCCGGCGGGGCCCGGGCGCGGTTCGGACCGGTCGCGCTGGTGGTCTCGGCGGGGATCTCGGTGCAGTTCGGCGCCGCCCTCGCGGTCATGGTGATGCCCCGGACCGGCGCGGCGGGCGTGGTCACCCTGCGGCTCGCGGCGGCGGCCCTGGTGCTGCTGCTGGTGTGCCGGCCCAAGGTGCGCGGCTACGCGCGGGCGGACTGGGTCACCGTGTTCTGGTTCGGCGTGACCATGGCCGGCATGAACGGCCTGTTCTACCAGGCCATCGACCGCATCCCGCTCGGCCCCGCCGTCACCCTGGAGGTGCTCGGCCCGCTCGCCCTGTCGGTGATCGCGTCCCGGCGGCTGATGAACCTGCTGTGGGCCGTCCTCGCCCTGGCCGGAGTGACCCTGCTCGCCGGGCACGGCGGGGGCGGCGGGTTCGGCGGCCTCGACCCGCTGGGCGCCGCGTTCGCGGTCGGGGCGGGCGCGATGTGGGCGGCGTACATCGTGTTCAGCGCGCGTACCGGCCGCCGCTTCCCGCAGGCGGACGGCCTGGCCCTGGCGATGGCCGTCGCCGCGGTCATCTCGCTGCCGCTCGGGGTGGTCGAGGCGGGCTCCGACCTCGTGGTCCCGAGCACCCTGGCGCTGGGCCTGGGCGTCGCCGTCCTGTCCTCCGTCCTGCCGTACACGCTGGAACTGCTGGCCCTGCGCCGGCTGCCCGCCCCGACCTTCGCGATCCTGATGAGCCTGGAACCGGCCATCGCGGCGAGCGCCGGCTTCCTGGTCCTGCACCAGGCCCTGTCCCTCGTGGACGCCCTCGCGATCGCCCTCGTCATCGCGGCGAGCATGGGCGCGGTCCGCTCCCAGATCGGCGGCCGCCCGAGGGGCCCGTCGGGCGCCCCGGCCGCTTAGGCCCGGGCGGGCTCAGCCCAGCGGCAGCTCCAGGTAGGAGGGGGTGGCCTCCGGGGAGGTGAAGGAGAGCGTCGCGCGCGGCAGGTTGGGGTCCGCGTAGAACGGGTCGCGGGCGTCGATCACCAGCAGGACGCGGTGCCCGCGCGGGACGTCGTACGCCGTCGCCTGGAGGTCGATGTCCGCGCTGATCAGGCTGTCGGGCGGGGAGCCGAGGTCGCTGTACGGGGCGTGCGTGATGATGTGCGCCGTCCCGTCGGGTGCGGTGTCCAGCAGGTACGCGACGAAGCCGGACCCCGGGTTCGCGGCCCGGTACGTCACCCGCAGCCGGGGCGTGCCGCGCAGCCGTAGGCCCGCTTCCTCGGGCGCCGTCGCCCAGACGGCGGCCACGCCGCGGTCGATGTCGCCGGTCGGGTAGGCCTTCGGCCGGCCCGCGATCTCCGCGTAGCCGGAGCGGACGATCCGGTCGGCGACGGTCGCCGGGGTGTCGATGCCGCAGACGACGGTCGCGGTCCAGCCCGCCTCGGGCTTGTCGGCCAGCTCCCCGCCGCCCGCGAGGTGCACCCGGCGCCGGCGCCCGGTGAGGGCGTCCCAGGTGGGACTGGCTTCGAGGGCCTTGCTCCACATCACCTCGGCGACCACCTGCCCCTCGGCGGCGATGCCGTTGTCGATGCCCTTGAGGTGGTGGTCGAACCAGCGGTGCGCGTCGGTCCAGATCCGGTTCGGCAGCCCGAGCATGCCCGGCGCTTCGGGGCCCGAGTGGTCGCCGATGGAGAGGTCGAGGCGCTTGGGGCCGGTGAGTTCGTTGAACATCTTCACGGTCTGGTTGCCCGGGAAGAGCGTCTCGTGCCAGGCCTGTGCGAACAGGACGGGAACCTGGCGGCGGTTGAGTTCCTTGACGTGGGTGAAGGGCGAGCGCGGCTCCGCCCACCGCAGGGTGCCCTCGATGTCCCGGTTGGCCAGGACGTTCTCGAAGACGCTCTCCGTCTGCGGGCTGAGCCGGGCCCGCGCCGCCGCGCCCAGCAGGGCCTGCACGGCGGCGACGTGCCGGGTGGAGTTCTCCAGGAACGCCTCGCCCAGGTCGCCCCAGGTGCTCATCGCCACGACGGCGTCCACCCGGGTGTCGTGCGCGGCGACGAGCTGGCTGATCCCGGAGCCGTACGAGTCCCCGATGAAGCCGATCTTCGTCACGGGCCCGGAGGTGCGCTCGATGAGGTGGTCCAGGGCCCGGCTGCCGTCGGCGACGTCGAGCGGCCCGGCGACCTCCACCTGTCCCTCCGAGGCGCCGAACCCGCGCGCGGTGTAGGCGAGGACGTCGTACCCGCGGGCGGCGAAGAGGCCGGCCTGGACGGCGTACGCGAGCCAGCCGAGGTCCGTCCACGGCGAGGGCATCACGATCACCGGGCGGGGCTGCGGCCCGGTGTGCCGCCACAGCGCGGCGTCGAGCAGCGCGCCGCCGGCGCCGGTCACCTTGCCGCGGCTGAACACGACGAGCGCGCGCACCTCGGCCACCTCGGAGGCGCGGGCGGGGGACAGCCCGGTGACGTCTCCGGTTTCCAGTGCGGTGACGAAGGCGGCCAGGGCGCTGGAGTCGAGTTCGGGGTAGAGGGAGAAGTCGGCTGGGTTCGCGTACGTCACGTCGGTTCGTCCTCTTCGTCGAATGCCTCACGTGCCAGGACAGGAACGGGTGTCCGCGCATCGCCGCAGTCGTTCCGGGCGGCGGGGATTCAGTATCGGCGCGACATCGCAGACGTTCCGCGAGTTTCCGGCGTACGGCCGAAATCGCCCCCGTGCCGGCGGGCGGCGCGGCGCCGCCACGGCCCATGCCGGGCCGGGGGACGCCGCAATTCGCCTGTGGGGTAGTCCAGTTGTCTCCGGTGGCGGGAACGCGACAGCGTTGCGGCAAATCATGCAAGCATGCTTGATTGTTTTCTGCTCCCCTGCCAGGCTTCCCCCCACGCCGAGAAGGGGAGCGCACCGTGCCCGATCCGTCCGCTGTCGCCGTCTTCGCCGATCTCCGCGCGGAGGGGGCCGAACTCGACTCGCTGGTAGGGGAGTTGCCCGAGGGCGGGTGGGCGGCGCCCACGCCCGCCGCCGGGTGGACCGTGGCCCATCAGATCGCCCACCTGCACTGGACCGACCGGGCCTCGCTGCTCGCCCTCACCGACGCCCAGGGCTTCGCGGTCATGGCCGAGGAGGCGGGGAAGGCCCCCGACACCTTCGTGGACGAGGGCGCCGCCGAGGGGGCGCTGCTGGGCGCCGCCGAGCTGCTGGCCCGCTGGCGCGCGGGGCGGGCCGCGCTCGACCTGACCCTCGCCGCCGCCGACCCCGGGGCCCGCTTCCCCTGGTACGGGCCGCCGATGAAGGCCGCGTCGATGGCGAGCGCCCGGCTGATGGAGACCTGGGCGCACGGGCAGGACGTCGCCGACGCGCTGGGCGTACGGCGCACCCCGACGGCCCGGCTGCGGCACGTCGCACGGATCGGGGTGCGGGCGCGCGACTACGCGTACGCGGTACGGGGCCTGCCCGCGCCGGACGGGCAGTTCCGGGTGGAACTGCACGCCCCGGACACCACCGGGACCTGGGTGTTCGGCCCGGAGGACGCCGGTCAGCGGGTCACCGGGCCGGCGCTGGACTTCTGCCTGCTGGTCACCCGGCGGGCCCACCGCGCCGACCTCGCGCTGACGGCCACCGGCCCCGACGCCGACCGCTGGCTGGACCTCGCCCAGGCCTTCGCCGGCCCGCCGGGCCCCGGCCGCGAGCCCTCGGCGGCCGGCCGGGAGGGCTCCCGGTGACCGGGCGCCGGCCGCTGCGGATCGGCAACGCCTCCGGCTTCTACGGGGACCGCTTCGAAGCGGTGCGCGAGATGCTGACCGGCGGCCCGCTGGACGTCCTGACCGGGGACTACCTGGCCGAGCTGACCATGCTGATCCTCGGCCGCGACCGCTTGAAGGACCCGGACCTCGGCTACGCGAAGACCTTCCTGCGCCAGTTAGAGGAGAACCTGGGCCTCGCGCACGAGCGGGGCGTCCGGATCGTCACCAACGCGGGCGGCCTCAACCCGGCCGCCCTGGCCGGCGCGATCCGCGAGCTGGCCGCGAAGGCGGGCGTCCCGGTGGCGGTGGCGCACGTCGAGGGCGACGACCTGACGCCGTACGCGTCCGGGCGCGGGGACGCCCTGACCGCCAACGCCTATCTCGGCGGGGCGGGGATCGCAGCCTGTCTGCGGGCGGGCGCGGACGTGGTCGTCACCGGCCGGGTCACGGACGCGGCGCTGGTCAGCGGGCCGGCCGCCTGGTGGTTCGACTGGGCGCCGGGCGACTTCGACCGGCTGGCGGGGGCGGTGGTGGCGGGACACGTCCTGGAGTGCGGGACGCAGGCCACCGGCGGCAACTACGCCTTCTTCACCCGGCACGACGTGGGCCGGCCCGGGTTCCCGCTCGCGGAGGTCGCCGAAGACGGCTCGTCGGTGATCACGAAGCACCCGGGGACGGGCGGGGCCGTCACCCCCGGCACCGTCACGGCGCAGCTCCTCTACGAGACCCACGGCGTGCGCTACCCCGGCCCGGACGTGACGGCCCGGCTGGACACCGTCCGGCTGGAGCCGGCCGGCCCGGACCGGGTGCGGATCTCGGGCGTCCTGGGGGAGCCGCCGCCGGACACCCTCAAGGTGGGGGTGACCCGGGTGGGGGGCTGGCGCAACGAGGTGGTGTTCGTACTGACCGGCCTCGACATCGAGGAGAAGGCCGAGCTGGTCCGGGCGCAACTCGCGGACGCCCTGAGCGAGGTGTCCGTCGTGGAGTGGACCCTGTCCCGCACGGACCACGTGGACGCGCCGACCCAGGAGACGGCGAGTGCGCTGCTGCGCCTGGTGGTGCGGGACCCGTCCCCTGACCGGGTGGGCCGGTCGCTGACCTCGGCGGCCGTCGAGCTGGCGCTGGGCAGTTACCCGGGCTTCCACGTCACGGCGCCGCCGGCGCCGGCCCAGCCGTACGGCGTCTTCACCGCGGACTCCGTACCGGCCGCCGAGGTCCCGCACACGGCGGTCCTCCCGGACGGCACCCGCGTCCGCGTCCCGGCCGCCCCCGCGCACCCCGCATCCCCCGGGGTGCCGCCGGAGCCGGACGGGCTCGGGCCCGAGCCGCCGGCGCCCGCATCCCCCGGGGTGCCGCCGGAGCCGGACGGGCTCGGGCCCGAGCCGCCGGCGTGGGCCGGGTCCACCACCAGGGCGCCGCTCGGGCGGGTGGCCGGCGCGCGCAGCGGGGACAAGGGCGGGGACGCCAACATCGGGGTCTGGGCCGAGAGCGACGACGCCTGGGCCTGGCTGCGGCGCACGCTGACCACCGGGGCGCTGCGGGCGCTGCTGCCCGAGACCGCGGACCTGCCCGTCACCCGGCACGTCCTGCCCGCACTCCGCGCCCTCAACTTCACGATCATCGGCATCCTCGGCGAAGGCGTCGCCTCCGCCCACCGCTTCGACCCCCAGGGCAAGGCGCTCGGCGAATGGCTGCGCGCCCGCCACCTCGACATACCGGACCACCTGCTGTCCGCCCCGGAGGGGACCGGCTCATGACCCGCCTGACCACGACCGTCGACCCGAACGCCGCCGAGCACACCGCGGCCCGCGCCGCCGCGCTGGCCCGGCTGGCCGAGCTCGACACGGAACACGCCCACGCCCTGCGCGGCGGCGGCGAGAAGTACACCGCCCGCCACCTCGGCCGCGGCAAACTCCTGGCCCGCCAGCGCGTCGAGCTGCTGCTGGACCCCGACACGCCGTTCCTCGAACTGTCCCCGCTCGCCGCCTGGGGCAGTGACTACCCGGTCGGCGCCTCGATGGTCACCGGCATCGGCACCGTGGCGGGCGTCGAGTGCCTGATCACCGCCAACGACCCCACCGTCCGCGGCGGCGCCAGTAACCCCTGGACCCTCAAGAAGGCCCTGCGGGCCAACGAGATCGCCCGGCAGAACCGGCTGCCCTGCGTCAGCCTGGTCGAGTCCGGCGGCGCCGACCTGCCCTCCCAGAAGGAGATCTTCATCCCGGGCGGCGCCGTCTTCCGCGACATCACCCGGCTGTCGGCCGAGGGCATCCCCACGGTCGCCGTCGTCTTCGGCAACTCCACCGCCGGGGGCGCCTACATCCCCGGGATGTCCGACCACACCGTCATGATCAAGGACCGTTCGAAGGTGTTCCTCGGCGGCCCGCCCCTGGTGAAGATGGCCACCGGTGAGGAGAGCGACGACGAGTCCCTCGGCGGGGCCGACATGCACGCGCGGACCTCCGGCCTCGCCGACCACTACGCCCTGGACGAGCACGACGCCATCCGTCAGGCCCGCCGGATCGTCGCCCGGCTCAACCACCGCAAGCCGCACCAGGACCCGCCGGCCGCCCCCGAGCCGCTGTACGACCCGGAGGAGCTCCTCGGCATCGTCCCCGCGGACCTGCGGACCCCCTTCGACCCGCGCGAGGTCATCGCCCGGATCGTGGACGCCTCCGACTTCGACGAGTTCAAGCCCCTCTACGGCACCAGCCTGGTCACCGGCTGGGCCACCCTGCACGGCTATCCGGTCGGCATCCTCGCCAACGCCCAAGGGGTCCTGTTCAGCGCGGAGTCGCAGAAGGCGGCCCAGTTCATCCAGCTCGCCAACCAGCGCGACATCCCGCTGCTGTTCCTCCACAACACCACCGGTTACATGGTCGGCAAGGAGTACGAGCAGGGCGGCATCGTCAAGCACGGCTCGATGATGATCAACGCGGTCTCCAACTCCCGGGTCCCGCACCTGTCCGTGCTCATCGGGGCCAGCTACGGCGCCGGCCACTACGGCATGTGCGGCCGGGCCTACGAGCCCCGGTTCCTCTTCGCCTGGCCCAGCGCCAAGTCGGCCGTCATGGGACCCGCGCAGCTGGCGGGGGTGCTGTCGATCGTGGCCCGGCAGTCGGCCGCCGCCAAGGGGCAGCCCTACGACGAGGAGGCCGACGCCGGGATGCGCGCCTTCGTGGAGGCGCAGATCGAGTCCGAGTCCCTGCCGATGTTCCTGTCCGGGCGGCTGTACGACGACGGGGTCATCGACCCGCGCGACACCCGTACCGTCCTCGGCCTGTGCCTGTCGGCCGTCCACAACGCCCCCGTCGAGGGCGCCCGTGGCGGCTTCGGCGTCTTCCGGATGTGAGCCCGCAGATGACCCTGACCCTGACGTCCGTCCTCGTCGCCAACCGGGGCGAGATAGCCGTACGGATCTTCCGTACCGCCCGCGCCCTGGGCCTCGCCACCGTCGCCGTCCACTCCGACGCCGACACCGACGCCCTGCACGTGCGCAGCGCCGACGCGGCCGTACGGCTGCCCGGCACCGCCCCCGCCGACACCTATCTGCGCGCCGACCTGATCGTTGCGGCGGCCCTCGCCGCGGGCGCCGACGCCGTCCACCCCGGCTACGGGTTCCTCTCCGAGAACGCCGGCTTCGCCCGCGCCGTCCGCGACGCCGGGCTGACCTGGATCGGCCCGCCCCCCGAGGCGATCGAGGCCATGGCCTCCAAGACCCGGGCCAAGGAACTCATGCGCGCCGCCGGGGTACCGCTCCTGGATCCCGTCGACCCGGCCGGCGCCACCGCGACCGACCTGCCCCTGCTGCTGAAGGCCGCGGCGGGCGGCGGCGGCCGCGGGATGCGCGTCGTACGGGACCCGGACCGGCTCAAGGAGGAGCTGGAGGCCGCCCGCGCCGAGGCCCGCTCCGCCTTCGGTGACGACGAGGTGTTCGCCGAGCCCTACATCGAGCAGGGCCGCCACGTGGAGGTGCAGATCCTGGCCGACGCCCACGGCACCGTCTGGGCGCTCGGCACCCGCGACTGCTCCCTCCAGCGGCGCCACCAGAAGGTCATCGAGGAGGCGCCCGCGCCCGGCCTGCCGCAATCCCTGCGCGAGCGCCTCCACCAGGCCGCCGTGGCCGCCGCCCGGGCCGTCTCCTACCGGGGCGCGGGCACCGTCGAGTTCCTCGTCACCGCCGACGGGCGCCCGTACTTCCTGGAGATGAACACCCGACTCCAGGTGGAACACCCCGTCACCGAGGCCGTCTTCGGGCTCGACCTCGTCGCCCTCCAGCTGCGGATCGCCGAGGGCACCGCGCTGGCGCCGCAGCCCCCCGAGCCCGCGGGACACGCCGTCGAAGCCCGCCTGTACGCGGAGGATCCCGCCCGGGACTGGCGGCCGCAGACCGGGGTGCTGCACACCCTCGCCGTGCCCGGCGAGGTCCGCGTGGACACCGGGTTCGCGGACGGGGACGGCGTCGGCGTGCACTACGACCCGATGCTGGCCAAGGTCGTCGCCCACGCCCCGACCCGGGCCGAGGCCGTCCGCACCCTCGCCCACGCCCTCGCCGGAGCGCGGATCCACGGCCTGACCACCAACCGGGAGCTCCTCGTACGGTCCCTGCGGCATCCGGAGTTCACCGCCGGACGGCTCGACACCGGGTTCTACGGACGCCACCTCGCGGCCCTCACCGAGCCCGCCCCGGGTGCGGAGCGGGCCGCCTCCGTGGCCGCGATCGCCGCCGCCCTCTCCGACGCGGCCCCGGCCCCGGACGCCCCGCTCGCGGGCCGCCTCGGGGGCTGGCGCAACCTGCGCTCGCAGCCGCAGGTGCGGCGCTACGCCGTGGACGGCGCCGAGTACGAGGTCCGGTACCACCCGGCCCGCAGCGGGCCGCCGGAGCCCGTCGACCATCCCGGGGTCCGCGTCCTGGCCGTGGAGCCGGGGCTCGTCACCCTCGAAGTGGACGGTGTCCGGGGCGTGTTCCACGTGAAACACAAATCGAACAAGGGGGGTGTCGGGGCCGCGGAGGTCTACGTGGACGGAGCGCTGGGCGCCCACACCCTGACCCGGCTGCCCCGGTTCGCGGACCCCGAGGACCGCACCGAACCCGGCTCCCTGCTCGCCCCCATGCCCGGCACCGTCGTCCGCGTCGCCGAGGGCCTCGCCCCCGGTTGCGCCGTCACCGCCGGACAGCCCCTGCTCTGGCTGGAGGCCATGAAGATGGAACACCGCATCGTCGCGCCCGCCTCCGGCACGCTCACCGCGCTCCACGCCGCAACCGGCCAACAGGTCGAATTCGGCGCCCTGCTCGCCGTAGTCCAGGAGGAAACGCCAGCATGAGCAACCCCGTTGTGGAATCCGAAGAGCACCAGGCGCTGCGCGCCGCCGTCGCCGCCCTCGGGCAGCGCTACGGCCGCGAGTACCTGGCCCGCACCGCCCGCGAGGGCCGGCACCCCGACGAACTGTGGGCCGACGCGGCCAAGCTCGGCTACCTGGGGGTCAGTCTTCCCGAGGAATACGGCGGCGGGGGCGGCGGCATCACCGAGCTCTCCATCGTCCTGGAAGAGCTGGGCGCCGCCGGCTGTCCGCTGCTGATGATGGTCGTCTCGCCCGCCATCTGCGGCACGGTGATAGCCCGCTTCGGCACCGGGGCCCAGAAGCGGGCCTGGCTCCCCGGTCTCGCCGACGGCACCCGCACCATGGCCTTCGGCATCACCGAACCCGACGCCGGGTCCAACTCCCACCGCATCACCACCACCGCCCGCCGGGACGGGGACTCGTGGGTGCTGAGCGGCCGCAAGGTCTTCATCTCGGGCGTGGACATCGCGGACGCCACCTTGATCGTCGGCCGCACCGAGGACGCCAGGACCGGCCGGCTCAAGCCCTGCCTGTTCATCGTGCCCCGGGACACGCCCGGCTTCTCCCGCTCCGTCATCGACATGGAACTCCAGGCGGCGGAGAAGCAGTTCGAGCTGGTGCTGGACGAGGTCCGGCTGCCCGCCGAGGCGCTGGTCGGCGAAGAGGACGCGGGGCTGCTCCAACTCTTCGCCGGGCTCAACCCGGAGCGGATCATGACGGCCGCGTTCGCGATCGGCATGGGCCGGTACGCCCTCGCCAAAGCGGTGGACTACGCCAAGACCCGTCAGGTGTGGAAGGAGCCCATCGGCGCCCACCAGGCCGTCGCCCACCCGCTGGCCCAGTCGCACATCGAACTGGAACTGGCCGGCCTGATGATGCGCAAGGCCGCGCTGCTGTATGACGCGGGCGACGACATGGGCGCGGGCGAGGCGGCCAACATGGCCAAGTACGCCGCCGCCGAGGCCTGCGTACGGGCGGTGGACCAGTCCGTGCACACCCTGGGCGGCAACGGCCTCACCCGCGAGTACGGCCTGGCCTCCCTCATCACCGCTTCCCGGGTGGCCCGGATCGCCCCGGTCAGCCGGGAGATGATCCTCAACTTCGTCTCCCACCAGACCCTGGGCCTGCCCAAGTCCTACTGACGCCGCCGCACACGCGACCCGTCGCGCGCCCGCGTGCCCGGCCGGTCCGGACGGCCGGTCCGTACGGCACCCCGGCCGGGGTGGCGGCCAGTCCGTCGGCCGTGACCGGGTTCCACCGGCGTGCACGCGTGCCCCGCACGCCGCAACGGGCGGCCGCTGCTGTACGCCACCCCGGCCGGGGTGGCGGCCGGCGGCAACTGCGGCCGGTGGTCCGCCACGGCGCCCCACCCCGCAGGGGTGGAGCCGTGGCATGCGGGCGAGCCGCCCAGTGGCCGGCGCCGGTCGGTACCGGGGCGGCCGGTTGGCGCACCCCGTTCCCGTTTTCGGCTTGTGCCGGTCCGCGACTGGTCGGTGCCGGGGCGGCCGGTTCGCGCACTCCGTTCCCGTTTTCGGCTTGTGCCGGTCCGCGACTGGTCGGTGCCGGGGCGGCCGGTTCGCGCACTCCGTTCCCGGTTCCGGCTTGTGCCGGTCCGCGACCGGTCCGTGCCGGGGCGGTCCCGGCCCGCGCACTCCGTTCCCGTTCCCGGCTCGTGCCGGTCCGCGACCGGTCCGTGCCGGGGCGGCCGGTCCGGGCCCGGCCCGCCGCTCCGGGTCGCGCGCGGCCAGCCGCAACCCCCAGCCCGCCACCGGCTTCGCCGGGGCTGGCTTGGCGGGCAGGGGGCGGGGCCGCATACCCTCCCACCGGGGAGGACCCCCGACCGGCCCAGCCCCTCCGGAGGAGACATGGCCCCACTCGTGCACGCCGGCCAGGCGACCGGCATCACCACGCTCACCCTCGACTCCCCGGCCAACCGCAACGCGCTCTCCGCCGCCCTCGTCGGCGAGCTGCGCGCGGCCCTCGCCGGGGCGGCCGCGGACCCGGCGGTCCGCGCCGTCGTCCTCACCCACACCGGCACCACCTTCTGCTCCGGCGCCGACCTCAAGTCCCCCTGCGACCCGGCCGACTTCCTGGCGTTGCTCCAGGAGGTCGCGGAGCTCCCCAAACCCGTCGTGGGGCGCGTTGACGGACACGTCCGGGCGGGCGGCCTCGGGCTGCTCGGCGCCTGCGACATCGCCGCCGCCGGGCCGAACTCCACGTACGCCTTCACCGAGACCCACCTCGGCGTCGTACCGGCCGTCATCTCCGCGCCGCTGCTGCCGCGCCTGGACCCGCGCGCCGCGGCCCGCTACTTCCTGACCGCCGAGGCCTTCGACGCCGCGGAGGCCGCCCGGATCGGGCTGCTCACCCTGCACGGCCCGGACGTCGACGAGGTGCTCGCTCCCGTCCTCGCGGGCCTGCGCAAAGCCGGTCCCGAGGCCCTCGCCGCGACGAAACGGCTGCTGACCGCGCCGGTCCGGGCGGCCCTCGCCGCCGACGGCGCAGCCCTGACCGAGCTGTCGGCCCGCCACTTCGCCTCCGCCGAGGCCCGCGAGGGGATCACCGCCCGCTTCGAACGCCGGGAACCGTCATGGGCACGGTGACCGGGCCCGGGCCAGGTCCCGCGGCCGGCCCCAAGCAGGCCCGCAGCCGCGTCACCCGCCGCCACCTCCTGGAGGCGGCCGTCTCCTGCCTCGCCGAACACGGCTGGGCCGGCTCCACGGTCGCCGTCGTCGCCGAACGGGCCGGGGTCTCGCGCGGCGCGGCCCAGCACCACTTCCCGACCCGCGAGAAGCTGTTCACGGCCGCTGTGGAGCACGTCGCCGAGGAACGGTCCACCGCCCTGCGCGAGTTGTTCCACGCGGGCCCGGCCCCCCGCGCGGCCGTCGTGGCGGCCCTGGTCGACCTGTACACCGGCACGCTCTTCCGGGCCGCCCTCCAACTGTGGGTCGCCGCCTCCAACGAGGACCAACTGCGCCCGCACGTCGGCGGACTCGAAGCCCGCGTCGGCCGCGAGACCCACCGCATCGCCGTCGAACTGCTCGGCGCGGACGAGTCGGTGCCGGGCGTACGGGAAACCGTGCAGGGCCTCCTGGACATGGCCCGGGGACTCGGCTTGGCCAACGTCCTGTCCGACGACACCGCCCGTCGGGCCCGGGTCGTCACACAGTGGGCCCGCATCCTGGACGCGGCGCTCGGGCCCTGAAACCTCATGCCCCGACACGCACCGGGCGCCGCACCCCGACCGGGGTGCGGCGCCCGGTGTCGCGGGCGCGGATCAGGCCGTCTCGGCGATGTCCGCGTAGCCCTGGATGTCCCGCGGATCCCGCTGGCCCGGCCCGATGTAGCGGGCCGACGGGCGCACCAGGCGGCCCGTGCGCTTCTGCTCCAGGATGTGCGCCGACCAGCCCGCAGTCCGCGCGCAGGTGAACATCGAGGTGAACATGTGCGCCGGGACCTCCGCGAAGTCCAGCATGATCGCCGCCCAGAACTCCACGTTCGTCGCGAGCACCCGGTCGGGACGGCGCGCGTGCAGCTCCTCCAGCGCCGCCTTCTCCAGCGCGGCCGCCACCTCGTAGCGCGGCGCGTCCAGTTCCTTGGCGGTCCGCCGCAGCACGCGGGCGCGCGGGTCCTCGGCCCGGTAGACCCGGTGCCCGAAGCCCATCAGCCGCTCGCCCTTGTCCAGGGCCTTCTTCACGTACGCCACGGCGTCGCCGGTGCGCTCGATCTCCTCGATCATGCCGAGGACCCGGGACGGCGCCCCGCCGTGCAGCGGCCCGGACATCGCGCCGACGGCGCCGGAGAGCGCCGCCGCCACATCGGCGCCGGTCGAGGCGATCACCCGCGCGGTGAAGGTGGAGGCGTTCATGCCGTGCTCGGCGGCGGAGGTCCAGTACGCGTCGACGGCCTTGACGTGCCGGGGGTCCGGCTCGCCCCGCCAGCGGATCATGAACCGCTCGACCACGGACTCGGCCTTGTCGATCTCCTTCTGCGGAACCATCGGCAGGCCCTGGCCGCGGGCGGACTGGGCGACGTAGGACAGCGCCATCACGGCCGCCCGCGCCAGGTCGTCCCGCGCCGTCCGCTCGTCGATGTCGAGCAGCGGTTTCAGACCCCACACGGGGGCCAGCATCGCCAGCGCGGACTGCACGTCGACCCGGATGTCACCCGAGTGCACGGGGATCGGGAAGGGTTCGGCGGCCGGCAGACCGGGGTTGAAGGCACCGTCGACCAGCAGGCCCCACACGTTCCCGAAGGAGACGTGGCCGACCAGGTCTTCGATGTCCACCCCCCGGTAGCGGAGGGACCCGCCCTCCTTGTCGGGCTCGGCGATCTCCGTCTCGAACGCGACGACCCCTTCGAGCCCGGGTACGAAGTCGGACATCAGGCGGCTCCTCAGATAGTGCGAACACGCGCGGCTCCCGGCGTGATTCGCGGTCCGGCGCGGTCATCCCCGTTGATGCCCGGCACGGCCGATGGTCATCCGTGCGGGGACCCTCGGACCGGCCCCAAGATTTTGTCCGCTCCGCTTGGCCTGCGGAAGCGTGACATACGGCACACCCCCGGCAGTCATACTGCGGCAGGATGGCCCGCGTGACCCACCAGGACCTTGATCCCGCCACCATGCGCAAGCACTACCGCTCCGAGATCGTCGACGAGGAGAGCCTCGCCGGGGACCCGATGCAGCAGTTCGCGCTGTGGTTCCGGCAGACCGCCGCGTCGCACCTCTTCGAACCCAACGCGATGGTCGTCTCCACCGCGACCGCCGACGGCCGTCCCAGCTCCCGCACGGTACTGCTCAAGCAGTTCGACGAGCGGGGCTTCGTCTTCTTCACGAACTACGGCTCCCGCAAGGGCCGCGAGATCGCCGAGAACCCGTACGTGTCGCTGCTCTTCCCCTGGCACCCGATCTCCCGCCAGGTCAGCGTGACCGGCACGGCCGCGCGGATCGGCCGCGACGAGACGGCCGCCTACTTCCGCTCCCGGCCGCACGGCTCGCAGCTCGGCGCCTGGGCGAGCGCGCAGTCCCAGGTGATCGGCTCCCGCGCGGAGCTGGACCGGCGGTACGCGGAGCTGGCGGAGCGCTACCCGGAGGGCGAGCAGGTGCCGGTGCCGCCGGAGTGGGGCGGCCTGCGGGTGGTGCCCGACGCGGTGGAGTTCTGGCAGGGCCACGAGAACCGGCTGCACGACCGGCTGCGCTACGTCCGCGAGGGCGGGGGCTGGCGCGTCGAGCGGCTCTGCCCGTAGGCGTCCGCCCGGAAGGCCCCGGGCGCCGGAGGCCCCGGTCCAGAAGGCCCCCCGGTCCAGAAGGCTCCGGGTCCTGGCGGCCGGGCGCTGGAGGCCTTGGGGGCCGTGGAACGCAGACGACCCGCGGGCTCGGGATCCTCTCCTGCAGTGAGAGGAGCCGGCCGGACGTACCGGCGAGCCCGCGGGTCGGGTGACTGCTTGGGATTGGCGCCTGGCGTTCCCGCCGGGCACCGCACTGGGTGCGTGCGACGACGGGCGCTTTAGCCCGCAGCCACCTCACGCGTCCGGTTTCCGTACATTTCGGGAACCACCTCCCTTCTCGTGTACCGCAGAGCCTACGAGCCCGTTCCGGCTCGCTCAAGGTATTTATCCGGCGAGCTCCGGCCGGGCGGCCGGAAAGGAAAAAACGGGACGATTCCGGGAAGGGGGTGTGGGCTGCGTCACGTTCCAGTTCAATGATCTGACGTGCCGCATACGCGAACACCTGCAGGGGGTGCCAGGTGAGTGTTTCCGGACGTGACGAGACCACCGACGATCTGCTCGCAGCGCTGTTGGACGGGATGGACGCGGCCCTGTGCGCGTTCGACGCCGACGGCGTGATCACCCACTGGAACCGCGAGGCCGAGCGGATCCTGGGCTGGACCGCCGCCGAGGCGGTCGGCCGGCGCGGGTTCGCCGGGTGGGCGGTGCGCGCCGCCGACGCGCACGACGTGGAGGACCGGCTGATGTCCGCCCAGGACTCGCCGGGCCGGCACGTCCACGAGTTCGCGCTGCTGACCAAGGCCGGCGGCCGGGTCCTGGTACGGACCCAGTCCGCCGGGGTACCGGGCGCGGACGGCAAACCGGCGGGCGTCTACTGCGCGTTCAGCGAGGTGCACGCGCAGATCGACCTGGAGCGGTCCATCGCGCTGAGCGAGGCGCTGCTGGAGGACGCCTCCTGGGGGGTCGTCCTGGTCGACGTCGACTTACGCCCGGCGGTGGTCAACCTCCACGCCGCCCGGGCCTTCGGGTCCGGGCGCACCGCGCTGCTGGGGCGGCCGCTCGGGGAGCTGCTGGCGCAGGGCGTCGAGGAGCTGGAGGGCGCGCTCCAGCACGTGCTGGCGGAGGGGGCCCCGCCGGCGCCCCTGGAGCTGTGGGTGTCGGTCCGCACACCCGAGGGGGTGAGGCGGCGGTGCTGGCGCTCCGGGTTCCTGCGGCTGGCCTCGCCGCTGGCGGAGGAGCCGGTGCCGCTCGGGGTCGGCTGGCTGTTCCAGGACGTCACCGAGGCCAGGCGGGCCGAGCTGGACACCGGGCAGCTGCGGTTCCGGTCCAACCAGCTCTACCGGGCCGGGCGGGCCGCCGCCGAGTGCGAGGACCCGGCGGAGGCGGCCGCCGTTCGGCTGGACTTCGCCCTGGCCGGCTTCGCGGAGCACGCGCTGGTGGACGTACTCGACGTACTGGAGGGGCCGGAGCCGGAGCCGGCCGTCCCGGGGCGGCGCAGGCGGCTCGTCCGCTCGGCCGTGTCGGCGTCGGGGCAGACCCTGCTGCTGCCGGCGCCGGGTGCGATCCCGGTGCGGTACCCGGGGATGCACCCGGCGCTGCAGGCGCTGGACCGGATCGGCCCGGTGCGGGCCAGCGTCCCGCCGGGGGAGCCGCCCGAGGAGTGGGCGCGGGCCCGGCACTGGCCCCCGGACGCGGCGCACGCGCTGTGCACGGTGCTGCGCAGCCGGGGCCGGACCCTGGGGGCGCTGACCTTCCTGCGGGGCCCGTCGCGACCCGCCTTCGAGCGCGCGGACGCCCTGTACGCGGAGGAGGTGGCGTCCCGGGTCGCCGCGGACCTGGACCTGGCCCGGCGCCCGGCGGGCCGCCCGGCGGACCGCTGAGCCGCGGGCCCTGCGGGGCTTGAGAGGCCTGAGGGGCTCGTCCGGCCGCCGATCCGCCGGACGGCCCCCAGTGACGCCTCAGTGGCGGAAGAAGATCCGGTCGCCGTACTCCTGCATCACGCGGCCGTTCCACTCGTGGCCGCCGTCCACGTTGCCCGAGCGCAGCAGCGGCGGCTCGATCCCGCGCGCGGCCAGCTCGCCGGCCGCCGCCGCCATCACGGCCTGCATGACCGCGCTGGTCACGACGGTGGAGGCGGGGGCGAAGGGGGCGTCGATGCCGTCGAGGCTGAGCTCGGCGTCACCTACCGCGATCTTGCTGTCCAGGACGATGTCGCAGTGGTCCTTGAGGAAGGTGCCCGACGCGTGCCGCGACCGGGTCCCGGTCGCGTACGCCACCGAGGTCACGCCGATGACCTTGAGGCCGATCGCGCGGGCGTTCATGGCCATCTCGACCGGCAGGGCGTTGCGCCCCGAGAGGGAGATGATCACGAGGACGTCGCCCTCGGCGGCCGGGCTGCTGTCCAGGACGGCGGCGGCGAGGCCGTCGACGCGCTCCAGGGCACTGCCGAGGGTGGCAGGCATGACGTCGATGCCCGCGGTGCCGGGTACGGCGAGGAAGTTCATCAGGGCCAGTCCGCCGGCCCGGTAGACCACGTCCTGGGCGGGCAGCGAGGAGTGCCCGGCGCCGAAGGCGAAGAGCCGCTTCCCGGCGGCGACGGCGTCGGCGACGGCGGCCCCCGCCGCACCGATCGGCCCGGCTTCCTCGTCCCGCACCCGCTCCAGCAGGGCGATGGCGGCGTCGAAGAACTGCCCGGCCAGCTTGCTCTCGCTCATACGCCGAAGGCCCTTCCAGGGGTGGGGTGCGGGTGGGTTGCGTCGGTGTCCGCCGCTCACCGTGCGGTCTGGACCAAGGGCGTGTCAATACGAACGTGAGTCCGTGGGACGAAAGGTCCGCGGGGGTGGGAGGGGCCC
This sequence comes from Streptomyces sp. NPDC026522, assembly GCF_055567555.1. Lineage (NCBI taxonomy): Bacteria > Bacillati > Actinomycetota > Actinomycetes > Kitasatosporales > Streptomycetaceae > Streptomyces > Streptomyces sp. NPDC026522. The sequence goes on from NZ_JBVHQF010000012.1 coordinate 191,142, forward strand.
GGGGCGGATGTCCTGCCGCGGCCCCGACCTCCGGCACGGGACGGTTGTCGGCCCGATGCGTCAGAATTGGGCACAGGGCCAGCGCACGCAATCCGAGGGGCACGAATGTCCGGACTGATCGACACCACGGAGATGTACCTCCGCACCATCCTCGAGCTGGAAGAGGAAGGTGTGGTCCCGATGCGCGCCCGGATCGCCGAGCGGCTCGATCAGAGCGGCCCGACGGTCAGCCAGACGGTCGCCAGGATGGAGCGCGACGGCCTGGTGGCCGTGGCCAGTGACCGGCACCTGGAGCTGACGGAGGAGGGGCGGCGGCTGGCGACGCGCGTGATGCGCAAGCACCGGCTGGCCGAGTGCCTGCTCGTCGACGTCATCGGCCTGGAGTGGGAGCAGGTGCACGCCGAGGCCTGCCGCTGGGAGCACGTGATGAGCGAGGCGGTGGAGCGGCGGGTGCTGGAGCTGCTGCGCCACCCGACCGAGTCGCCGTACGGGAACCCGATCCCGGGACTGGAGGAGCTGGGCGAGAAGGCCGAGGCGGACCCGTTCCTGGAGGACGGCATGGTCAGCCTCTCGGAGCTGGACCCGGGCAGCGAGGGCAAGACCGTCGTGGTGCGCCGGATCGGCGAGCCGATCCAGACCGACGCGCAGCTGATGTACACGCTGCGGCGGGCGGGTGTGCAGCCCGGCTCGGTGGTGAGCGTGACGGAGTCGCCGGGCGGGGTGCTGGTCGGCAGCGGCGGCGAGGCGGCGGAGCTGGGCGCGGAGGTCGCCTCGCACGTGTTCGTCGCCAAGCGCTGACGGACACCAGCACCACGCGCTGGCGTGCCGGCCGGAAATCGGGTGGAACCTTCCGCGTGTCGATGCCGACGATGAGGGCACCGGAGCGGTAATAAACGGTCCCGGCGCCTTTCGGCGCCGGGACCTGTCCTCCCCGACTGACCTGGAGCCCCGAGCTCTCAAGGTCATCCCCTTCGGACCGTCTTCCCCGAGCGGCCCGCCTCCCTGTTGAAAGGATCTCCATCGGCAGCGGCGGCCAATCCTTGAGCAAGGTCACTCGAAAGAGCGGTGTTGTCGGCGAGAACGCCGTTTTCGAATACGGGTTCGATACCCTGGCGGGGATCGAAGGGGGTGCATCTGCGGTGGTACAGCGCATCGATGTCACAGGGGCCGACGGCGTACGCCTGGCCGCCTGGGAGTTCTTCGCACCGGGCCGGGAGACCTGTGGGGAACGCCGCGCGCCCGAGGAAGCCGAGCGGCCCGCGGTCCTGTTACTCCACGGTCTGATGGGCCGCGCCATGCACTGGGCCGGCACCGCCCGCTGGCTGGCCGAGCACCGCCGGGTCGTGGCCCTGGACCAGCGCGGCCACGGCCAGAGCGGCCGCCCCCCGGGCCGCCGCGACGCCCCCGGCACCGCAGATGCCCCGGGCGCCCCCGACACCCCCGGCGCCCCCGAGGCCTTCGGGCGCGAGGCCTTCGTCGCCGATGCCGAGGCCGCCGTCGAACAGCTCGGCCTCGCCCCCGTCACCCTGATCGGCCACTCCATGGGCGCCCTCACCGCCTGGCAGCTCGCGGCCCGCCGCCCGGAGCTGGTCGAGGCCCTGGTCATCTGCGACATGCGGGCCTCCGCCCTCGGCGAGGCCTCGCAGCGGGAGTGGGAGGACTGGTTCCGCCGCTGGCCGCTGCCCTTCCCCACCCAGGACGCGGCCCGCCGCTGGTTCGGCGAGGACGACCCCCGGGTGGACCGCCCCGATCCCGGCCGCGGCGCGTTCTTCGCCGAGGTCATGCACCAGGCCGAGGACGGCTGGCGCCCCCTTTTCTCCCGCCGCCAGATGCTGACCGCCCGCGAGACGTGGGTCCATGACGCGCACTGGGAGGAACTGGCCCAGGTCCGCTGCCCGACGCTGGTCGTGCGCGGGCTCGATGGCGAACTGGGCCGCGCCGAAGCCCAGGAGATGGTCCGCGTCCTCCCGGCCGGCCGGTACGCCGAGATCCCGGATGCGGGCCACTACCTGCACTACGACCAGCCGGCCGCCTGGCGCGCGGTGCTGGAGCCGTTCCTCGACGGCGTCAGGGCCCTTTCCTGACGGACTCGCCGATACCGCCTGGGGTTCGCGCGCGCCAGGGCCCAGGATGCGTAGCAGGCGGCTCCCGCAGGCGGGGCGCGGTGGAGGGGGAAGGCGAGACGTGGACGAGCACGAACTGCTGGCCGGACGGTTCGAGGAGCACCGTGCGCACCTGAAGGCCGTGGCCTACCGGATGCTGGGTTCCCTCGGCGAGGCCGAGGACGCCGTGCAGGAGGCCTGGCTGCGACTCGGGCGAAGTGACGTCGGCGCGGTGGAGAACCTCGGCGGGTGGCTGACGACCGTGGTGTCCCGGCTGTGCCTGGATGCCCTGCGCTCGCGTGCGACCCGGCGCGAGGATCCGCTGGAGACCTTCATCCCCGACCCCGTCGTCAGCCGCGAGAGGGTGACCGACCCCGAGCAGCAGGCGATGCTGGCGGACTCGGTCGGGCTGGCCCTGCTGGTGGTGCTGGAGTCGCTGTCGCCCGCCGAGCGGCTCTCCTTCGTCCTGCACGACATGTTCGCCGTGCCCTTCGACGAGATCGCCCCGATGCTCGACAAGACCCCGGCCGCGGTGCGGCAGTTGGCGAGCCGCGCCCGCCGCCGGGTCCAGGGCCAGGCCCCGGCCCCGGACCCCGACCTGGGCGCGCAGCGGCGCGTGGTCGACGCGTTCTTCGCCGCCGCCCGCGAAGGCGACTTCGACGCGCTCGTCTCGGTGCTGCACCCCGACATCGTGCTGCGCTCCGACGGCGCCGCGGGCCGCACCCGCCACACGGTCGTGCTGAGCGGCGCCCGGACGGTGGCCGGTCAGGCACTCATGTTCAGCGGGCTCGCGCCGTTCGTCCGCCCGGCGCTCGTCAACGGCGCCGCGGGCGTCGTCGTCTCCACGAACGGCCGCCCGCTCTCGGTCATGGCCTTCACCGTCACCGACGGCCTGATCGTCGCCATCACCGCCATCGGCAACCCCGACCGCCTGTCCTCCCTGGACCTGGCCGGCATCGAGGCCGATTCGTAGCGGTCCGGGACCGGTCGGTCTCAGTCCGCCGCGTGCGGCAGCCAGCCGCGCTGGACCGCCCGTACGCCGAACTCGAAGCGGCTGCGGGCGTTCAGCCGGTCCATCAGGTCCGTGGCCAGCCGGCGGGCGGTGCGCGGGGAGACCGCCAGCCGCTTGGCGATCGCCTCGTCGGTCAGACCCTGGGCCAGCAGCCGGATGACGGTGGTCTCCTGCGGGCTGAGGCCGCCCTCGTCCCGTACCGGCTCGGCCGTCCCCAGCGGGCGTGCGGCGCCCCAGACGTTGTCGAAGAGCGCGCACAGGGCCATCAGCGTGCCCTGCCCGGTGAGCACCACCGCGCCCGCCGCGCTGTCCTCGCTGCTGACCGGGATGACCGCGGTCGACCGGTCGAAGATCATCAGCCGGGTGGGCAGCTCCGGAGCGGTCCGCACCTCGCCGCCGAGTTCACCCAGCCAGGCCGCGTAGGCCACCGTCGTCTGGCTGTTGCGGACGCTGTCGAGGAAGAGCGAGCGCATCCGCACGCCCCGGTCGAGCAGCGCCAGGTCGTTGGGCTTCGACGCCTCCAGGCTCTCCGCACGGTGCCCGCCGCCCGGTGCGAAGGTCATCAGATCGGTGCGCGCCTCCCGCGCCAGGCCCGCGATCCGGTCCCGGATGGCGTCCAGGCCCAGCAGCTGCTCCACACCCGGGCTGGACGAGGCCGGTGTCAGGTCGGCGAACTCGGCGATGAGCTGCGTCGCCGCCGCCCGCGAGGCCTCGATCCGCAGCTGCTGGGCGGCGAGTTCGGCCTGCTGGCGCGCCATGAGGAGTTCCATGCCGACCTCGGGCGACACCGCGCGCAGCTGCCCCTGGCGCTCGTACGACGGCCGGACCAGGGCGAGTTCGCTGAGGTTGTCCAGGCAGCGCCGGATGTCCGCCTCGGGCGTGGCGAGACGGTCGGCGAGCGCCCGCACTCCCTCCGTCGGGTGAGCGAGCATGGCGCGGTAGACGGCCTCCGACGTGGCGTCGAGGCCGAGAGTGGCGAGCACAGCGGTTCCCCCCGTGTGAGCCCTTTTCGATCAAGGTGACTGCATCGTCGCACGCCGTGACCTGTGTGCAAAGTGTGTGGACGGTTCCGTCCACGACCCCAACGGTCCAGGTCAGAGCCCTGTGGCCGGTCGCGGTAGTTCGCAAGAGTGGTGCGCATGTATCTCATTCACGTGGGCCTGCGCGCTCCGTTCGCGCAAGCCGCGCTCCCGCCGCAGGCGGCCGATCTCGTACGCGCGCTGGCGCCTGCCGACATGCCGGTGGAGCACGTGTCCGCGCACCCGCACGCACAGCCGTCCCCCGTCCTCGGGGTCTATCTGCTCGCGGACGGCCTGGAGGAGGCTGAGCGCCGCGCGGAAGCGCTGTGCCACCGTGCGACGAGGGCGGTGCCCGAGCTGTGCGGGTGGTCGGTCGGCCGGGTCGGCGCGCCCCTCGTGACGCCGTACTACGAGCGGCTCCTGGAGGCCGCATCCGGCCGTCCTGGCCGGATCGGTCCAGGGCCGTTTCCGTCCACCTGAAAGCCCTTCCACCCGCTCTGAGCTGCGACGAAAGTAGTGATCGCCAGCAGGGAACAGCAAACGGACCCGGCAGGCGACACCGGACGAGACGTCACCGCGGGACGCGAATCCGGACACCGGAACCTCTTCGCCCCAGCTCTCGCAAAGGACCACTGCCATGCTCCGCACCCGCTTCGCCCAGGCCGCCGCGGTCACCACCTTCGCCCTCGCCGCCCTCGCTCCCGCAGTGGCCTCCCAGCTGACCGCCGGCCACACCACCCACACCACCGCCACCACCGTGTGGGAGATCGCCCCGGCCGGCAAGTCCACCACCGTCTGGGAGTAACGCCCGCCAGGCTCAGCCCCACTTGCCCCACTTGCCCCACCGCTCCACCCGGCGCCCCCTGGCCCACCCGTCCGACAGCTGCTCCTGCAGGGCAGCCGTCCGCGTGACCACGGCGCGGCGCCCCTCCTCCTTCCGGCCTTCGCCAGGCCCGGCCTGCGGCCACCGCAGCGCCCCTCCGAACTTCACTTCACGCCCTCAGGAGCTCCGTCATGTCCCGCGCCCTCAAGGCCACCGCCATCCGCCTCACCTCGGCCTCCGCCCTGGCCGTCACCGTGCTCACCGCGGTCGGCTCCGCCCCTGCCAGCGCCTCGCCGCTGACCGACGGCATCTCGGCCACGGCCCGCGCCGAGAACGGCAACAGCGCATGTGCCCACGGCGGTTACGTCGGCGGCCCCAACCAGTCCAGCAGCTGCTACGGCGGCACCACCACGGCCCACGCCTGGTGTGCGGACTTCGCGGGCTGGGTCTGGGCCCGCAACGGGGTCACCGGCCTGTCCTCCCTGGACGACAGAGCGGCCAGCTTCATGGACTACGGCAAGAAGTACGGGACGATCTCCAGCACCCCGCACGTCGGTGACGCGGTCGTCTACAACTACAACGGCAGCGACTACGCCGACCACGTTGCCCTGGTGACCGGGGTCTCCGGCGGTACGGTCACCATCACCGGCGGCAACCAGGGCGCCAGGCCCGGCCACGTCAGCACCAACAGCACCTCCAGCTACAGCGTGGGTTCGGCTCCCTGGGGCCAGCGGATCAGCGGGTACGTCTCGCCGGCCGGCAGCAACACCCCGTCGCTCCCCAACCCGTCCTCGCTGCCCGCCGGCACGCTGGTGAAGTCGCAGAGCGGCCCCGACGTCAAGGTCATGATCAACGGTGCGGGCATTCCGGTGGCGGCCTCCGACGTCACCCCGGACAAGTACGACCTGAGCAAGATCGTGATCGTGGACGACACGGCCTTCCGGTCCCTGCCGAGCGCCCCGGCCTCCGGCACCGTGGTGCACGACCAGGCGGGCGGCGCCAACCGCTACGTGATCATCGACGGTACGGCGCTGCTGATCGGCGCCGAGGACTGGACCGCGGCCGGCTACAACGTCCGTCCCGACATGGGCGTTCCGACCGCCTGGCTGCAGAACGCCGCGCAGCGGAAGCTGACGACCGGCATCGTGGTGATGGACCAGACCGGCAAGGACCCGAATCGCTACGTCATGGTCGACGGCGCGGCCCTCTACATCTCGGGCGCCGAATGGACCGCCGACGAGTACAACACCCAGACCCTGATGGGCGTTCCGGGCGAGTGGCTGAAGGCCGCCGCGAAGAAGGTCCCCTCGACCGGCACCGTCCTGATGGACCAGGCGGGCACCGACCCGGCCCGCTACGTCATGGTCAACGGTGCGGCCGTGCACATCTCGGCGGCCGAATGGACCGCCAACGGCTACGACAAGCGCTCCCTGATGGGCGTCCCCGGCGGCTGGCTCGCCTCGACGGTCGCCGCACAGGTCGCCAACGGCACGATCGTGAAGGACGCCTCGGGCGCGGATTCGACGGTCTACGTGATGGCGGGCGGGGTGGCGGTGCCGCTGTCCTACGCGGACTTCACCGGCTTCGGTTACGACAAGCGTCCGCTGGAGGGGGCTCCGGGCGAGTGGCTGAAGTCGGCGGCCGCGAAGGCCGCCCCGGCCGACGGCACCATGCTGCTGTCGCCGGACGGCAACACCGTCTGGCAGGTCACCGGCGGCAAGAAGAAGGCCATGGCCGCCGACCAGTTCGGCGCGGGCAAGCTCAGCTTCGACGACGTGGTCAGCGTCCCGACCGCCTTCACGGCGAAGCTCCCCACCGTGTGAGCACCCGAGCCCGCCTGAACACCTGAGCACCACCCCCGAGCCGCCCGGCCCCGCCGGCCGGGCGGCCCGGGGCCCGCTCCGACCCGCCCCCGCCCGCCAGACGCTGCCCGAAGGAACCTTGATGCGCTCCGCCGCCGCCCGCCAGAAGTCCGCACTCGCCGTCACCGCCACCGCGCTGCTCGCCCTTGCCGCCCCGCTCCTGACCAGCACCGGCGCCTCCGCCGCCGCCGTCTCGACGTGGGACAAGGTCGCCCAGTGCGAGGCCAGCGGCAACTGGAGCATCAACACCGGCAACGGCTACTACGGCGGCCTCCAGATATCGATGTCGACGTGGCGCGCCTTCGGCGGCACCCAGTACGCCTCCCGGCCCGACCAGGCGACCAAGCAGCAGCAGATCCTGACGGGCGAGAAGATCCTGGCCGGCCAGGGCCAGGGCGCCTGGCCCTCCTGCGGCCCCGCGGCCGGCCTCGGCGCCGACCACACGAACCCGTACCCCACCGCCCCGGCCTACCCGGACCCCTCCACGCTGCCCGTCGGCACGCTGGTCAAGTCGACGGCCGGCCCGGACGTGAAGGTCCTGATCAACGGGGCGGGCGTACCGGTCGCCGGTTCCGACGTCACCCCCGACCACTACGACCTCAGCAAGATCGTCCTCATCGACAACGCGGCGTTCAACGGCCTGCCCGGCGCCCCCGCGGCCGGCACCGTGGTCCACGACCAGGCCGGCGGCGCCAACCGCTACGTGATCATCGACGGGGCGGCGCTGCTGATCTCCGCCGCGGACTGGACGGCCGACGGCTACAACGTCCGCGCCGACATGGGCGTGCCGACCGCCTGGTTGCAGGGCGCCGCCCAGCGCTCCCTGTCCAACGGCCGCGTCGTCATGGACCAGTCGGGCACCGACCCGGCCCGCTACGTCATGGTCAACGGCTCGGCCCTGCACATCTCGGCGGCCGAGTGGACCGCCAACGGCTACGACTCCCGCTCCCTGATGGGCGTCCCCGGGGACTGGCTGCGCTCGGCCTCCGCGCGCCAGCTGAACAACGGCACGATCGTGAAGGATGCCTCGGGCGCGGATTCGACGGTCTACGTGATGGCGGGCGGGGTGGCGGTGCCGCTGTCCTACGCGGACTTCACCGGCTTCGGTTACGACAAGCGTCCGCTGGAGGGGGCTCCGGGCGAGTGGCTGAAGTCGGCGGCCGCGAAGGTGGCCCCGGCCGACGGCACCATGCTGCTGTCGCCGGACGGCAACACCGTCTGGCAGGTCACCGGCGGCAAGAAGAAGGCCATGGCCGCCGACCAGTTCGGCGCGGGCAAGCTCAGCTTCGACGACGTGGTCAGCGTCCCGACCGCCTTCACGGCGAAGCTCCCCACCGGCTGACCGGGACACGGAAAAGCCCGGCCCGCGCTGCCTTCGGGAGCGCGGGCCGGGCTGCTGGCCGTCAGCCCTTGCTGACCGCCGTCAGGATTTCCGGCAGCCGGCGGGCTGCCATGGGGGCCGCCAGGCGGAGGCCGGCCCAGGCCGCCAGGGTGCCCCAGGCGATGCCCAGGGGCAGGACGGTCCAGGCGAGGGGCTGTTGCTCCGGGGTGACGGCGAAGTACACCGTCACCGCGATCACCGGAGCGCAGATCACCGCCGAGGTGAACATGCCGCCGAAGATGCTCAGCCAGGCGAGCCCGCCCTGGCCCGGTGCGACGTTCTTGAACGCGCCGTCCGTGGGGATGGAGTACGGGAAGCGGGCCGACGCCACCGCGCCCGTGCACAGCATCGCGCCCAGCAGGGCCAGCGCCAGGCCCAGCGCGCTGGGGAAGTAGGCCCAGTCGCCGACCAGCCCGGCGGTGAGGGCCGTGACCAGCACCGCGTACGGGACCGTGACCAGGGCCAGTGCCCCGGCGCGGGCCCGCATCTCCACGAAGACGTCGCGCGGCGTCGACAGGGTCTGCGCCACCATCCAGAACGCCGAGGTGTCCTGGCCGAACTGGTTGTACATCTGGATGCCGAGCATGCCCGTGCCGAAGCAGGCGAGGTAGACGGAGCCGGTGCCCTGGAGGGCGTTGAACACCGGCACGATCAGGCCCACCGCGAGCGCCGTCACCCACGCCGACTTCGTCTTGGGGTCGCGCAGCACGTACCGCAGGGTGCGCTGCATCGCAGCGCCCGAACGGCCCCCGGGCAGCAGGGCCCACAGGCCCGGCCCCGTGTCGCGGTCCTTGCGCGGGGCGGCGGCCGCCAGGGTCGAGCCGTCCGGGGTCACCATGAGCCGGGTCAGGCTGCGCTCCCAGTACCACAGCAGCCCCGCCAGGGCGGCGAGGGTGAGCACCAGCTGGGCCGCGGCGGCCGCGTAGTCGCCCTCGCTCGCCGAGTCCACCATGCCCACCGCCGTCGCGGGCGGCAGCCAGCGCACCACGGCCTCCGCGGGCTCCAGCTGGGCCAGCCCCCCGGCCTGGAACAGCCGCTGACTGGCGAAGTTGGCCAGCTGGGCGCCGATCGCGATCAGCAGCCCGCTGAGCAGCGCGAGGTCACGCCCCTTGCGGCTCGACAACAGCCGTACGTTGGCGGTGGCCACGGCCCGGGCCAGGGTCACACAGCCCAGCAGCAGCAGCGGAACGGCCACGACGGCGAACACCGCCCCGGCCGCGCCCCGCGCCACCGCCACCACCGAGCCGACGGCCAGGCACAGCGTGAACAGGGGACCGATGCCGACCAGCGAGGACGCCAGCAGCGCCCGTACCAGCGGACGCGGGCGCAGCGGCAGCATCACCAGCCGGCTCGGGTCGAGCGTCTCGTCGCCGCTGGGGAAGAACAGCGGCATGAAGCTCCAGGCGAGCGCCAGGATCGCCGCGAGGATCACGACGACCGTTCCCGCGTGCGCGTTGCCGTGCAGCAGGGCCAGCCCCAGCGTGACGAAGAAGCCCACCACCAGCGCCAGCACGAGGGTGCCGAACCAGGCCGCCTTGCGCTTCGAGGAGCCCTTCAGCCCGTTCTTGAGCAGCGACAGCTTGAGGCGGACGAAGAGCGGCGTCAGCGAGACGGCCGGGACGCCGGTACCGGGCGCCGCCGGGGCGGCGGTGGTGACCGGGGCGCTCATCGGCCGCCGCCCAGCCAGTCCAGGGAGTCGCCCGCGGCCCGGTCGTGCGCTCCGACCAGTTCCAGGAACGCGTTCTGGAGGGAGGGCGCGGCGCCCCGTACGTCGGCCAGCGGGCCCGCCGCGCGGATGTGGCCGCCGGCCATCACGGCCACCCAGTCGCACAGCGACTCGACGAGTTCCATCACGTGGGAGGAGAACACCACGGTGGCGCCGGAGGCGGTGTAACGTTCCAGCACTCCGCGGATGGTCTGCGCGGACACCGGGTCGACGCCTTCGAACGGCTCGTCCAGGAAGAGGACTTCCGGGTTGTGCAGCAGCGCGGCCGCCAGCCCGATCTTCTTGCGCATGCCCGTCGAGTAGTCGACGACCAGCTTGTGCTGCGAGCCCGCGAGGTCCAGCACGTCCAGCAGCTGCGTCGCCCGCTTGTCGGTCTCCTCGCCCGGCAGCCCGCGCAGCCGGCCCATGTAGCCGAGCAGTTCCCGCCCGGAGAGCCGCTCGAACAGCCGCAGCCCCTCCGGCAGGACGCCGATCCGCGACTTCACCTCGGCCGGGTCCGCCCACACGTCATGTCCGGCGACGAACACCCGCCCCATGTCGGGGCGCAGCAGTCCGGTCACCATCGACAGCGTCGTGGTCTTGCCCGCGCCGTTCGGTCCGACGAGCCCGATGAACCGGCCCGCCGGGATCTCCAGATCGATGCCGGCCACGGCCACCTGCTCGCCGAACCGCTTCCACAGCCCCTCTATCCGCACGGCGGCGGGCAGCGCGGATCGCACGCCCCCCGCTCCGCCGTCCGTCCTGCTCGTCGCATCACCCTGGTCCGGCATGCGCCTGCCTCTCGTCCTGATCCCCGTGGTCGTACGTTCCTCACCATAGGAGCAGGGGACGAGGCGGCGGCAGTTACGTATGTCATGAACTCAGGCGCTGTGGCCGGCCCGCGCCGCGGCGGCCTGGCTGCCGCAGGCGTAGGCGAGCGCGTCGATCAGCTCCTCGGTGTCCGGCAGCCACCGGTTCGCCGGGGTGGGCTTGCAGGCCCACTGCACCGGGCCCCGGCCGCCGAAGCGGGTGGGCGGAGCGGCGACGTACTCGCCCTCGCCCCGGGCGACCATGTCGATCGCGGGCGCCGACCAGCCCAGATTCCGTACCAGGTCCGGCACCTTGGCCCCGGCCCCGGGCAGGACGAAGAACAGCATCCGGTGGTCCGGGGTGAGGGTCACCGGGCCGAGGGTGCGCTGCATCCGCTCCAGCCGCGCCACGGCGTGGATCCCGGCGGCGGACGGCACGTCGATGGCGTCGAAGGTCCGGCCCGTCGGCAGCAGGATGGAGGCCCGCGGCTGCTTCGCCCAGATCCGGCGCACCTGCACCGCGCTGCCGGTGGCCAGCGCCGCCCAGTCCTGCACCGCCGGGTGGGCGCCGGGCGCCGGGCACTCCGGGTCCCCGCAGGAGCACACCTCCCGGCCGTCGCCCGCCTCCAGCCAGGTGCCCGCGAAGACATCCCAGTGCCGTTCTTCCGCGTACCGCACGGCATGGTCCAGCAGCTGCTCGCCGCGCTGCTTGGGGATGGGTGCGGTCTCCGTGACTCCGATGGTCTCTTCCACGCCCATCACAACTCCCGCACCCACGCGGGGTTACGGGCGTAAACCGGCCCGTGGGCGGAGCATCGATCCTGCAAATGGGGCGCACGGAAGCACGGGCGGGGGCGCGTAGGAGCCCGGGGCGCGGTCCGTGGGTAGCGACACCACGCAGAGAGGAAGATTCTCCGCACATCAGGCGGGAAGTGATCATTCCATCGCTCTCCCGCGGCTTCAGGGGGTTTTCATGGCAGCCAGGCCTCTCCTCGCCCGCCAGCCGAACGAACGGCTGCAGGCGCTCATCCAGGAAGCCGGGTGCTCCAATGCCGGGCTCGCCCGGCGCGTGAACATGTGCGGGGCCGAGCACGGCCTCGATCTCCGCTACGACAAGACCTCCGTGGCCCGGTGGCTGCGCGGACAGCAGCCGCGCGGCCGGGCGCCGGGCATCATCGCAGAGGCCATCGGCCGCAAACTCGGCCGGACCGTCACCATCGACGAGATCGGCATGGCCAACGGCAAGAACCTCGCCTCCGGCGTCGGCCTGCAGTTCTCGCCGACCGTCATCGGCGCCATCGAGCAGGTCTGCGAGCTGTGGCGCAGCGACGTCGGCCGCCGCGACTTCCTCTCCGGCTCCAGCGTTGCCGCCTCCGCCCTGGTCGAGCCCAGCCGCGACTGGCTGATCACCGGCGCCGACCCGCAGGTGGCCCGCAACAGCGGCTCGCGCGTGGGGATGCCCGACGTCGAAGCGGTACGGGCGACCACCGAGGCCCTCAAGGAGCTCGACCACCGCTTCGGCAGCGGGCACGTGCGCCCGGTCGTGGTGCACTACCTCAACTCCGTGGTGTCCGGGCTGATCGGCGGCTCCTACCGGGAACCGGTCGGGCGGGCGCTGTTCGCGGCCGTGGCCCGGCTGACGGAACTCGCGGGCTACATGGCGGTGGACACGGGCCAGCCGGGCCTGGCCCAGCGCTACTACATCCAGGCGCTACGGCTGGCCCAGGCGGCCGGCGACCGCGCGTACGGGGGCTACGTGCTGGCCGCGTCCATGAGCCACCTCGCCGCCGAACTGGGCAACCCGCGGGAGATCGCGCAGCTGGCCCGGGCCGCCCAGGAGGGCACGCGCGGGCAGGTCACGCCGCGGGTGGAGGCGATGTTCTACGCCGCCGAGGCGCGCGGGCACGCGCTGCTGGGCGACGCCCGGGCCACGGCGGTGCTGTCCGGGCGGGCGGTGACCGCGCTGGAGCGGGCGGAGCCCGAGTCGGGCGACGACCCGGTGTGGATCCGCCACTTCGACCAGGCCTACCTCGCCGACGAGCTGGCCCACTGCCACCGGGACCTCGGCCAGGCCGACGCGGCGGCCCGGCGCGCCGAGGAGGCCCTGCGGGGCCTGCCCGAGGCCAAGGCGCGGCGCCGGTCGATCGGGCTGCTGCTGCTGGCGGCGGCGCAGGTACAGCAGCGGGAGGTGGAGCAGGCCTGCCAGACGGCGGCGAAGGCGGCCGATCTGCTGGACTCGTTGCGCACCCGGCGCGGGGCGGAGTACCTGGAGGACTTCCGGGCCCGGCTGGAGCCGTACCGCGAGGAGGCGGCGGTGCGGGAGTTCGCGGCGCGGCTGGAGGTGGCGGCGGCCTGAGGCGGGGTGCGGCTCCGGGTGGACTGACCGGGGCGGCCGGTGACCGGGTAGCGTGGGCCGACGGTTCCGTACGTGCGGGCAGGTCGGTGAAGGAGTTCCCGGTGACGGAGAGCGGACAGGGGAGCGGCCACGAGGCCGCCCCGCAGGCCGGCGTGCCGTGGGGCCAGGACCCGGGGCCGGGGGCGCAGGGGCCCGAGTACGGCGCACCGCAGCCGGAGTACGGCGCCCAGCAGTCCGAGTACGGCTCTCGGCAGCCGCATTACCCGGCGTACGGGGTGCAGGAGCAGCCGGCGCCGGGCGGTCCCGCGTACGGGTACCCGCCGCAGGCCCCGCCCGGGTACGCCCCGCAGCCGGGGCACGTGGTCGGCCCGGGCTTCGAGGGGCCGGGGGACCCGCACGGGTACGGGTACCCGCCGCTGCCGGAGGCGATGACCCAGTACATCCCGCCCATACCGGGCGCACCGGGCCCCGTTGAGGCGGCGACGCAGTACATCCCGCCGGTGGTGGACGGCCCCGCCCCGCACGAGGCGGCGACGCAGTACATCCCGCCGGTGGTGGACGGCCCCGCCCCGCACGAGGCGGCGACGCAGTTCATCCCGCCGGTCCCGGCCGCTGACGGTCCCGCCCATCACGAGGCGGCGACGCAGTTCATGCCGCCGGTCCCGGCCGCTGACGGTCCCGCCCATCACGAGGCGGCGACGCAGTACATCCCGCCCGTCCCGGCCGCGCCCGCGGACTCCGCCGTGCAGGGTTTCGACGGCCTGTTCCGCAGCGACGACGACGGCGCCGGGAGCACCCAGCAACTGCCCAAGATCCAGGAGCCGGTCCCGCGCCGGGCACCGCGCGGCCGCGGCACCGTAGGACCTCCGGCCGGCCCAGTACCGCCCCAGCCGCAGCAGCAGTACGCACCTGCCCCGCCCCCGCCCGCGCCGCCGCGCAAGGTCTCGGCCGGGGTCATCGCCGCCGCCGTCATCGGCCTCGCCGTGGCCGGCCTCGGCGTCGGCTCGCTGCTCGGCGACGGCGGCAAGGCCGCCAACAGCGACCCGGGCGCCGCCGAGGCCCCCGCCCCGACCGGCTCCGCCGCGGCTGCGGCCGGTGACGCCCAGGTCGACCCGGCCCGCCCGCAGGCCGTCCAGCTCGACAAGGTGCTCGCGGACAGCAACGAGAGCCGGGCGGCGGTGATCAAGGCCGTCGACGACGTCAAGAGCTGCCGCAACCTCGACCAGGCGGCCCTGGACCTGCGGGACGCCGCCAGCAAGCGCGACGACATGGTCACCCGGCTCCAGGACCTGAAGATGGACGAGCTGCCGGACCACGCGAAGCTCGCCGCCGCCCTCACCAAGGCGTGGAAGTCCTCGGCCGCCGCCGACCGCAGCTACGCGGGCTGGGCGGACGACGTCAACCACGACAAGGGCAAGTGCAAGGACGGCAAGGCGAAGTCCACCGGCAACGCCGCCGACGGCAACAAGTCCAGCGGCGAGGCGACCCGGGCCAAGGAGTCGGCCGCGACCATGTGGAACTCGATCGCGGCCAAGTACGGCCTCACCCGCCGGGACAAGACCGAGCTGTGACGCCCGGCGCCCCGGCCATCAGGCCGCGCGGGGCGCCTGCTCCAGGGTCGGGGTCATGTCCTGGGATTCCTCGCCCGGCTGGGCGACGAGCCGGCCCTGCTGGACGACCTGGAAGGTGACCCGCCCGTTGGAGATGCGCGGGAACCCGGCGACGGCCCGTACGTCCTGGTAGCGCCAACTGAGCTCGGGGGTGAGACCGCCGGTCTGGACGCCCGCCGTCTGGTTGAGGGTCTTCGCGATCTTCCGCGCGGTGACCTCCTCGTCCGGCTTGAGGCGGCTGACGATCTCGTTCAGCACGGTGTACGCGATCCAGGTGGTCTGCGTCCCGCTGTCGTCGGGGTCCACGCTGTCGTCGCCGAAGGCCTGTTCGGAGATCACCTTGCGCATCGGCCCCCACAGCGGGTCGCCGGCCACCGGGTACCAGCTGGTGAGGTAGGCGCCCTCGAAGGGGCTCTCGCGGCCGCCGGTGCGGTCGACCAGCGCCTGGCTGACGCTGCCGAGGACGGAGGCGATCTGCGGCTTCTTGTGCTTGTCGTCGGTGCGGCGGAAGGCGTCGAGGAAGGTCTCCGTGCGCTCGCCGAGCACCGCCGTCACGCAGCCGCGGTCCTTGGCGGCGGAGCCGGTGGAGTCGACCAGTGCCTCGCGGGCCTGCGCCGTGTAGTCGGCGCCGTCCTCGGCCGCCCGGATGTCGGCGGCGTCCGGCACCTTGTTGGCCCGCAGCCCGGCGTTGAGCAGCACCGGCATGGAGTCGCCCGCGAGGGTGTCGGGGCGGACCAGCGCGACTTGGCTGCACACCTTGCCGAGCTGGTGGCCGGCGCCCGCGAGGAGGACGGGCTGGCCGCCGTTGACGGGGTAGGAGAGGGTGCTCTCGAACTCCTCGGAGGAGACCCCGTAGCCGCCGATGAAGGGGATGCCCTCGGCCTCCAGGGGGGCCATGAAGGCGCGGCCGTGCTGGCTGTACGAGCCGACGACGGCGACGGCCTTCTCGGCGATGGCCTTGCGCGCGCAGTCGGCGGCGCCGGTCGGGGTGTTCTGCTCGTTGCAGGTCAGCACGCGCAGCTTGTGGCCGTTGATGCCGCCCTTGGCGTTGACCCAGCGTTCGTACGCCTTGGCCATGCCTGGCATGCCGGGCATGTTGGTCGCCTTGGTGCCCATGGGGGCGAAGGTCATCACGGTGATGGTGCCCCCGGAGCCCCCCGAGCCCCCGGGGACCACCCCGCAGCCGGCGACGAGGCACGCACCCATCGCCGTGGCCAGGAGGGTGCGGGACAGGGAGGTCGTGCGTCGCCGGTCGGTCATGTCCACGCACCATTCCGCCCCCCGGGGAACGCGGGCATGAGGTGTACACAACATGCGGTGACGGGGAGGTGAATTGCGGGGGTCCGGTCACACACAGGTGCTTCAAGATCGCGCCACGGGGGAACGTACGATCGAAAGCGTGACATTCGCCCAAGGTTCGAAGAACTCTTCCCGCCGCGGCGGCCGCTCCTCCACCATGGGCGGCATGCCCCTCAACGACATGCCGTGGTGGCGCTGGCGCAGCAACGTGCGCTCGGCGCTGCACATGCTTTCCGACCCGGTGTTCCAGGAGGAGGTCTGGCTGGCCGGCGTCGAAGGGTACGGGGACGTCACCGACGCCGTGTACCGGCTCGTGGAGGACACCTGGCTGGACAGCTGGTCGGCCGAGAAGTACGTCGGCACGATCTTCCGCGACTCGGGCGAGGCGGCCCTCGTGGACCTCGCGGTCCTGCGCGTGCTGCGGATCCTGCACCAGGTCGGCCCGGACGCGCCCGTGTCCGTGTACCTGGAGCACCACGCCTGGCCCGAGGCGGTGCGGGCGGCGCGCGAGGCCCACGTACGGCTCGCGACGGCGGACGGGGACGATCCGGACGCCGCGCCACGCTCCCTCGAACTGCTGAGAATCATCACCCGCGCGGTGTGAAAGGCTTTGCCGTCATGAACGATGACCCGCAGCGCCAGGCGCAGCCGCAGCAGTACGTCCTGACCCTCTCCTGCCCGGACAAAAAGGGCATTGTGCACGCCGTGTCCAGCTACCTGTTCATGACCGGATGCAACATCGAGGACAGCCGGCAGTTCGGCGACCGAGACACCGGCCTGTTCTTCATGCGGGTGCACTTCGAGGCGGACGCGCCGGCCACCGTGGAGAAGCTGCGGGCCAGCTTCGCCGCTATCGGGGACTCCTTCAAGATGGACTGGCAGATCCACCGCTCCGACGAGCGGATGCGGATCGTGCTGATGGTGTCGAAGTTCGGGCACTGCCTCAACGACCTGCTGTTCCGGTCGCGGATCGGCGCGCTGCCGGTGGAGATCGCGGCGGTGGTCTCGAACCACACCGACTTCGCGGAGCTGGTCGGCTCCTACGACGTCCCGTTCGTGCACATCCCGGTGACGAAGGACACCAAGGCGGCGGCCGAGGCGGAGCTGCTGGAGCTGGTGCGCGCGCAGAACGTCGAACTGGTGGTGCTGGCCCGGTACATGCAGGTGCTGTCGGACACCCTGTGCCGGGAGCTGAGCGGGCGGATCATCAACATCCACCACTCCTTCCTGCCGAGCTTCAAGGGCGCGAAGCCGTACCACCAGGCCCACGCGCGGGGCGTGAAGCTGATCGGTGCGACCGCGCACTACGTCACGGCCGACCTGGACGAGGGCCCGATCATCGAGCAGGAGGTCGAGCGGGTGGGCCACGAGGTGACCCCGGAACAGCTGGTCGCGATCGGCCGCGACGTGGAGTGCCAGGCCCTCGCCCGTGCGGTGAAGTGGCACAGCGAACACCGCGTGCTGCTGAACGGGACCCGGACGGTGGTCTTCGCGTGACGCGCGTGACGGGCGTGGCGTGTCCGTAGTGCCTGTTGCGCCGTCGCCTGTTGCGCTTGCGCCTGTAGCGCCGCCGGGCGACGGCGCTACAGGCGGCGGCGCTATGGGCAACCGCGCTACAGCCGGCTGAGCGAAGCCGCCGCGAAGAGGACGTCGCGGATCGCCTCGCGGTCGCCGTGCTGGCCCGCCGCCGCTTCCTCCGGGGAGATGTGGCCGGCGGCCAGCTGGCAGAACTCCAGGCCGTCCAGCGCGATCTCCGCCACCGTGTGGTCCGACGACGGCTTCGCCGCCGGGGAGTCCAGCGCGATGTCCCAGCCGCCGCCCGCGCCCTCGATCTCCAGGTGCAGGGTCCGCCCCGGGGCGCCCGCCGCGACCAGGCCGTGCGGCGGTCCCGCGAGACCCGCGCGGCGCCGTTCGGCCAGCGCGCCCGGCAGCAGCCGCGCCGCCAGGTCGATCATGCGGTGCAGGTGCGGCCCGGACGGCGGCTCGTACGGGTAGTCCACCGCCTCCGCGATGTCCCACGCGTGCACCCAGCACTCGAAGGCCCGCTCCAGGAACGCGTCCCCCAGCGGCAGGGCGAAGCTCCCGTAGTCGACCTCCAGCTCGGCCACGCCGTGGCCCGCGAAGGAGACCGTACGGACCAGGGTGTGGCCCTGCTCCCGCCACGGCTCGCGGACCTGGCGGGTGGCCGGGTGCGGCGCGGAGCCCCAGAAGAACTCGGTGCGCTCCGTCGTACCGCCCGACGGTGCCTGCGCGCCCAGCGGGTCGTCCAGCCCGAGCGCCGTCGCGACGAGCCCGTCCACCGTCAGCAGGTGGCCGATCACCCCCGCCACGGTGGTGCGCCGCGACCGGCGCCGCTCCTCCTCGAACCACTTGAGCCGTACCGGGGTGTGCCACTCCGAGTCGCCGAAGTCCCGCAGCAGGGCGTCGAGCCGCGCGGTCTCCGTGTCGTACGGGGTCGCCCACGCCGGGACGGGGATGCGGGCCGGGCGCTTGCCCAGGCAGTCCTCCAGCACCCGCGAGCGCAGCAGCGGTTTCAGGTCCAGGCTCTCTTCCGGGTGCAGCAGCCCGACGGCGTCCCGTAGCCGCAGCGCCTCCTCGGCGCAGGGCGCGCACTCGGTCAGGTGGTCCTCCACCGCCTGGGTCTCCTCGGCGGAGCAGGCGGCCAGCGCCCACGCCCCGAGCAGGGACTTCAGTACGGCGTGCGTGGGCGGCGGTTCCGGCGCGGGTACGTCAACCGGCACGGGCGCGGCTCCGTCCACCGGCTCCGGCACCGGCCGGGGGCCCGGCGGCGGTTCGAGGTCGTCGGCGGCCCCGCGCGGGCCCGGTATCCGCGCGGCACCGCCCACGGGCCGCTCGTAACCGTCGTCGGGCGCGTCTTCGGCGGGGCCGGTCATCGGGGCGTTCCATATCCGGGCGGGCCGTATCCGGGCGGGGCGGTGTCCTCCCGCGGGAGGGCGTTGGCGGTCGACAGCAACTGGAGTCCGAGCCGCAGCCGGCGCCGCGCCTCGTCCTCGCTGATCTTGAGGTCGGCGGCGGCCTGCCGGTAGTCGCGCCGCTTGAAGTACGCGAGCTCCAGCGCGGAGCGCAACGGCGCGGGCATGGACGTGACGATGTAGTCCGCGCGGGCGGCCGCGTTGGCGCTGCGCACCTTCTGCTCCAGCTCCTCGCGGGAGCCGCGGCCGAGTTCGGCCTGGCGCAGCCGGGCCACGGCCTGGCCCTGGGTGATCCGGGCGACCCAGGAGCGCAGGGAGCCCTGCTTGGGGTCGTAGGCGTCCGGGTTCTCCCAGATGTACCCGAACACCTCGCGGGTGATCCGGTCCGCGGCCGTCTCGTCACCCAGCACCCGGTGCGCGAGGCTGTGCACCAGCGAGGCGAAGCGGTCGTACAACTCCCCGAGCGCGGCGGCCTCACCGCGGGCGAGGCGTTGCTGCATGCGGCGGTCCCAGCGCGGTGGTGCGTCCTTCGGCATCGTGCCCCCAGCCCAGCCGTGTGTCGACCCGTCGAATGTAGTCGGCAGCTGGCGGGATCCGCCCGTTTTTGCGGGAAGCCCGCCCCGGAAGTGTGCCCGTCGTGCTACGGGCGACGCGGGCCTTCCGGGCGGAACATGACGCCCGCATAGGCACATCTGTACGCGCCCTGCCGCGCTTCCCGTGCGCGGGTTCGATGCGGCCATCTCTCCGACGGCTCGGCTTAACGCACGGGCCACCGAGGACGTACGCTCCTGCCTTGTCTTGATCTGCGCGGCTTGACCGCACGTCTTGACCGCACCTCAACTGCACCCACACGCACATGTGAAGGCGGACCGCCGAATATGGACAGCGCAGAGTACGAGCGCAAGATCGCCTCCCGATTCGCCACCTTCGACCAGGACGGCTCCGGCTACATCGACCGGGAGGACTTCAGCGTGGCCGCGCGGGCCGTGCTGGCCGAATTCGGCGTCCGGGCCCGGTCGGAGCAGGGCCAGGCCGTCTTCGCCGGCGCCGAGGCGTTCTGGCAGGGCATGGCCGGGATCGCGGACGTCGACGGTGACCAGCGGGTGTCCCGCGAGGAGTTCGTGACGGGTGCGGTGAAGCGGCTGCGCGACAACCCGGAGCGCTTCGCGGAGATCGCCCGGCCGTTCCTGCGCGCGGTGATCGCGGTGGCCTCCGGGGACGGCCCGGCGGACGGCGCCTCCCCGGCCGCGGCGACCCGCGTCCTGCGCGTGCTCGGCACCCCGCCGGAACTGGCGTCCCAGATCGCCACGGCCCTCGACACGGACGGCGACGACCGCATCTCGGAGGACGAGATCCTCACGGCCTTCGCCGCCTACTGCGGCGTGGCCGCCCCGGACGCCTGACCCCTCGGGCGGAGGTGGGGCGGGGCGCCGGGGCGGGGTTCCACGTGGAACATCAGCCGCGGCGCACTCCCCGGAGCAGGGTCGCGGTGATGACCACCGCGGTGAGCAGCAGACCGGCCCCGATGCCGAAGGCCAGGTGGTAGCCGCCGGTGAGCGCCTCGGCGGAGGTCCGGCCGGCGGAGGCGAGGGAGGCGGTGCGGGAGGCTGCCAGGGTGGACAGGACGGCCACGCCGAGGGCCATGCCGATCTGCTGGGTGGTGTTGAACAGGCCGGACGCGAGTCCCGCGTCGTGGTCCCCGGCCTGTGACATGGCCAGGGCGGTGAGCGCGGGCAGGGCCAGGCCGAAGCCTGCGGCGAGCAGCATCACCGGCAGCAAGTCCCGTACGTAGTCGGCGTGCACCGGCAGGCGGGTGAGCAGACCCAGCGCCACGACCAGCAGGCCGAGCCCGGCGGACAGGACGGCGCGCTCACCGAAGCGGGAGTTCAGCCGGGCCGAGACGCCCAGCGAGACCGCTCCGATCACGAGGGCGGCCGGCAGCATGGCCAGACCCGTCGCGCCGGCCCCGTACCCCAACACCTTCTGGAGGTAGAGGGCGACGAGGATCTGGAACGAGAACAGCGCGGCCACCATCAGCATCTGCACCAGGTTCGCGCCGACCACGGCGCGGGAGCGGAAGATCCGCAGCGGCATCAGGGGGGTGCGGGCCGTCGCCTGCCGCGCGGTGAAGGCCGCCAGCAGGACCAGGGCCAGCGCCCCGAGGCCGAGAGTGTGCGTGGAGGACCAGCCGTACTCCTCCACCTTCACCACGCCGTAGATGCCCACCATCAATCCGGCCGTGACGAGTACCGCGCCGAGTACGTCCGCACCCGCGGGGGTGCCGGCGGCCGCGGGCGCGGCGGGGATCGCGCGAACGGCCAGGAGCAGCGCCGCGAGCCCGATCGGCAGGTTGATGAAGAAGATCCAGTGCCAGTCGAGCGCGTCGGTGAGGACCCCGCCGAGGACCTGGCCCAGCGAGGCGCCCGCCGCGCCGGTGAAGGAGAAGACGGCTATCGCCCTGGCCCGTTCCCTGGGCTCGGTGAACAGGGTGATCAGGATGCCGAGGCTGACGGCGGAAGCCATGGCACTGCCCACGCCTTGGAGGAACCGCGCGGCCAGGAGGACGGCGGGGGAGGCCGCGTACCCGGCGAGCAGCGAGGCGGCGGTGAAGACGCCGGTACCGGCCAGGAACATCCGCTTGCGGCCGATCAGGTCGCCGAGCCGGCCCGCGAGGAGCAGGAGGCTGCCGAAGGCGATCAGGTAGGCGTTGACGACCCAGCTCAGGCCGGCGGGGGTGAAGCCGAGGTCGTCCTGGATGGCGGGCATCGCGACGGTGACGATGCTGCCGTCGAGGACGGTCATGAGCACGCCGGTGGAGAGAACGGCGAGGGCGGTCCAGCGGGAGCGGAAGCGGGAGCCGCGGGCGGCGGTGGCCAGGGGGGAGGTGCGCGTGATGGCGGACATCGGTCTGTCTCTCTCTCCGGTGAGCGGGCGGAAGGCCGAGCGATAGTGGGACCGTAGCAGATAGTTTTGTTGCAGACGATTTATTTCGGACCTAACGGTTAGGCTGGGTCCATGACCGCGATGTCACCCGCCCGGACCGAGCCCGACCTCTCGTTCCTCCTGGACCACACCAGCCACGTCCTGCGTACGCGTATGGCCGCCGCCCTCGGCGAGATCGGGCTCACCGCCCGCATGCACTGCGTCCTCGTCCACGCGCTGGAGGAGGAGCGGACCCAGATCCAGCTGGCCGAGATCGGCGACATGGACAAGACGACGATGGTCGTCACCGTCGATGCGCTGGAGAAGGCGGGGCTGGCCGAGCGACGGCCTTCCACCAAGGACCGGCGGGCCCGCGTCATCGCCGTCACCGAACGGGGCGCCGCCGTCGCCGCCGAAAGCCGGCGCATCGTCGACCAGGTCCACGCCGACGCCCTCGGCTCCCTCCCGGCCGGCGACCGCGAGGCCCTGCTGCGGGCCCTCGGCCTCCTTGCCCAGGGCGCCCTCGACACCCCCTCCGACACGCCCCGCCCGGCCCGCCGCGCCCGGCAGTGACGCCGCGCCGGGGCCCATGCGGAAGGGCGCGGACCCGCCGGCTTACGGAGCCAGTGCCGGGATGCCGCGGAGGGCTTGGCGGACGGTCGTGGCGTGGGCCGATACGGCGGAGGGGGAGAGCGGGGTCCGGCGGGGCGGTTGGTCGGGTGTCTGGGCGCAGGGGGTGCAGGGGGCGTCCGGGGCGCTGAGGGGGTTGCGGCAGGCCGGGCATTCGGGCAGGGGCGCCGCCGGGGCGGCGGGGTCGCGGCGGAGCCGGGGCGGGGGGAGTTTGCGGACCAGGCGGTCGGCCAGCAGGGCGCGGGCGGAGTGGACGGGCCGGGGCAGCCCGTCCGCGAGCAGGGAGCGGGCCTCCAGTTCCGGTACCCCGTGTGCCACCCACTGTTCGGCGAGCGGCGCCAGGACGAGGATCTCGGCGGCGCTGAGCGCCAGCCGTGGCTCGTACGCGCCGAGCCGCTGGAGCAGCGCACCCCCTCGGCCGACGGCCTCCGTCAGCTTCACGGGTGCTGGGAGGGAGGGTGTTTCTTCCTCGTTCTGCTTCGCCCGGAGGGGGAACTCTCCCGCGTTCCCGTCGATCGGTTCACCGGCGGCCGGTAGTACGGGAACCGGCTCCCCTTGGCCGTGCGGGGTGTCGAAAACGGACACCTTCGTCCGGACTTGCCCGGTCACGGCGTCCCGTACGGTCTCCCGCACGTAGTACCCGTACCGGATCAGCTCGTCGACGGCCTTGGAGATGCCGCGCCGTCCGACTCCGGGGTTGTTGTCGGCGAGGGAGCGTACGTCCTCGCGGGCCTCGCCGGGCAGGGAGAGGAGGTAGCCGAGGATCCCCCGGGCGGTGAAGCTGAGGCGCCGGTCCCGGATGACGTCGTTGCCGAGGACGGTGAAACCGCGCGTGCGGCGGCTAAGGTGAATCTGCATCGAAGGTCTCGCTTCGGTGTCGGACCCCGGGGTGTTGGCGCACCGCCGGGGTCACCTGTTTTCAGTTCGTGGCGGGTCGGACGCTAGCGCACCATTTCGCCCAACTGCCAGCTATGGCCCGGCATTTACTGCCTGTATGCATCCCGGCGCGACGAAGATCCAAGATCTGAGGATCCGTTGAGCGGGAACGGTTTGTTCCGCTGATTAGCTGAGGCCACAAGCCACCCCCCAACACGGAAAGGCCTTCGCACAGCGATGTCCAAGGTCATAACCCCCCGCCGTACCGCCGCCGTTCTCGCCGTCCTCGCCTCCACCGCGCTGCTGGGGACCGGCACCGCCAGCGCCTCGCTCATCTCGCAGGACGGCGCGCGGATCGCCGCCTACCAGGCGAGCCTCCAGAGCAGCACCGAGCCGGGTGCCGCCGACGCGCTGAAGGAGTTCGACGCGCTGGCGCACGACAAGCAGGTCAAATTCCTCAACTACGCCGAGGACCCCGAGAACCTCAAGGCCCTGCTCGAGGAGGTCGCCGACGTCCCCACCGCCGGCACCCCCTCGCACTCGCTGGTGAACCTCAAGGACGGCGACGTCCAGATCGCGGGTGACAGCGACGCCACCTTCACCCCCGACGCCGCGGACGCCTCCGGGGTCTCGGCCGCGGGCAAGCTGCACGCCGGCTGGTGGGACACCACCTACACCGTCCGCCAGAAGATCTTCGGCATCACCATCACCAAGCTGAGCGTGTGGGTGAACTACCACACCAACGGCTCGAAGATCGACAAGGTCGACCACGCGGACTGCGGCAAGCGCAACTTCAACGGCGCCGTCTCCATCGGCCACGGTGTCCCGAAGGCCCAGCTGGCCGACGGCAACGCCATCGGCCAGGTCGTCTGGGAGGGCTCGATCATCTACAAGGGCTTCGGCGTCGAGATCGACAAGCGCCAGCAGGTCGTCGCCAACGCCTACGGCTTCAAGAGCGGGTACCTGAAGAACATCTAGTCACGGCAGGCGCGTGCGCCGGTCTCCGGACCCCCATCGGGGGTCCCGGGGGCCGGCGCCTCCGTCGCGTTCAGGCGTAGCGTTCGCGGAGCTTGTACTTGAGCACCTTGCGCAGCGCCTCGTTGCGCGGCAGGGCCGCCACCAGCTCCAGCTGCTCCGGCAGCTTGTGCGGGGACAGGCCCTGGGCGCGCAGGTGGGCCGTGACCGTGGGGAGGGTCAACGGGGCGGCGCCCGGCGGCTGTTCGACCACCGCGCAGACGCGCTCGCCGCGCTCCGGGTCCGGGAGGCCGATGACGGCGGCGTCGGCGACTGCGGGGAGCAGGTGGAGGAGGTCCTCGATCTCCTTCGCCGAGATGTTCTCGCCCTTGCGGATGATGACGTCCTTGCTGCGGCCGGTCAGGACCAGGTGGCCGCCCGGGGCGAGGTGGCCGAGGTCGCCGGTGATCAGGTAGCCGTCGGCGTCGAAGGCCTCCGCCGACCGGTCGGGGTCCAGGTAGCCGCGGCAGACGGCCTCGCCGCGCAGCCGGACCTCTCCGTCGGCGGACGGCGGGAGCGGGGTGCCGTCCGGGGCCGTGATCCGGATCGACATGCCCTGCGGGGGCCGGCCCTCGGTCGTCGCGAGGTTCTCGTCGGTGTCGTCCGGGTCCCCCATCGTGATCATCGGGACCTCGGTCATGCCGTAGCCGTGGGTGAGCTTGCAGCCCAGTTCGCGGACCACCGCGTGGTAGATCTCCGGCGGCTTGGGGGCGCCGCCGCCCGCCAGCAGGCGCAGGCTCGGGATGAGCTTCGTACCGGGGTCCTTGCGCTGCTCGGTGAGGAACATCGAATAGAACGCGGTGGAGCCGCCGGCGATCGTGACCCCGTGGCGGCGGTAGCCGGCCAGCGCGTCCGGCATCGCGAACTTCTCGAACAGGACCGCCGGGAACCCGTACAGCAGCAGCATCACCAGGTAGTCCGGGCCGCCTATGTGCGCGTACGGGAAGGCCACCGAGCCCACGTCCCCCGGGTCCGGCCGCAGGGCGTGGGCCAGGCAGGAGCCGCCCGCGATCAGGGACCGGTCGGTGTGCAGCACGCCTTTGGGGTCGGAGGTCGTGCCGGAGGTCCAGTAGATCCAGCGCACGTCCGTCCCGGAGGCGGGCGGCGCGGGCAGCACGGCCGGGTCGCCGGCCGGGAGGTCCGCGTAGGCCCGGAAGACGCCCCGCGCCCCCAGCCGGGCGGCCATGGCGGTGTGGTCGAAGCCGCGCCACTCCCCGGGGACGGCGAAGAACTCGGCCCCCGACTCGCGCAGTGCGAAGCCGGCCTCGCGGTCCCGGTAGAAGGGGATGACGGGCGTCTGGACGGCGCCGAGCCGGGCCAGGGCGAGGGAGAGCAGCACCGTCTCGATGCGGGTCGGCAGCTGCCAGGCGACGACGGTGCCCGGACGCACCCCCATCCCGTACAGGCCCGCCGCAACCCGCTCGGCGCGCTCGTGCAGCGCGCCGAAGGTGAGGGTGCGGTCGTCGGCGGGGTCCGGGGCGGCCTCGATGAGCACGGGGGCGGCGGGGGTGAGCGCGGCCCGGCGGGCGACGAGTTCCCAGAGGGTGGCGCAGCCGCCGAGGGCCCGCGCCGTCTCCCCGGCCGCCCCGCGAGCCGCCGCCCTGGTCCTGGCCCGGTCCGCCGCCGCCTCGCGAGCCGCGGTCGCCCCGGGCTCCGCCGCCGTCGTCCCGGACCCGTCCGTCGCCGTCATCCCGGCCTCCCCTTGGCTGACGATGTGTCAGAACTGGCGAGAGCGTAGGGCTCCGGCGCTTGCCGGTCCAGAGGTGGCGGGGCTAGCTTGTTTCTGACGGTCCATCAGATACGGCGAGGGGAACACCGGACACCATGGACACGGACACGGAACTGCCGCGGATCATCAGCGTCGACGACCACGTGATCGAACCCGCCCACCTCTTCGACGTGTGGCTGCCGGCCGCATACCGCGACCGCGGACCCAAGGCGCTGACCGCGGGCATCGGCGAGCTCGTCTACACCGGCGGCAAGTACGTGATCTCCATGGACCCCGACGGGCCGCCGACCGACTGGTGGATCTACGAGGACCTCAAGTTCCCGTACAAGCGCAACATCGCCGCCGTCGGCTTCGACCGCGACGACATGACCCTGGAGGGCATCACCCGCGAGGAGATGCGCCGCGGCTGCTGGGACCCGGCCGCGCGCCTCGCCGACATGGACCTCAACCACGTCGAGGCCTCCCTGTGCTTCCCGACCTTCCCCCGCTTCTGCGGCCAGACCTTCGCCGAAGCGCACGACAAGGAAGTGGCCCTCGCCTGCGTGCGCGCGTACAACGACTGGATGGTGGAGGAGTGGTGCGGGGACAGCGGCGGACGGCTGATCCCGCTCTGCATCATCCCGCTCTGGGACATCGACCTCGCCGTGGCGGAGGTCCGGCGCAACGCCGCGCGGGGCGTGCGCGCCGTGACCTTCTCCGAGATCCCGACCTACCTCGGCCTGCCGTCGATCCACTCCGGTTACTGGGACCCCTTCTTCGCCGTCTGCCAGGAGACCGGCACCGTCGTCAACATGCACATCGGCTCCTCCTCCCAGATGCCCGCCGCGTCCCCCGACGCGCCGCCCGCCGTCCAGGCCTCGCTCAGCTTCAACAACGCGATGGCCTCGATGATGGACTTCCTGTTCAGCGGGGTGCTGGTGAAGTTCCCGACGCTCAAGCTCGCCTACAGCGAGGGCCAGATGGGCTGGATCCCGTACGCCCTGGAACGCGCCGACGACGTGTGGCGCGAGCACCGCGCCTGGGGCGGGGTCCGCGACCTGATCCCGGAGCCGCCGTCCACGTACTACTACCGGCAGATGTTCTGCTGCTTCTTCCGCGACAAGCACGGCATCGCCTCGCTCGACGTCGTCGGACGCGACAACGCGACCTTCGAGACCGACTACCCGCACGTCGACTCGACCTTCCCGCACACCAAGGACGTCGCCCTCGACCACGTGAAGGGCCTCGACGACGAGACCGTCTACAAGCTGATGCGCGGCAACGCCATCCGCATGCTGGGCCTGGACCTCGACCGTGACCGCGGGAACCGCCAGTGGACCTGACCTACACCGAGGAGGAGCGGGAGTTCCGGGCCCGGCTGCGCGAGTGGCTCGCCAAGGAGCTGCCCGCCCTGCCCCCCGGGCCGTCCCCCGACGACTGGCCGGCCCGCCGCGCCTACGACGCGGGCTGGCAGCGCCGGCTGTACGACGCCGGCTACGCGGGCCTGCACTGGCCCCTGGACGCGGGCGGGCGCGGCGCGACCCCGACCCAGCACCTGATCTTCCTGGAGGAGACGGAACGGGCCGGCGCCCCGTACGTCGGCGCAAACTTCGTCGGGCTGCTGCACGCGGGGCCCACCATCGCCGCCGAGGGCACCGCCGCGCAGCGGGCGCGCTGGCTGCCGCCGGTGCTGCGCGGCGACGAGATGTGGTGCCAGGGGTTCAGCGAGCCGGACGCCGGCTCCGACCTGGCGTCGCTGCGCACCCGCGCGGTCCGCGACGGCGACGACTACGTGGTGAGCGGCTCGAAGATCTGGACCTCGCACGCGGAGGTCGCCGACTGGTGCGAGCTGCTGGTCCGCACCGACCCCGGGGCCCCCAAGCACAAGGGCATCAGCTGGCTGGCCATGCCGATGGACGCGCCCGGGATCACCGTACGGCCGCTGCGCACCCTCGCGGGATCGGCCGAGTTCGCGGAGGTGTTCCTGGACGAGGTGCGGGTTCCGGCGGCGAACCGGGTGGGGGCGGAGAACGACGGGTGGCGGGTCACGATGGTGACCCTGTCCTTCGAGCGGGGCACCGCCTTCGTCGGCGAGGTGGTGGCCTGCCGCCGCACGCTCGCCCTGCTGGCCCGGACCGCGAAGGAGAACGGGCGCTGGGACGACCCCGTCCTACGTCGCACGCTCGGACGCCTCCACGGGGAGTTCGGCGCCCTCTGGAGGCTGACGCAGTGGAACGTCAGCGAGTCCGAGCGCTCGGGCGGCGTCCCCGGCACGGGTGGCAGCGTCTTCAAGCTGGCGTACTCCCACGCGCGGCAGGAGCTGTACGACGCCGCGGCGCAGGTGCTCGGCGCGGGCTCGCTCGTGCTGGACGAGGAGTGGGTGCTGGACCGGCTCTCGTCCCTGTCGTACACCATCGCCGCGGGTACCTCCCAGATCCAGCGGAACATCGTCGCCGAGCGCGTCCTCGGCCTGCCGAAGGGGCGGTGAGCGGCGTGGACTTCCAGCCGAGCCGGGAGCAGCGCGACCTGCGGGCGGGCGTACGGGACCTGCTCGCCGGGCGGTACGGGCGCGAGGCGCTGCGGGCATCGGTGGAGACGGGCGCCGCGGTGGACCGGCGGCTGTGGCGGGAGCTGGGCGACGCCGGGTTCTTCTCGCTGCGGCTGCCGGAGGCCGACGGCGGGGTGGGGCTCGGGCTGCCGGAGGCGGTCCTGGTCTTCGAGGAGGCCGGGCGGGCGCTGCTGCCGGGGCCGCTGGTGGCCACGCACCTGGCGGCCGGGGTGGTCCCGGGCGCCGCGGCCGGGGCCACGGTGGTGACGGCGTTCGACCTGGACGGGCCCCTGGTGGCCCACCTGGCGGAGGCCGACGCGGTGCTCGGGGCGCCGGAGCTGCCCGAGGGGGAGCCGGTGCGCTCGGTGGACCCGCTGACGCCGCTGCACCGGGTGGCCCGGGCGGGGCAGGCCGACGCCCACCGGGACGAGGGTGCGCTGCTGACGGCCGCGCTCCAGGTCGGCAGTGCCCTGCGCACGGTGGAGCTGGCCGTGGCGCACGCGCGCGGGCGGGAGCAGTTCGGGCAGCCGATCGGGGCGTTCCAGGCGGTGAAGCACCTGTGCGCGGACATGCTGGTGCGGGCGGAGGTGGCCCGTACGGCGGTGTACGCGGCGGCGGTGACGGGCGACGGGGCCGAGATCGCGGCGGCGAAGCTGCTGGCCGACGCGGCGGCCGTACGGGGGGCCCGGGACTGCCTCCAGGTGTACGGCGGGATGGGCTTCACCTGGGAGGCGGACGTACACCTGCACCTCAAACGGGCGTGGGTGCGCGCGGAGCAGTGGCGGACGGCGGCGCGGGCGGAGGAGCTGCTGGCGGCGGACCTGCTGGGGTCGGGCTCGTGAGGGCCGTGCCCGTGAGGCGGTCGTGCCCGTGGGGGCCCGGCCCGGGAGGCACGGGGCGAACGAGGCGGGACTCATGTCCGATTACAGAGAGTTGATATCGGTTTGTGTCCTTCGGTCGCCTCCTTACGGACCGGAGTCGGGGGCGCGCTCCGGTACGCTCCGACGAATGCGAGCGGTTGAGCGGCATGAGCGTCGCACAGTATGCACCACGCCTACTCCTTCGCGCTGGAATATGCCCGAAGCGCTTGTTGTGGTGACTGTACGTCAACCATGCTGCTACGCAAGGGGGTCACTGGCCGTGACCCCGTTCCGTCGTGAGGCGAAGTGTCCGCCGGTTCGGATGGTGTGAGCGGTGCAGGTGCTTCAGGTTCAGCTTGAGGTAGGAGCGGACCCCGCCGAGGTCGGCCGGGCGCGCCGGTGGGCGCGCTCCCGGCTGGCGGGTTCCGGGATAGGGGACGACGAGCCGCTCGCCGAGACGCTGATCCTGCTGATCTCGGAGCTGGTCACCAACGCGGTGGTGCACACCGGCTGCCCCGCCGTGCTGCGGATGCTGTTCGGGGGGCCCGGGGTGCGGGTCGAGGTCGCGGACGCCAGCGACCGGGAGCCCGCCCGGCGGCAGGCCGCCGGGGACGACACCGGCGGGCGCGGCCTGGAGCTGGTCGACGGGCTCGCGGACCGCTGGGGCTGGCAGCGCGAGGGCGCGGGGAAACGGATCTGGTGCGAGATCGACCGGGCGAAGAAGGCGGGCGCCGACCGCGCCGAGGACGCCCCGGAAAGGTCTGCCGAATTCTTTGCCCCGATCCGGGAACCCCGCGTGTACCTCTAACGAGGTGTTGACGGTTCGTCACGTGTTGATCACTCTGGTGGGGAGCGATTCGTCGCGAGGGGACGCCAAGGGTCCTGCCTTGACGAGTGCGGGTCGTGGGGTGGCGGCTGCCGTGCCGCGCTCGGGGCGTGCACGCGCGTACGCCGCCACCCAGTAGGTCTTGCTCCGGGAGCCGTCCATGGCCGCCGCGCCGGAGGGCGGCGGCGCAGGGGTCACAGGACGGCGACCGGGGCCACCGGGGTGCCGGTGCCGCCGGCGAAGGGCTCCGGCATCGCGGACAGGAAGAACGCGTGGCGGCCCGCTTCCGCACAGGCTGTGGACAACGTTTCGAGGTTCCAGTTCTGGCCCTGGAGCATGCCCATCTCGACCAGGTCGAGCGCGTGCACCGGCAGCCACAGGTCCTCGATCTCCGGCGGGAAGATCTCGAAGGTCAGCGTGTCGTTGGCGACGGCCGCCACGTCCCGCGCGTGGAACCACTCCGGGGTGCGGACCGACAGGCCCGGCGAG
Organism: Streptomyces sp. NPDC026522; assembly: GCF_055567555.1. Lineage (NCBI taxonomy): Bacteria > Bacillati > Actinomycetota > Actinomycetes > Kitasatosporales > Streptomycetaceae > Streptomyces > Streptomyces sp. NPDC026522. The sequence goes on from NZ_JBVHQF010000012.1 coordinate 221,926, forward strand.
GGGAAGCCGTAGCCGTGCTTGTCGCCCGCCAGGTACACCTGGATCTGGCCCGTGCGGACCAGGACGACGTCACCGGCCCGGACCGTGACCCGGCCGAACTCCTCCGCCTCCGCCAGGTCCTCGGGGGTCACCGCGTGGTCGCCCGGCAGCCGGTCCAGGCCCTTGGCCCGGGCCACGTCCAGCAGGACGCCGCGCGAGACGACGGGGCCGGCCTTGTCGATGCCGCTGAACTCGGCGCGGCCGTGCGCCGTGATCGTGGCGGCCGGGCGGCCGTTGTAGATCCGGCCCGAGTGCGAGACGTGCGTGAGGGCGTCCCAGTGCGTCCCGGCCTGGAGCCCCATCGTCACGGCGTCGTCGCTGCACGCCACCGTGCCCGGACCGAACAGCTCCTGGTTGATCTGCACCATCGTGTGCAGCGGGTTGACCCGGCCGGGGATCAGGCCGGCCTGTACCCCGTCCTCCTTGAGCGGGAGCGCCAGCGGGACCCGTAGGCCCGTGCGGACCTCGGCGGCCGCGGCGCGCACCACCGCGTCGGTGACCAGGTTCAAGGTGCCCCGCTCGTCCGCGGCGCCCCACCGGCCCCAGTTGTTGACGCGCTCGGCGATGTCGTGGAACTCGGCCGGCAAGGTCATGGCCTCATCAACTCCCAGGGCTTGTGCTGCGGCATCGGATGGCCCGTAGAATCTAACGGTCCGTCAGAAACTGCGGAAAGGGGTCGGGCGTGGGGAACTTCCTGGCAGGCAAGGTCGTCGCCGTCACCGGGGCGGGCCGGGGCATCGGACGGGCCGTGGCACTCGCCGCGGCCGCCGAGGGGGCCAAGGTCGTCGTCAACGACTACGGCGTGGGCATCGAGGGCGGCGAGCCCACCAGCGAAGTCGCCGCGTCCGTGGCCGAGGAGATCGAGACCTCGGGCGGCGAGGCCGTCGCCGTCGCCGACGACGTCTCCACCATGGCGGGCGGCCAGCGCATCGTCGACACCGCCCTCGCCCGGTACGGGCGCATCGACGGGGTCGTCTGCGTCGCCGGCATCCTGCGCGAGCGGATGCTGTTCAACATGTCGGAGGAGGAGTGGGACCCCGTGGTCGCCACCCACCTCAAGGGCACCTTCACCGTCTTCCGCGCCGCCTCCGCCGTCATGCGCCGGCAGGGCTCCGGCACGCTCATCGGCTTCACCAGCGGCAACCACCAGGGCTCGGTCGCCCAGGCCAACTACAGCGCCGCCAAGGGCGGGATCATCTCCCTGGTCCGCTCGGCCGCCCTGGGCCTGGCCAAGTACGGGGTCACCGCCAACGCCGTCGCACCCGTCGCCCGGACCCGGATGTCCGCCAACGTACCCATGGAGCTCAAGGAGATCGGCGAACCCGAGGACGTCGCGGCGCTCGTGACGTACCTGCTCAGCGACCGGGCGAAGGCGGAGGGGATCACCGGCCAGGTGTACACGGTCGCCGGCCCGAAGATCGCCGTGTGGGCGCAGCCGCGCGAGCTGCGCGCCGGGTACGCGGAAGGCTCCTGGACCCCCGAGAAGATCGCCGACTTCCTGCCCGGGACGGTGGGCACCGACCCGATGCCGATGCTCGCGCAGCTGGAGGCCATGTCCAAGGCGGCGGCCGCCAAGGACCGCCCCAACGCGTGAGGGGAACCCATGGACTTCGGCTTCGGCCCCGAGGACGAGGAACTGCGCGGCCGCGCCCGGTCGTGGCTGCGGGAGCACCTCGTGGGCCCGTACGCGCACGCCCGCGGACTCGGCGGCCCCGGCAGCGAGCACGAGGGGGGCGAGGCGCGCCGCGGCTGGGAGCGTGAGCTGGGCCGCGGCGGCTGGATCGGCCAGGGCTGGGAGGTGCCCGACGGGGCCTACGGGCAGCGCCGGCTCTCGCTGACCGGACAGGTGGTGTGGGCGGAGGAGTACGCGGCGCTGCGCGCCCCCGGGCGGGTCGGCCACATCGGGGAGAACCTCCTCGCGCCCACCCTCGTCGCCCACGGCACCCCGCAGCAGCGGGACCGCTACCTGCCCGGGATCGCCCGCGGCGAGGAGCTGTGGTGCCAGGGGTACAGCGAGCCGGGCGCCGGCTCCGACCTCGCCGGAGTCCGTACGGCGGCCGTCCGGGACCCGGCCGACGGGCGCTACCGGATCACCGGGCAGAAGATCTGGACCTCCCTCGCCCGGGAAGCCGACTGGTGCTTCGTCCTGGCCCGCACCGAACCGGGCTCCCGCCGCCACCGGGGCCTGACCTTCCTGCTGGTGCCGATGGACCAGCCGGGCCGCATCGAGGTCCGGCCCATCCGCCAACTGACCGGGACCAGCGAGTTCAACGAGGTGTTCTTCGACGGGGCGGTGGCCGCCGAGCCGGTCGGCGGCGAAGGCGACGGCTGGAGCGTGGCCATGGGCCTGCTCGCCCTGGAGCGGGGCGTCTCCACCCTCGTGCAGCAGATCGGCTTCGCGGCCGAACTGGAGCGGGTGCTGGCCGCCCACGCCGCCTCGGGGGCGGCCGACCCCGTCCTGCGGGAGCGGCTGGTGCGCCAGTGGGCCGAGCTGCGCACCATGCGCTGGAACGCCCTGCGCACCCTGGGCGGCTGCGGCGACCCGGGCGCGCCGAGCGTGGCGAAGCTGCTGTGGGGCGGCTGGCACCGGCGGCTCGGCGAGCTGGCGGTGGCGGTACGGGGCGCGGCGGCCACCGCCGGACCGGCGGACTGGGGCCGGCAGGACCCGTACGAGCACGGGCTCGACGAGGAACAGCGGCTCTTCCTGTTCAGCCGGGCCGACACCATCTACGGCGGCTCGGACGAGATCCAGCGGAACATCATCGCCGAGCGCGTGCTCGGCCTGCCCAGAGAGACGCGGTGACGACATGCGAGGCGTCGTGTTCGACGGCAAGCAGGCCCAGGTGGTCGACGATCTGGAACTCCGCGATCCGGGCCCGGGGGAGGTGCTGGTCGCGATATCGGCGGCCGGACTGTGCCACAGCGACCTGTCGGTGATCGACGGGACCATCCCCTTCCCGCCGCCGGTGGTGCTGGGGCACGAAGGGGCGGGGGTGGTCGAGGCCGTCGGGCCCGGCGTCACGCACGTGGAGGCCGGCGACCACGTCTCGCTGTCCACCCTGGCCAACTGCGGGGCCTGCGCGGACTGCGACCGGGGCCGGCCCACCATGTGCCGCAAGGCGATCGGAATGCCGGGACAGCCCTTCTCGCGCGGCGGGAAGCCGTTGTTCCAGTTCGCCGCCAACTCGGCTTTCGCGGAGCGCACGATCGTCAAGGCCGTGCAGGCCGTGAAGATCCCGAAGGACGTCCCGGCGACCTCGGCCGCGCTGATCGGCTGCGGGGTCCTGACCGGGGTGGGGGCGGTACTGAACCGGGCTCGGGTGGGCCACGGCGAGTCGGTGGTCGTCATCGGCGCGGGCGGCATCGGGCTGAACGTGCTCCAGGGCGCCCGGATCGCCGGGGCCGGGACCATCGTCGCGGTGGACGCCAACCCGGCGAAGGAGGCGGTGGCCCGGCAGTTCGGGGCCACCCACTTCATCGACGCGTCGGCCGCCGGGGACTCCTCGGCGGCGGTCCGCGAGATCCTGCCGACCGGCGCGGACCACGCCTTCGAGTGCGTGGGCCACGTACGGCTCATCCGGCAGGCCGTCGACCTCCTCGACCGGCACGGACAGGCGGTCCTGCTGGGCGTGCCCGGCTTCAAGGAGGAGGCCTCCTTCCAGGTGTCGTCCCTGTACCTGGACAAGACGATCATGGGCTGCCGGTACGGCTCCTCGCGGCCGCAGCGCGACATCGCGCTGTACGCCGAGCTGTACCGGCGGGGGAAGCTGCTGCTGGACGAGCTGGTGACGGAGGTCTACCCGGTGGAGGACTTCGCGAAGGCGGCGGACGACGCCCGCCACGGGCGCGTCGCGCGCGGGGTGCTCACCTTCTGACACCGTGCGGGCCCCTGGCCCGGGGGCCCGTCACCGACCGAACCGCACGCCACGGGGGCCGGGCCGGTAGGGTGCGCCGGATGAACAGTGCTTCGCATGTCCCGGCCGCCTTCCGTCTGATCGTCACGGGGGGAGGAACCGGGGGGCACACCTATCCCGCGCTGACCGCGATCCGCGCGCTCCAGCACCGGCTGGCGGCGGACGGCAGGGCGGTCGAGGTGCTGTGGATCGGCACGGCGGAGGGCCTGGAGGCCCGGGTGGCACCGGCCGAGGGCATCGCCTTCAAGACCGTGGCCACGGGCAAGATCCGCCGTTCCAGCAATCCGCTCAAGATGGTGAGCCCGGCGAACGTGAAGGACATGGCGCGCGTGCCGCTCGGCGTGGCCCAGGCCCGGAAGATCATCGCGGACTTCCGGCCCGACGTGGTGCTCGCCACGGGCGGCTACGTCGCCGTCCCGGCCGGCCTGGCCGCCCGGATGTGCCGCCGCCCGCTGGTCCTGCACGAGCAGACCGTGCGGCTGGGCCTGGCCAACCGGAAGCTCGCGGGTTCGGCGACGCGGATCGCCGTGTCGTCGGAGTCGTCGCTGCCGCTGCTGCCGGAGTCGGTGCGCGGGATCGCCGTCGTCACCGGCAACCCGATCCGCCCCGAGGTGCTGACCGGGCACCCGGACGAGGCGGTGGAGGCGCTGGCCCTGTACGGCTTCGACCGGCGGCTGCCGACCGTGTATGTCACCGGCGGCGCGCAGGGCGCCCAGCAGATCAACGACGTCGTACGGGACGCACTGCCGTGGCTGCTGGAGCGGGCGAACGTGATCCACCAGTGCGGGCCGGCCAACGTCGACGGCCTGCGGCAGCGCGCGGCGGCCCTGGCGCCGCAGCTGGCCGGCCGGTACCACCTCGCCGGGTTCGTCGGCCCGGAGCTCCCCGACGTGCTGGCGCTGGCCGACGTCGTGGTCTCCCGCAGCGGCGCCGGGACGCTCGCCGAGCTGACGGCGCTGGGCAAGCCCGCGGTGTTCGTCCCGCTCGCTTCCTCGGCCGGGAACGAGCAGGCGCACAACGCCCGCCACCTGGAGGAGGCCGGCGCCGCCGTCGCCCTGCTCGGTGACGTCACCCCCGACCGGCTGAAGGACGCGGTCGGCCCGCTCCTCACCGACCCCGCGCAGCGGGCGGCGATGGCGGAGCGGGCCCGGGCCCACGGACGGCCGGACGCGGCGCACAGGCTGGTGGACGTGATCCTGTCCGCCGCCGCGTCCGGCTGACCGGCCGGGACCCGGCGGGCCGCGACGCCCCCGGGGCGCGAGAGCGCCGGATCAGGGGGTGAAGCGGCCGAACCTGCCCTGGTGGAAGAGGAGCGGGTCGCCCTCGCCGGATGCGCCGAGGGCCTCGACGCGGCCCACGACGATGAGGTGGTCGCCGCCCGTGTGGACGGCGTGGATCCGGCAGTCGATCCAGGCGGGCACGGCGTCCAGCTGCGGTGAGCCGGTCACCGGGGACGGGCGGTGGCTGACGCCGGCGAACTTGTCGGCGCCGCTGACCGCGAACGAGCGGCACAGTGAACCCTGTTCGGCGCCCAGGATGTTGACGCAGAACACCCCGGCCCGGGCGATCCGGGGCCAGGTGGTCGACGTACGGGCCACCATGAAGGTGACCAGGGGCGGCTCCAGGGACAGCGAGGCGAAGGACTGGCAGGCGAAGCCGGCCGGTCCGGCCGGTCCGGCCGAGCCGTCGGTGGCCGGCGCGGTGATGACGGTGACCCCGCTGGCGAAGTTGCCGAGGACGGCCCGGAACTCGGCGGCGCCGACCGGCGCCCGCTCGTCCTCCCGGACGGCCCGCAGGTCGGGGCGCGGCAGGGGATCCGGCTCCGCCGCGGCGGAGGTGGGGGAGCCGGCCGACCTGAGGTATCGGACGACGGTGGCCGCCATCCCTGCATGTCCCATCACACTTCGATTGAAGCTGACGGCTCGTCAGATAGGAAGGGGCGGGAAGGGCCGGGACGGGGGCGGGAAGGGGTGGGGCAGCGCGGCCATGAGGCACGGCCGTCCCGCTCTACCCCGGTCGGGTGAACCCCGGCCCGCCGGGGACCCGTAGGCCGGACAGCCGCGCGCGGGCTCGGCATGGTGGCGGGGACCGGCGTGCCGCCGTACGCCGTAGCATCGAGACACCCGGGAGACCCCATGCTCGGCACCGATTTCCGTACCGGCTCACCCAACTGGCTCGACCTCGGCAGCCCCGACATCGACGCTGCCGTCGCCTTCTACCGGGGCGTGTTCGGCTGGGACTTCGCCTCCGCCGGACCCGAGGCCGGCGGGTACGGCTTCTTCCAGCAGGACGGCAAGACCGTCGCCGGGATCGGACCGCTCACCGAGGAGGGCGCGAACTCCGCCTGGATGGTGCACTTCATGAGCCCGGACCTACAGGCCACCGTCCGGGCCGTCAGGGACGGCGGCGGCACCGTCCGGATGGAGCCGATGGACGTCATGGGGGAGGGGTGGCTCGCCCAGTTCACCGACCCGCAGGGCGCCCAGTTCGCCTCCTGGCAGCCCGGCAAGACCGCCGGACTGGAGGTGGCGTCCGCCGAGAAGTCGCTGGTCTGGGTGGAGCTGCACGCGCCGGACCCGGTCGCGGCCATCTCCTTCTACCAGGGGGTGTTCGGCTGGCGCAGCGAGGAGATGCAGACGCCCGGGATGACGTACCGGGTGCTGAGCACCAAGGACGGCGACCAGCGCGAGGCGTCCTTCGGCGGGGTCGCGCCGCTGGGTGACGGCGCGGGCGGCGGCGGCCTCGGACCGAGCTGGGTGCCCTACTTCCACGTCGCGGACGTGGACGCCACCGTGGGCGCCGCACAGGGCAACGGCGGCTCGGTGCTCATGCCGGCGGCGGACGTGCCGGACGTCGGCCGGATCGGCTGGGTGGCGGACCCGTTCGGGGCCACCTTCGCGCTGCTCAAGCCCAGCCCCCAGATGTAGGCCGGGGCCCAGCCCTCCCCCCGCGGCCTCAGCGGCCGAGGTACTTGGGGGTGCGGCGCTCCACGAAGCTCGCCACGCCCTCGTTGGCGTCGGCGGTGGTCATGTTGATCTCCTGGGCGGCGGCCTCGGCCGCCAGGGCGGCCGCCCGGTCCCCGTCCAGGGAGGCGTTGACCAGCTGCTTCGTCAGGGCCAGGGCCCGGGTCGGGCCCTGGGCCAGGCGCTCCGCCCAGGCGCGGGCGGTCGCCTCCAGGGCCTCGGCCGGGACCACCGTGTTGACCAGCCCGAGGCGTTCGGCCTCCGCGGCGGGGACGGCGTCACCGAAGAACATCAGCTCCTTGGCCTTCTGCGGCCCGAGCAGCCGCGGCAGCAGGTACGCGCCGCCGCCGTCCGGGACCAGGCCCCGGCGGACGAACACCTCGATGAAACGGGCCGGTTCGGCCGCGATGACCAGGTCGCAGGCGAGGGCGAGATGAGCGCCGATCCCGGCCGCGGTGCCGTTGACGGCGGCGATGACCGGCTTCTCGCAGTCGAGGACGGCGGTGATCAGCCGCTGGGCGCCGAGCCTGATCATCCGGGCCACGTCGCCCGCGACCCGGTCACCGGCGGCCGGGCCGCCGCGCAGGTCGGCGCCCGCGCAGAACCCCTTCCCGGTGGCGGTGAGGACGACGGCCCGCACCGCGGGATCGGCGGACGCCTCCGCGAGCAGCGCGATGACCCGCTCCCGCTGCTCCCAGGTGACGGCGTTCATGGCCGCGGGCCGGTTGAGCGTGATCCACGAGACGCCGTTGTCGACGCGGTGCAGTACCTCGTCCGCGGGGGTGGGGGCGGCGGTCATGGCTGGACTCCGTTCGCGTCAGGGGCGTCCCGGCCGTCCGGGAGCCGGGGCGAGGGGCCCGGACCGCAGCTCCGGGCGGCAGCGGCCTGCGTCAGCGGCAGACGGCCAGGGCGTCGAGGGCCACCGCGCCCTGGCCGCGGGGGAGCACCATCAGGGGGTTGATGTCCAGCTCGGAGAGGGTGTCGCCCAGTTCCAGCGCCATCCGCTGGACCCGCAGGACGACCTCCACCAGCGCGTCCACGTCCGCCGGGGGTGCGCCCCGGACGCCCTCCAGCAGCGCGTGCCCGCGCAGTTCGGTCAGCATCGCCCGGGCCTGGTCCTCCCCGAACGGCGGTACCCGTACCGCCGCGTCGCGCAGGACCTCCACCAGCACCCCGCCGAGGCCCACCGTCACGGTCGGGCCGAAGAGGTCGTCCTGGGTGACGCCGACGACCATCTCCACGCCCCGCTCGACCATCTGGCAGACGAGGATGCCGTCCAGCGGGACGCCCTCGTAGCGGGCGATGTCCGTCAGCTCCCGGTAGGCGTCGCGGATCTGGCTCGCCGAGGTCAGGCCGATCTTGACCAGGCCCAGCTCCGTCTTGTGCCCCAGCTGGGGGCCCGAGGCCTTCATGACGACCGGGTACCCGACCAGGCCCGCCGCCCGTACCGCCGCGGCCGCGCTGGTCACCAGCTGCTCGCGCGGGACCCGGATCCCGTACGCCCGCAGCAGCTGTTTCGCCGCGTGCTCGCTGAGCTGCTGGCCCGGCCGCATCAGGGCCTGGGCCTTGCGGTAGGAGGGCGACGGCGTGCGCGGGGCGTCCTCGAAGGGCGAGCGGTAGGACGTGGTGAAGCGGTGGTGGCCCAGGTAGGCCCGGACGGCGGTGATGCAGTTGCCGAAGGTGCGGAAGGTGGCCACGCGGGAGGAGCCGAGCAGCGTGGTGCGGTAGGCCTCCTCGGTGCCGACCGGGGAGCCCCAGATCACGCAGATCAGTTTGTCCGTCCGCTCGGCGGCGGCCACCAGGTCCTGCGCCAGCTTGTCGCTCATGGGCGGGAACGGCCCGGTGATCGGGCAGATCAGGACGCCCACGGACGGGTCGGCGAGGATCGCCTCGATGATCTTGGGGCCGCGCCAGTCGCCGACGGGGTGGCCGCCGTTGTCCACCGGGTTCGCGACGTTCAGGTACTCCGGGATCCACTGGTGCAGCTCGTCCTGCTTGGCCTGCGAGAGGGTGGGGAGGGTGAGGCCCGCCTCGGTGGCCAGGTCGGAGAAGTGGGCCCCGGTGCCACCGGAGATGGAGTACACGACCACGCCCTCGGCCCTGGGCGGGCGCGCGCGGGCCAGCAGGGCGGCGGTGTCCTGGAGCTCGTCCAGGCCGTCGACCCGGATCACCCCGAACTGCCGCATGGCCGCGTCCACCACCGCATCGGCGCCCGTCAGCTTCCCGGTGTGGGAGGCCGCCATCCGGGCGCCGGTCTCGGTCCGGCCGACCTTGACGGCGACGACGGGCACCCCGGCCCGCGCGGCCCGGTCGGCGGCGAGCAGGAAGGCGCGGCCGTCCTTGAGCCCCTCCACGTAGCAGGCGATGGCCCCGACCTCGGGCCGCTCGGCGAAGTAGGAGATGAAGTCCGCGGTCTCCAGATCGGCCTCGTTGCCGGTGGGCGCCCAGTGCGAGAGCCGGATGCCGAGTTCCTGGAGGGTGTAGACGGGCCGGCCCTGGTGGCCGGACTGGGTGATCAGCGCGATGGCCGGGCCGTCCAGGTCCTCGCGGAACGCCTCGAAGGCGTTGAGGTTGGTGTTCGGGCCGAGCAGGCGCAGGCCCGACCGGCGGACGGCGGCGGAGAGCCGGGCCTGGGCGGCGGCTCCCGCGTCACCGGTCTCGGCGAACCCGGAGGCGAAGGCGACCGCGAACTTGACCTTGGCCTCGGTCAGTTCCTCGATCACCGGGAGCGGGTCGGCCACGAGCAGGACCGCCAGGTCCACCTGTTCGGGCAGCTCGGCCACGGAGGCGTGGCAGGGCAGCCCGAAAACGGTGGCGCGGGTCGGGTGCACCGGGTGGATCCGGGCCCCGACGCGCTCCGCCCAGGCGATGAGCTGGCGGGTGATGCCGGTGTTGGGTCTGCCCTCGGCGTCGGAGGCGCCGATGACGGCCACGGAACCGGGCCGGAAGAACCGGTCCAGGTCGGGCACGTCGGAGCGCAGCGGCCGGCCGCTGACGTCCAGTGCGGCCGCGTCCTCGGCGGTGGGGGCCGCCGTGGAGTGGACGGCCGTCCGGGGGGTCTCGCCGCAGGCCTCGACCCGTGCGCGGAAGTCGGTGGTGAGGGTGCCGTGAGTAGATCCAAGCATCGTTCCGCCCGCTCCTGCTCGATGAACTCCATGAGTCTCGCTAGCTGACGCATAGTCAGATTACTGAACTGACACGCCGTCAGGAACAGGGATGCGCAGGAAAGATGGTGGAGGTGGTGTGTGGAACGGTCCCAGAACCCCGGGCGAGGGGTCCAGGACGGTTTCGGCCGACCCTGCGGCACTGGCGGTCGGCCGACGGTTTCAGCCGGCCCTGCGGCGGCGGGTGGGCGGCTCGTGGTCCGCGGCCGGCCGGCGGCGCGCCACGGCCTTGGCGATCTTCTCCGCGTCCAGGGCCAGCTCGCGGAACATCCCGCTGATGGGGTTGGTGAACCCGGTGAAGTACAGGTCCGGCGCCCCGGCGGGGGTACGGGCGCCGTGCGCGAGGGGGCGGCCACGCTCGTCGAGGACGCCGAGGTGGCCGACCAGACCCTCCAGCGCCCGCCGGTAGCCGGTGGCCGCGATCACCACGTCCGGGGTGATCCGGCTGCCGTCGGCCAGCTCCACCGCGGCCCCGTCGAGGGCGGTGACGGCGGCGACCGGCTCGACCGCGCCGCAGCGGACCGCGTCGATCAGCCCGACGTCCTGGACCGGGATGGCGCCCTCGCGGACCCTGCTGTACAGGCCGGTGGTGGGGCGGGGGAGCCCGTACGCCGACAGGTCCGGCACGGTCGCCCGGGCGACGAGCGCGCCGAGCCGGTCCACGAGCCGTACGGGCAGCCGGCGCACCAGGATCCCGGTGCGCTGCGCGGGCCAGCTGGCGCTGGAGCGGCGCACGATGTGCGGCGCGGTACGTACGGCGAGCCGCACCCGCGCGGCGCCGCCCGCGGCGAGGTCGACGGCTATCTCGGCGCCGGTGTTGCCGACGCCGACCACGAGCACGTCCCGGCCGGCGTACGGGGCGGGGTCGCGGTACTCGGCGGCGTGCAGCAGCCGCCCCCGGTAGCCGGCCCGGCCGGGCCAGTCGGGCAGTGCCGGGGTGTGGTTGAACCCGGTGGCCACGACGACGGCCCCCGCCGCCAGCACGCGCCCGCCGCTGGCGTGCAGGGTCCAGCCGGCCCCGTCGGCGGCGCGCTCGATCCGGGTCACCTCCACGCCGGTGACCAGCTCCAGCTCGTGGAACTCGGCGTACTTCTCCAGGTACCGCACGACGTTCTCCCGAGCGACCCAGCGCCCGAAGCGGCGCGGCAGGGCCAGGCCCGGCAGGCCGGAGAGGCGCCGGGTGGTGTGCAGGCGGAGCCGGTCGTAGTGGGCGCGCCAGGAGGCGCCGACGGCGTCGGACTTCTCGACCACCACGGCGCGGACCCCGCGGGCGCGCAGCGCGGCGGCGACGGCGAGGCCGCCGGGACCGGCGCCGATCACGTACACCGGGCGGGGCTGGGTGGTCAGGTCGGGGGCTGTGGGGAGTCCGGGCATGAGGTGTGAGCGTATCGACACAGAGAGTTGATGGGTCTCGGACAAGGAGGGAATCGATTGCGGATCGGTCACGGGCCCGCTCCGGGGGCCTTGCGGGACGGGCGCCGATCGGGTCAACTGACGTACCGTCAGATCAGGGAGGATGGGAGCTGCCGATGCAGACCGTCTGGCTCAGTGGGGCCGAATGGACAGCCGTGCTCCGGATAGGCCTCGGCCTGTGGTGGCTGGAGAGCTGGCGGCACAAGGACAAGAAGGGCTGGTTCGAACGCGGCACCGGCATCGCGTGGGCCGCCGACGTGGCGGGCAAGCACCGCTGGGCGTTCGTGCGGGGCGGCTTCGACCGGGTCGTCCGGCCCCGCCCCAAGCTCATGGCGTACGTGGTGGTGTACGCGGAACTCGCCCTCGGGCTCGGCCTGGTCCTCGGACTGCTGACGCCGGTCGCGCTCGTCGGGGGGCTGCTGCTGAACCTGCTGTACCTGGTGCTGATGATCCACGACTGGGCCGAGCAAGGGCAGAACGCGATGATGGCGCTCATCTCGGCCGTCGCGCTCTTCGCCATGGGCTGGCAGGTCTGGTCCCTCGACGCGGCGACGGGACTGTTCCTGTGACAACGAACCCCAAGGGCGCCGTCCGGTACGACCTGCCAGAGGCGGACGACTTCACCCGCCCCTACTGGGAGGCGGCCGCGCGGGGCCGCCTGCTGCTGCGGCGCTGCGCGGAGTGCGGCCGGGCGCACCACTACCCGAGGGAGTTCTGCCCGTACTGCTGGGCGGGGGAGGAGCGGGTGCGGTGGGAGGAGGCCGACGGCTCGGCCGTCCTCTACACGTGGTCGGTGATCCACCGCAACGACCTGCCGCCCTTCGGGCAGCGGGTGCCGTACGTGGCGGCGGTGGTGGACCTGGCGGAGGGGCCGCGCATGATGACGGAACTCGTGGACTGCGAGGCGGCCGACCTGAGCGTCGGGATGCCGCTGCGGGTCGCGTTCCGCGAGAGCGGCCCGGGTGCGGCCGTCCCGGTGTTCCGCCCGGAACGGTAGGCCCGGCGGCGGTGCGCGCCGTTTGTCACAGACCCGCACCGGACGGGCGGAACGGCTGCGTCCCCGGGCGGGGTCCGGCGATCCTGGGTCGGCGCCAGCAAGGTCCGTACCACCTCACCCCTCGGAGCAGCCGGTGTCCTCGCAGGAGATCCCCCTCACGATCACCCCCGAGCAGGCCGCCTACGGCGTGATCCTGCCGGTGTCGCTGCCCGGCGGGGACGCGCGGCTGCGGATCCCGGCCGGGTGCCGGGACGGCGAGCTGGTACGGGCCCGGGTGGGCGGCGGCGAGGTGCTGCTGCGCATACGGGTGGCGGGGGCGGCGGCGGGGGAGCCGACGGTGGCGTCCGCCGCCGTGCCCGGGCAGGGGCGGCCGCAGCAGCCCAAGTCGTCGTCCGGCGTGGGCGGTTGCCTGGCGGTGATCGGTGTGGTCGCGGCGGTGATCATCGGCGCGGTGGTGGTGAACAGCGGCGACGACGAGCACACCTCGTCCTCGTCCTCTTCGTCGCCGACTCCGACTCCGACGTACAGCTCCTATGCGCCGGCGCCGCTGCCGACCGCGACCTCGTACACCTCCGGCACGAGCGGCGGTGCGGGCTCGGTCCCGTACCCGTCCTCCGCTCCGACCACGGCGGATCCGAGCCCCTTCGACACGGGCACCTGCCTCAACGGGCAGTTGCCGGACTCGACGACGGCGCAGAGCGTCGAGAACGTGGAGGAGGTCTCCTGCTCGGCGTCGGACGCGCACTACAAGGTGATCCAGCGCTTCGGGTTCACCTCGGACCTGCACCGCTGCGACAACACGCCGCGTACGGAATACGCGTTCTCGTACCGCTACACCCTCAACGGGGCGCCGATCAACGAGTACGTGTACTGCCTGATCGGCCTCGGCTCCTACTCGCGCAGCTGAGGCGCGGGCCGGGCGGCGGGTTCACGGCCACAGGAGGGTGCGCGTCCAGGTCCCGGCGGGGTCGCGCCGGTAGTGGAGGCGGACGTGGCGCCGGGCGGCGTCGCCCTGGAAGAACTCGACCTCGGCGGGCGCCAGTACGTACCGCGTCCACGTCGGCGCCGCCGCCTCGGGGTCGGCGCCGGCCCGGGCCCAGGCGGCGGCCGAGGCCTCGGCGAGCTCGGTCAGGGACCCCAGCGCCTCGCTCTGGCGGCCGGTCAGGGCCGCGGCCAGCGCCCCGCGTGAGCGCACGGCCAGGTCCTCGCGGCTCTCCCGTGCGCCGCAGGCGGTGACGTGCCCCCGGACGCGGATCTGCCGGGCGACGGCGGGCCAGTAGAAGCCGAGCGCCGCCTCGGGCCGGCCGGCCAGCTGGCGGCCCTTGGCGCTGGTGGCGTGCGAGGCGAAGTGCCAGCCCTGGGTGTCGGCGTCGTGCAGCATCAGGGTGCGTACGTCGGGGTGCCCGTCGGCGTCGACGGTGGCGAGGCTCATCGTGTGCGGCTCGGGCTGGCCGGCGCGGGCGGCGTGCACGAACCACTCGCGGAACAGCGGCAGGGGCGTGGGGGGCGCCGCCTGGGGGTCGAAGGAGGGGAGCGGGGCGTCCCAGACGCGCAGGGAGTGCAGGATGCGGTGGAATTCGTCGCCGCCGGTCTCGCTGGTCATGGCCCCATGGAACACCATCCGGGCCACTCCAGCCCCGGCCGGGCCATCTCCAGCCCCGCCTCAAGCGCCGGCGGCGCTTGGAAGTCTCGGGCCCCGGCCGGGCAAGTTCAGCCTCGTGGGGGCACCTCTGGGGGTCCCCCGGACGGAGTCTGGGGGAGGTAGCTGGGGGAGTTTGAGGCGCGGGGGTCCGGGGACCGGCCCCCGGCCACGGCGCCGCACCTGTCCGCTGCGCGGAGCTGTCCCCTACCCGCTCTTCCCCCGTTCCCCGGGCTCCGCCCGGACCTCCCCCGGACTCCGTCCGTGGGGACCCCACTCAAGCGCCGGCGGGGCTGGGGTGGGCTCCGCCCAGGGCCGGGCCTCAAGCGCCGGCGGGGCTGGGGTGGGCTCCGCCCAGGGCCGCGCCTCAAGCGCCGGCGGGGCTGGGGGTGGGCCGCCCGGGGCCGGGCCGGGGAATCGGTGGAAAGTGCCTCCGGCACGGGGTGGGTCGTTCTTATGATGTGCCCTCATCAAACGGCTAGCGGTGGGGGTACACATGGACGACACGGGCGCCAGACGCGGACGACGGACCGGGGCGGTGCTGCGGCGGGCGTTGGCGGCGCTGCTGCTGGCAGGGGTGGCCGTCGCCTGCGGGCCCGATGCCGGGAGCGCCCCCGCCCGGTCACTGGCACCGGCCACACCGTCGGCGGTCGCGTCCGCACCGCCCTCGTCCACGCCGCTGCCCGGCCCCTCGGCCTCGGCCTCGGCTTCGGCTTCGGCCCCGGCGACCGTCGCCGTATCGACACCCTCCGCCGAACCGACGACGAAGGCCCCGGCCCCGACGAAGGCGCCCACGAAGGCCCCGACCGAGCCGCCGGTCCAGGAACCGACCCGGGCCGAGCAGCAGGCCTCCTGCGAGATCGTCTCCAACAGCGGCAACTGCTACAAGGCCGGCCAGTTCTGCCGCAAGGCGGACGTCGGTCGCGACACGCACGGCGCGAACGGCCGCGTCATCTACTGCCGCGCCGACGGCGGCAGCCAGCCGCGCTGGAACTACTGAGCTACCGGCCGAGCAGCACCGTCCCCGAGGAGCAGAACCAGCCGCCGGTGCCCGAGGCCAGAGCCACCTCGGGCAGCCGGCCGTCCCGCTTCGTGACCTGGCGGCCCGGGCCGGCCTCGCCGCGGAGCTGGCGGACCGCCTCCACCAGCAGGAACAGCCCCCGCATCCCCGGGTGGCAGGCCGACAGGCCGCCGCCGTCGGTGTTGACCGGCAGCTCGCCGTCCCGCAGCAGGCGGCCCTTCTCCACGAAGGCCCCGCCCTCGCCCTTCGCGCAGAAGCCGAGGTCCTCCAGGGTCACCAGCGTCATGTACGTGAAGGCGTCGTAGATCTCCGCCAGGTCCACGTCCGCCGGGGTCAGGCCCGCCCGCTCGAAGGCGAGCCGGCCCGAGACCGCCGCCGGGGAGACGGTGAAGTCCTCCCACTCCGACATGGTGGTGTGGGAGACGGAGGTGCCCGAGCCCAGGATCCACACGGGAGCCTTCGCGGTGTCCGGTACGTACTCCTCCGCCGCGAGCAGGACGGCGCAGCCGCCGTCCGAGCGGATGCAGCAGTGCAGCTTCGTGAAGGGGTCCGCGATCATCTCGGCGGACAGCACGTCGTCCACCGTGATCGGATCGCGGTACATCGCGTCCGGGTTGGTCGCGGCGTTCGCCCGGGCCTGGACGGCGACCGCGGCGAGCTGCTCCGCCGTGGTGCCGTACTCGTGCATGTGGCGGCGCGCGGCCATGGCGTACTTCGCGACGAGGGTGTGGCCGTACGGCACCTCGAACTGGAGCGGGCCCCGCGCTCCGAAGGACAGGTTCGAGGTGCGCCGCCGGGCCTTGATGTCGGCGCGGGCGGTGGAGCCGTACACCAGCAGCACGGCGTTGGCGTGGCCGGCGGCGATGGCGTCGGCGGCGTGGGCCGCCATGACCTCCCAGGTCGAGCCGCCGACTGAGGTGGAGTCGACCCAGGTGGGGCGCAGCCCCAGGTACTCCGCCACCTCGACGGGGGCCAGGGTGCCGAGCCCGGCCGAGGCCAGGCCGTCGATGACGGAGCGGTCCAGGCCCGAGTCGGCGAGCGCCCGGCGGGCGGCTTGGGCGTGCAAGGCGTAGGGGGTGGGTCCGTCCACCCGGCCGCAGTCGGAGAGCGCGACGCCGACGACCGCGACCCTGCGCCGGGGTGCGGAGGTGGCGGAGCGGGGTCCGGGGGAGCGGGGTCCGGGGGAGCGGGGTCCAGGCATGGGGTGACGGTATATCTGACATACCGTCAGGCGCTAGAGCGCGTTCCGCCGAGGTGACTTCGATCGTGACAGGCCCTGGGCATCCGGGGTCGGTCGCCCTAACATGACGGCCCGTCAGATGCGCCCAGCCACTGCTGGCAGGTGCCCCCGGGAGGAGCCCGACGATGGATGCCGCCTTCACCGCTGAGCAGGACGAGATGCGCCGCACCCTGCGCGAGGTCCTGGGCAAACGCTGCGGTCCGGACGAGGTCAAGGCCGCCGTCCGGACCGCCGCCGGATACGACCGCGAGCTGTGGCAGCAGCTCTCCCGGCAGCTCGGTCTGCCGGGCACGGCGATCGCCGAGGAGTACGGCGGGGTCGGCTGTGCGCCCGCCGACCTGGCCCTGGCCTGCGAGGAGACCGGGCGGGTACTGCTGCCCTCCCCGCTGCTGGCCACCGCCGGGCTCGTCGCGCCGCTGATCGGTGCCCTCGGGACGGCCGCCCAGCACTCGGCGCTGCTGCCCCCGCTCGCCGCCGGGGCCCTGACCGCCGCGCTCGTCGTACCCGGCCCGGCCCTGGCCACCGCCCTCGCGCTGACCGGGGACAACACCCCCGGCGACTGGTCCGGGGGCGGCCGGGCCGGCGGGGTGCAGGCCCGCGGCGGCGCGGACGGCGGCTGGCGGCTGTACGGGGAGGCCGCCCAGGTGCTGGACGGGCACAGCGCCGGCCTGCTCCTGGTCGCCGCGCACACCGGCGGCTTCGCCCGCAGCCGCACCCTGCTGTTCCTCGTACGCCAGGACGCGCCCGGCCTGGTCCGGACCCGGCAGGCCACCCTGGACGAGACCCGGCCGCAGGGCCGCGTCCAGCTGCGCGACGTGCCGGCCGAACTCCTGGGCGGCCACGGCGGCGACCGCTTCGGCGGCGGTGACGGCGGTGACGTGCCCGGGGCGCTCGCCGCGACCGGCCGCACCGTCGCCACCGTCCTCGCCGCCGAGGCGGTCGGCGCGGCCGGCCAGGCACTGGCCCGCACGGTGGAGCACGTGACCCAGCGCGAGCAGTTCGGCCGCGCGGTCGGCTCCTTCCAGGCGGTCAAACACCGGCTCGCGGACCTCTACGTCCAGGTGCAGGCGGCCCGCTCCGCCGCGTACTACGCCGCCTGGGACCCCGACCAGGGCGGCCTCGCCCTCGCCCAGGCGCTGGAGGCGCTGCGGCTGACGGCCGGGGAGGCCATCCAGCTGCACGGCGGCATCGGCTTCACCTGGGAGCACGACGCGCACCTCTACTTCAAGCGGGCCGCGGCCGACGAACTGCTCTTCGGCCCGGCCCACCGGCTGCGGGCGCACGCCGCGCAGCGCGCCGGGCTCTTCCCGGCGGTCCACGAGAGGATGGCCGTCTGATGGCAGCCGTCGGTGTCCGCCTGATGCAGAAGGTCTCCTCGACCCTGCTGTTCGCCAAGATCGCACCGCACGTCATCCCCGCCATGGACAAGGCGGTGCACAAGCTCACCCGGGGCAAGGTCATCCTCAGCGCGCAGATGCTCCCCGGGGTGATCCTCACCGCCAAGGGCGCCAGAACGGGCGAGCCGCGCACCACGCCGCTCGCCTGCATGCCGCTGGACGACGGCGCGAGCTGGCTGCTGATCGGCTCCAACTTCGGCCGTCCCGGCCACCCGGCCTGGACCGCGAACCTGCTCGAACACCCCGACGCGCAGGTGAGTTGGCACGGCCAGGACATCGCCGTCCGGGCCCGGCTGCTCCAGGGCGAGGAGCGCGCGGCGGCCTGGCGGGAGGCCTTGGCGTTCTGGCCGCCGTACGCGACGTACCAGGCGCGCATCGAGCGTGAGATCCGGCTGTTCCGCCTGGAGCGCCGCTGATCGCGGTGCGGGCAGGCCCTCGGCGGCGGACCTGGACCCCTGGC
The DNA here is from genome assembly GCF_055567555.1 of Streptomyces sp. NPDC026522. NCBI lineage: Bacteria > Bacillati > Actinomycetota > Actinomycetes > Kitasatosporales > Streptomycetaceae > Streptomyces > Streptomyces sp. NPDC026522. The sequence continues at coordinate 240,173 of NZ_JBVHQF010000012.1, forward strand.
GGGGGTCCGGGGTCCGCCGTTACCTGGTCGGCTTCTTGCCGGTGATGCCCAGGTGGACGAGGAGCGCCAGGTTCGGCTTGAGTTCGGCCTGCTTGACGCCCCAGGTCTGGAACCCCTTCTGGTGCGAGGCCACCGCGGCCAGCATCGCGACCAGCGAACCGGCCATCGCGGCCGGGCTGACGTCCTTGTCGACCTTGCCCTTGGCCTGGAGTTCCTTCATCGACTCCGTGAGGGAGTTGGTGACGGAGTTCAGGATCTTCATGCGGATCTTGTAGAACCGCTTGTCCCCCTCGGCCGCGCCGAGGTCGACCACCCGCAGGATCGCGTCGTTGCGGCGCCAGAAGTCCAGGAAGCCTTCGACCAGTTCCTCGGCCGCGGCCCAGCCGGCCTTGCCGACCCAGTTGCGGCCCTCGACGAGCGCCGTCAACTGGGCGCCCTCCGTGGCCATTTCTTCGGCGATCTCCAGGACGGCACCTTCGACGTCCGGGAAGTACTGGTAGAAGGTCGCGGGGGAGGTACCGGCCTTGCGTGCGACGTCGATCACCTTGACGTCGCGGTACGGCGAGGAGCTGAGCATCTCGCCGAGGCAGTCGAGCAGCTTCTGCCGCGTCGCCTGGCCGCGCCGGCCGGCGACACGCCCGTCGACGGTGCGTACTTGTCCTGTCATGCCGTCAGCTTACCGAGGGGTGATCGGCGCGCTATTCGGCCGCCTGCAAATGGGGTCAACCGGCCGCCGACCTGGGCCACAGCGGCCGCCCGCCCGGCCGTCCGATGCATTTCGGCCGTTCTCCGCGTTCGGTGCGGCCCGCCGCCCGCGCCGCCACCGCCGCCGTCGCGGACCGTCACCGGCCCCACCCGTATCGTGTCGTAATCCCCCGAATAGTCTTGTCAACAGGCTGTGGACAAGTTTTCGGACCCATCATGGCCGGGAGGCGCAGTGCGGACGAAGGGGGGCATACCCCCGCACGACGGAAGGAACCGGGCCCATGACGGCATTCGCGGAAGGCTCCCCCTGCTGGGTCGACGCCTCGCTCCCGGACGTCGAGGCGGGAAAGCGCTTCTACGGTGAGCTCTTCGGGTGGACCTTCGGCGACAGCGCGGGCGCCGAGTACGGGCACTACACCCAGGCCTACAGCCGCGGCCGCAACGTCGCCGCCCTCGCGCCGAAACCCGACGGGCGCATGCCGACCGTCTGGGGGATCTACCTCTACACCGTCGACGCCTACGCGTGCGCCGCCCGCATCCGCGGCGCCGGCGGCCAGCTGGTGATGGACCCGCAGCCCGTGGGCCCCTACGGCACGGCCGCGATGGCCGCCGACCCCGGCGGCGCCGTCTTCGGCCTCTGGCAGCCCGGCACCCACCACGGCTTCGAAGCCCAGGGCGAGCCGTACACGTACCGCTGGTCGGAGGTCTACACCCGGGCCCGAGACGCCGTCGACGTGTTCTACGCCAAGGTCTTCGGCTACGTCCCCGAGGACCAGGACGACCCCGCCTCCGGCATCGAGTACCGGGTCTGGTCCCCGCCCGGCAGCGCCCCGGGCTCGGCCACCGCCGTCCTGGGGCGCAGCGTCATCACCGACGCGTTCCCGGAGATCATGCCGTCGCACTTCCTCGCCTACTTCGCCGTCCCCGACTGCGACCAGACCGTGGCCACCGCACGGCGCCTCGGCGGCCGGGTCACCGCCGATCCCGTGGACACCCCGTACGGCCGCATCGCCGTCGTCGCCGACAATCAGGGGGCGGTCTTCGGCGTGCTCTCGGAGCCCCGGACCAAAGCCGGCGGCGAAACCCGGCCCTGACCCGGGGCCGGACCAGGCGCGGGCCTGACAGAATCGGGCGTGCGCGCCGGTGGACGCGCGCTGCGGGCGGGTCCGGCGTGGGCCCGGACGGCCCGTACGGGGAGGTGTGGAGGCGAGTGGTGGAGCAGCTGACGCAGCACGACCCGAGACGGATCGGCCCCTTCGAGGTGCTGGGACGGCTCGGCGCCGGCGGCATGGGGCTGGTCTACCTCGCGCGGTCGGCGTCCGGACGGCGCGTCGCGATCAAGACGGTGCGCACCGAACTCGCCGAGGACCAGCTGTTCCGCGTGCGCTTCACCCGCGAGGTGGAGGCGGCCCGCGCCGTGTCCGGCTTCTACACCGCGGCCGTGGTCGACGCCGACCCGCGCGCCGCCGTGCCGTGGCTGGCGACCGCGTACGTGCCCGCGCCCTCCCTGGAGGAGATCGTCAACGAGTGCGGGCCCATGCCCGTGCAGGCCGTCCGGTGGCTCGCGGCCGGCATCGCCGAAGCCCTCCAGTCCATCCACGGCGCCGGCCTCGTCCACCGCGACCTCAAGCCGTCCAACGTGCTCGTCGTGGAGGACGGCCCGCGCGTCATCGACTTCGGCATCGCGAGCGGGGTCTCCAACACCCGCCTGACCATGACGAACGTCGCCGTCGGCACCCCCGCCTACATGTCGCCCGAGCAGGCGAAGGACTCGCGCAGCGTCAAGGGCGCCAGCGACGTCTTCTCCCTCGGCTCGACGCTCGTCTTCGCCGCCACCGGACACCCGCCCTACCACGGGGCCAACCCGGTCGAGACGGTGTTCATGCTGCTGCGCGAGGGCCCGAACCTGGAGGGGCTCCCCGACGAGCTGCGGCCCCTCATCGACTCCTGCATGCAGCCGGACGCCACCCGCCGCCCCACCCCGGCCGACCTCCAGGCGCAGCTCGCCCCGCACCTCTTCGACGGCGGCGACGACAGCGGCACCGCCTCGGCCTGGCTGCCCGGCCAGGCCGTCGCCATGATCGAGGCCCGGCGCGCGGGACTGCGTACGGCCGTGGTCCCCGCCCCCGCCCGCAAGCCGCGCGGCGTCCAGGGGCCGCCGTCGGGCCCCGCCACGCACCGACCGCGCCGCGAGGGCGCCGAGTCCTGGGTGGACCCGCGCACCGGCCAGGCCGCCCCGCCGCTGCCGCCCCACCCGCCGGGCGGCTCCCCGGTGCCCTCGGGCGAGCCCGTGCGGCTCGGCGCCTCCCCGGTGCCGATCGGGCCCGGGCCGCGCGCGACGGCCGCCGCGGCCGCCGCTGCCGCGGCCGACGTGGCGACGGGCTGGATCCGCCCGCCGGGCGGCGCGCCCGGCGAGGCCGTCCCCGCCGTGCCGCACCAGTCGGCGGCGTCCGCCGCGGGCCCGACCGGTCCCGCGCCCGACAGCGGCCGCTGGCGGCCCTGGCGCTTCCGCATGTCCAACGAGGTCTGGGGCACCCCCACCGTCGCGGGCAACCTGCTGTACGTCACCTCCTTCGAGGTGCACGCCCTGGACGTCGGCAGCGGCCGCCGCCAGTTCAAGACGCGGGACGTCGCCTGGTCCATGGCCGTCGCGGACGGCCGTATCCACGCCTCCGACGGCCCCTCCCTGTACGCCCTCGACGCCGCCGACGGCTCCGAGCGGTGGCGGCTGGCCGCCGAGGCCTGGGTGTACGCGCTGCGCGCCGAGCGGGGCACCGTCGTCACCGCCACGCGCGGCGGTGGCGTCCAGGGCTGGGAGGCCGCCAACGGCCAGAAGCTGTGGGAGCTCAGTGGCGCCCAGTCCGACTTCGAGACCCCGGAGGCGGCGCCCGTCCTGCACGACGGCACCGTGTACGTGTGGCAGGACGCCCGGCTGCGCGCCCTGGACGCCCGCTCCGGCCTGGAGGCCTGGTCGTACCCGGTCGGCGACGCGGCGTCCTGCGGGAACGTGCCGGTACGGGTCACCCCGGCGCCGGACGGCAACGTCTACGTCGCCGCCGGCACCCGCGTCCTGTCCGTAGACAAGGCCTCGGGGCGGGTGCGCTGGCACTTCGAGGCCCCGGCGGTCTTCCTGGCGCCCCCGGCCTACGCCCCGGGCGCGGCGGTGACGGGCGGCGGCGTGTACCTCGTCGACTACCTGGGCACCGTCTACGCCCTGGACGCGGTGACCGGCAAGGACCGCTGGCGCATCGCGACGGAGTCGCGGCCGTCGCCGGACCCGGTCCTGGTGGCGGCCGGCAACGTCCACCTGGGCGCGGGCAGCGCCCTGTACACGCTCGACGCGGTCACCGGCACCCCGAAGTGGCGGTTCGCGGCGGGCGGGGAGATCACCGGCTCGCCGGCGGTCGCGGACGGCCGCGTGCACTTCGGTTCGGCGGACCACTGCCTGTACACCCTGGACGCGGCGGGCGGCCAGCTGCGCTGGAAGCTGGCCACGGGCGGCGAGATCACCGGCGCCCCGGTGGCCGAGTCGGGCGTGGTCTACGCGTGCAGCAAGGACCGCTGCGTGTACGCCCTGGACGCGGCGAAGGGGACGGGCACCCGGACGGGCGGGTGAGCGCGGCCCGGCCCCCGGGTCGCGCGCGGCACCGGGAGTGACAGGATGGACCCCATGAGCAACGTTTTCTTCGACATCACCATCGACGGTGCCCCCGCGGGCCGCATCGTCTTCAACCTGTTCGACGAGGTCGTCCCGAAGACGGCCCGGAACTTCCGCGAGCTGGCCACCGGCCAGAACGGCTTCGGCTACGCGGGCTCCGGCTTCCACCGCGTCATCCCCCAGTTCATGCTGCAGGGTGGCGACTTCACCAACCACAACGGCACCGGTGGCAAGAGCATCTACGGCGAGAAGTTCGAGGACGAGAACTTCCAGCTGAAGCACGACCGCCCGTACCTGCTGTCGATGGCGAACGCCGGCCGCAACACCAACGGCTCGCAGTTCTTCATCACGACGGTCGTCACCTCGTGGCTCGACGGCAAGCACGTCGTCTTCGGCGAGGTCGTCGAGGGCCAGGAGATCGTCGACAAGATCGAGTCCCTGGGCACCCAGTCCGGCGCCACCAAGGCCAAGGTCGAGATCGCGGCCTCGGGCGCCGTCGACGCCGCCTGACCCCTCCCGCTCCGGCCGGCCGGCCCCGTCCCCTCCGGGGGAACCGGGGCCGCCGCCATGTCCGGGCCCGGCCGGACCGCGCCAGGCCGGTGAACTGGTCACCCTGCGGCGGGCCTTGGGGCCGTGGCACGATGCCCCGGCAGGCCGGGAACCCGCCGGGTCCCGGCGCCCGTGACCGAGGGGAGCCGACATGGGCGTACCGAAGCCGCTGACGCACGAGGAGATCGCCGAAGGCCTGGCGGAGCTGCCGGGGTGGGAGCAGGACGGCGACGTGATCACCCGGACCTACGAGATCCCCTACCACGCGGCGGTCGCGGCGATCGTGACGATCGCCGACCGGTCCCGGCGCGTGCGCCACCACGCGGACCTCGACCTGCGCATCGACCACCTGCGCGCGTCGATCACCACGCCCGACACCGGAAACCGGCTGACCGCGGCGGACTTCGACCTGGCCCGCCGCATCGATGCGATCGTGGCCGCGCACCGGGCGCTGCCCCTCGACTGAACGCCGCGCGCGGTCAGCGGGCGGCCGGCGTGAGGTTGCGGGCCATGCGGGCGAGGACGCTGACGGCGGCGGTGTATTCGTCGGGGGAGATGCCGTGCGCCGCGAGCGCCCGGAAGGCGTCGACGCGTACGGCAGCCTCGGCGCGACACGTCCGTCCGGCGTCGGTGAGGGCCAGGGTGCCGGGGGTCGGGCGGGTGAGCCGGCCCGTGGCGAGGAGGGCCTCGACCGCCGCCGTCAGGTTCGGCGCCGCCGCGTTGACGGCGAGGAGGTCCCGAACCGCGCGATCGGTCGCGGGAGCCTCTCCGACCGCGTTGAGGACCTGCCAGGTCAGGCGGGTGAGGCCGGCATCCGCCAGCAGGGCGTCCATATGGGCGGTCAGGGCCTGGTCGGTGCGCGCCAGCCAGTAGCCGATGGGCCTGTCCGTGTCCTGCATGGGTGCGGGTCTCCGTTTCGGGTGGTCAGCGGGTGGTGAAGGCTGCGGCGTTCTCGCGGGCCCACTGGGCGAAGGTGCGCGGCGCGGCGCCGAGCAGCGAGGCCGTGGTGTCGGCGATGGGGACCGGCGTGACCGTGGCGCGGGCCCACAGGTCGAGCAGGGAGCCGGTCATCGCGGGGGGCAGCCGGCGGCCCAGCTGCTCCTCGGCCTCCGCGCGGGTGATCTCCACTACCGGCACGGGCCGCCCGATGGCGTCGGCGATGATCGCGAGCTGCTCCCGGAAGGTCAGCGACTCGCCTCCGGTGAGGGTGAGCGCGCGGCCCGCCAGGCCGTCACCGGCCAGCGCGCGGACGGCGACGTCGGCGATGTCGGCGGGGTGGACGGGCGCGGTGCGGGCCTCCGGGTAGGCGAGCTGGACCGGTGCGCCCCGGGCGATGAAGTGGGCCCAGCCGAGGGCGTTGGAGGCGAAGGCGTCGGGACGCAGCAGGGTCACGGTGAAGGGGGCGCCGGCGAGGGCCCGTTCGACGCGGAGGCTGTGCGAGGCCAGCGGGTCGTCCTCCGCGCCGGGTTCCAGGACCGAGGCGGACGACAGCAGTACGACGTGCTCGACGCCCGCGGCCGCGGCGGCCTCGGCGAACGCGGAGATGCCGGCGGGCTCCGGGTAGAGGAACACCCGGCGGACGCCGGCCAGCGCGGCGGCGAAGGTCTCGGGCCGGTCCAGGACCAGCTCGGCGCTCTCCACGCCGGGCGCCACGGCGAGCTCGGCGGGCCGGGCGCTGGCGGCGCGGACGGGGTGGCCGGCGGAGTGCAGGAGGCCGGTGACGGCCCGGGCGACGGCGCCGCGGGCGCCGGTGATGAGGGTGGTCATGAGAAGCCCTTGTTCGTGAGAATGAACATATGCATGCTTGCATGCACACGTTTTCACGTCAACACATGCCTGCGCGGATTCACGGAGGTATTCTCGGGCCATGGCGAACCCCGAGACGATGACGGCCGACGAACTGCTGGACGCCGTCGGACCGGCGTTCTCCAAGCTGCGCCGCACCTCACTGCTGGAGGTCGAGAACCCGATCTCGGCGAAGGACCTGAGCCGCACCATCGTCCTGAACCACGTACTGGAAGCCACCGGACAGCCGGACCGGGAGATCACCGTCGGGGGAGTGGCCGAACTGCTCGGCGTGGACCCCTCGGTCGCCAGCCGCATGGTCAGCGACAACATCAAGGCCGGCTACCTCGTGCGCGGCGCCTCCCAGCACGACGGCCGCCGTACGGTGCTCCACCTCAGCGAGGCCGGCCACGAACTGATGGCCCGCTTCCGCCGCCACCAGCGCTCGGCGTACGAGTACATCACCGCCGACTGGTCCGAGGACGAGCGCCTCGATTTCGCCCGCTTGATGCTCAAGTACGCCGGCGCCCTGGCGGAGCTCCGCCACCGCGCCCCGGACCCGGCGGGCTGACCGGCCGGTTCAGACCCGCCGCGCCAGGACCCGGCCCGGCCAGGTACCGGACCGGAAGCGGTCGGTGGGGGTGAAGCCGTTGCGCTCGTAGTAGGCGACCAGCTCGCCGCCGCCGCCCGCCCAGCAGTCGACCCGCAGCAGCCCGGCTCCGGCCCGCCGGGTCTCCTCGGCGGCGCGCTCCAGCAGCGCCGCCCCGATCCCCAGGCCCGCGTACCGGCGGTCGCTGACCAGCAGCCGGACGTACCGCTCGGGTTCCGCGGCCGGCGCGATCGGCAACTGCGGGCTCGGTCCCGAATCCAGCACCAGGGCTCCGGCCGGTACGCCGTCCCACTCCGCGACGAAGGGCAGGTTCTCGGTCGTGTACCGCTCGACCCGCTCGGCCCCGCCGGGCCGCTCGGAATAAGGGACCGTGCCCCACTGCTCGGTGTTGCCGCGCGCGTTCATCCACGCCACCGCGGAGTCGAGCATGTCCAGGACCGCCGCCGCGTCGGCCGGGCCGCCGGGCCTGATCCGCATCCGTATGCCGTGTGCGCTGTCGTCCACGGCGGAAGCCTACGGCTAGCGGGTGTCCGACGGCGCCGGCGGCCAGGGTTCGCCGCCCGGGTAGGCCTGCGTCGTCGTCGGCGTGAGCGGCGTGAGCGGCGGGAGGTCGCGGTCGCTGACGCGGCGGTGGCGGCGGCCGCGCATGACCGCCGCCGCCAGGACGAGCAGCGCGCCGGCGCCGAACGCGCTGGCCGCGCCCGCGCCGATGCCCCGGCCGTCGGTCCCCACCGAGATGCTGCCCGGGGCCTGGCCCAGCCGGACCAGCCACAGGGCGGCGAAGCCGAAGACCACGACCCCGGCGAGCGCCATGAGGGCACGCGAGCGCCGCACGACCGCGACGAGCGCCACCAGCGCGGCGAGCCAGAACGGCAGCACCAGCGAAGTGAACAGGGCGGTTTCGGCGCCGGTGAACCCGCCCGGGGAGAAGAGGTCCACGAGCCGGTAGTCGCGCCCGCGCCGGCCGTCATACCAGGCGCGGAACGGACTCCAGGCGGCGGTCGCGGCTCCGATCAGACCGAGCAGCGAGCCGAGTACGTTGCGGATCATGCCCGGCCCTCCGGGGTAGGGATCTTGATCTCGACGCTACGTGCGGCCCGCGGCGCCCGCACCCCGGGTGGGGCGTCCGGGGGGCCTGGTAGCGTGGCGCGCCGTTGCCCAGGGGGAGGGAGTCGGCCATGACGGTCGGAGGGCGCATCAGGTTCGGAGCGGTGCTCGTGGGGGTGGTGCTGGCGCTCACCGGGTTCTCGTCCGGCCACAAGAGCAGCGGCGGGGGCGGCTGCTCCGGCTCCACGAGCCACAAGAGCAGCAGCTACAACAGCACCACCAACAGCAACCGCAACAGGACCAGCGGCAGCCGGTCGACGGCCGGCTCCACCCCCACCCCCACCCCCACCGGCGCACCCGCCACCGCCGAGGTCGTCACCTGCGCCGGTCCCGGTACGCCGAAAGCCGCCGTCAGGGTCACCTCCCTCGCCGGCACGGAGCGCACCGTACAGATCCCGCTCACCTTCGAAGGCGCGACCGGGACCGTCGAGCGCACCTCCGCCCGGGTCACGCTCAAGAAGGGCGAGACCCGCACGGTCGAGGTCCCGCTCGGCAACCCCGCGAAGGCCGTCGAGGTCACGAACTGCCGGCTCGGCCCCGTCGTCGCCGGCTGACCGGCTGCGCCCCCGCCTCCCGCCTACCGGACGCGCGGCGGCGGCGACGCGCGGCGGCTTGTGAACAGGGCCGCCTGGTCGGCCGGGGGCAGGTTGCCGAGCGCGATCAGGGCCGGCGCCTCGTCCAGGGCCTGGCGCAGGGCTGCCCGCTTGGCCGACCACAGGGCCCGGACCGTGCCCTGCACGGCCGCCGTCGGGAAGCCCGCCAGGGTCCGCGCCGACCGCAGGGCGGCCGCCAGCAGTTCCCCGGGCTCGGCCAGCTCCGAGACCAGACCGGTCTCGTACGCCCGGCGCGCCGAGAGCCGTTCGGCCGTCCCCATCAGGGACATCCGGGCCACCTCCCCGAACGGCATGCGCTGGGACATGTACACCGCCTCGTACGCGCTGACCATCCCGTACGTGGTGTGCGGGTCGAAGAACGTCGCGGACGAGGACGCGACGATGAACTCCGACTCGCCCAGCAGGTAGAACGCCCCGCCGCACGCCATGCCGTTGACGGCCGCGACCACCGGCTTCCACAGGTCGTTGGCCTTCGGCCCGACGGCGAGCAGCGGGTCGTCGGCCGAGTACGGGGAGGCGGGCTGCGGCACCGACACGTCCCGGTCGATGCCCGTGCAGAACGCGGCCGTCCCCGCGCCCGTCAGCACCACCGCCCGTACTTCGTCGTCGTAGCGCAACCCCTGCCAGACGGCGGCCAGTTCGGCGGCCGTCGCGAGGTCGATCGCGTTGTGCTTGCGCTCCCGGTCCAGGGTGACGACCGCGACCCCGGCCGCGCCGTCCCGTTCCACCCGTACCGTCACGGCCGCTCCAGGACCCAGCGCGGCACGCTCATCCCGCCCGTCTCGGTGAACACCACCTGCACCCGCGCCCCGATCCGCAGCCGGGCCGGATCCACGGAGTCCAGCGGGGCGTCCGCCGAGGCGACGAGGTTCCCGGCCAGCCGGATCAGCGGGGCCTCCGCCAGCTCCACGAGGATGACGTTGTACGGGGCCTGCGCCGCGTAGGCGGGCAGCAGCGGCGGGTGCGGCCGTACGTACGACCAGATCCGGCCCCGACCGCTCATCAGCCGCCACTCGGAGCCGAACGACCCGCAGTGCGGGCAGCACGGCCGCGGCGGGAAGCGGAGCCTGCCGCAGTCGGCGCAGGCCTGGACGCGGAGTTCACCCCGGGCGGCGTACTCCCAGAACGGGGCCCCGTCCTCGTCCGGGACCGGGAGGAGGAGGCTTTCGGCGGGCGCGGTCATGGTCGGGTCAGCTCCTCAGCAGGATCGCGGACGTCGGGACACCCTCGCCCGCCGTCACCAGGCAGGTCGCGGCGTCCGGCACCTGGGCGGTGGAGATGCCGCGCAGCTGCTTGACGCCCTCGTTGATCAGGTTGAAGCCGTGTACGTACGCCTCCGACAGGCCGCCGCCACCGGTGTTGATCGGCAGCCGGCCGCCCATCTCCAGCGCCCCGCCCTCGGTGAAGGCCGCCCCCTCGCCGCGCCCGCAGAAGCCGTAGCCCTCCAGGGACAACGGGATCAGCGGGGTGAACGCGTCGTAGATCTGGGCGACGTCCACGTCCGCGGGCCCGAAGTCGGCCTGCTTCCAAAGGTGCCGGGCGGCCGTCCACGCCGGACCGGACAGCGGGTCGTCGTTCCAGTAGTTGACCATCCCGTGGTGCTGCGCGGGCAGGCCCTGTGCGACGGAGTGGACGTAGACCGGCTTCTGGCGGCAGTCCCGTGCCCGCTCGGCCGAGACGATGACGCAGGCCAGCGCGCCGTCCGTCTCCAGGCAGTTGTCGAAGAGGCAGAGCGGCTCGCTGATCATGCGCGAGGTCATGTACATCTCGCGGGTCAGCGGCCGCTCGTACATCACCGCGGCGGGGTTCTCGTTGGCCCGGTTGCGGCAGGCCATCGCCACGTTGAAGAGGTGGTCGCGGGTGGCCCCGTACTCGTGCATGTAGCGCCGGGCCAGCATGCCTATCTCGTCGGCCGGGCGCAGCAGCCCGAACGGTCGGGTCCACTGGCCGGGGGTGGGCAGCTGCACGGCCGTGTTCTTCCAGGGGCGCGGCCCCGAGCCGCGCTTGCGCGAGCGCCAGGCGATCCCGACGGAGGCCTGGCCGGTGGCGACGGCGGCGGCGAGGTGGCCGACCGTGGCGCAGGAACCGCCGCCGCCGTAGCCGACCTTGGAGAAGAAGGTGACGTCCCCGGCGCCGATGGACTTGGCGACCTCGACCTCGTCCGTCTCCTCCATCGTGTACGAGGCGAAGGCGTCCACCTCGGCCGGTTCGATGCCCGCGTCGGCGAGCGCCGCGAGGATCGCGCGGCAGGCCAATTCCTTTTCGCTGCCCGGCAGTCGTTTGGCAAAGGGGGTCTGGCCGATGCCGACGATTGCCGTAGCGTCCTTGAGCGTTGCCGCCATCGCCACCTCCGGGTGCGCGCCAGTGCTGACAGCCGCGAAGGCTACAGCTAATCTGACGGATAGTCAGCTACGGGGACCGGGGAGGGCGACGCGCGATGGGCGAGGAGCAGCACGAGGACGGTGGCGTCGGCCGGCAGCGGCAGCGGGCCGGTGCCGTGCCCGGGCAGCGGCAGGACGGCGGCCGGCCCGGCGGCGCGGGCCCGGCCGGGGGCGCGGAGACCGCGACGGCCGGCGCTGCGGACCGGCTCACCGCCGACGCCGCCCCGGACCCGGCCATCCCCGCCGCCCCTGCCGTCGGCGGCGACCTGGGCGCCGACCCCCGCGGCGACCTGCGCTGGGGCACCATCGCGGGCCTCGTGCGCGACGCCGCCGCCCGCTACCGCGACCGCGAGGCCGTCGCCGACGGCCGCGTCCGCATCAGCTACGCCCAGCTCGGCGAACGCGTCGAACGCGCCGCGGCCGCCTGCCTCGCCGCCGGGATCGAACCCGGTGACCGGGTCGCCGTCTGGGCGCCCAACAGCTCCGACTGGATCGTCTCCGCCCTCGGCGCCGTCTGCGCCGGCGCGGTCCTCGTCCCGCTCAACACCCGTTTCAAAGGAGCCGAAGCCGCGTACGTACTCCAGCGCAGCCGCGCCCGGCTCCTGTTCATCACCGGCACCTTCCTCGGCACCTCCTACGTCGCCTCCCTGCGCCGCGCCGCCGCCGAAGGCCACGGCAGCGGCCCGCTGCCCGGCCTCCCGCACCTGGAACAGGTCGTCGTCCTCGCGGAAGACGCCCCCGAGGCCTTCCGCACCTGGAAGGACTTCCTCGCCGACGGCGACCCCGTACCGGCCGCGGCCGTCCGCGAGCGCGCCGACTCCCTCCGCCCCGACGCGCCCTCCGACATCATCTTCACCTCCGGCACCACCGGCAGCCCCAAGGGCGCCGTCATCACCCACGTCCAGACGCTGCGCTGCTACGACGTGTGGAGCGAGCTCGCCGGACTGCGCGAAGGCGACCGCTACCTGATCGTGAACCCCTTCTTCCACACCTTCGGCTACAAGGCCGGGATCATCGCCTGCCTGATGCGCGGGGCCACGATGATCCCCCAGCCCGTCTTCAACGTCGACACCGTCCTCGCCAACGTCGCCGCCGAACGGATCTCCGTCCTCCCCGGCCCGCCCACCCTCCACCAGTCCCTCCTCGACCACCCCCAGCGCGACCACCACGACCTGTCCGCCCTGCGCCTGGTCGTCACCGGCGCGGCCGTCGTCCCGCTCCGGCTCGTCGAGCGGCTGCGCGGCGAACTGCACATCGCCACCGTCCTGACCGCCTACGGGCTCTCCGAGGCCGGCGGCATCGTCACCATGTGCCGCCGCGGCGACCCGCCCGAGACCATCGCCGCCACCTCCGGGCGCGCCATCCCGGACACCGAGGTACGGATAGCCGACGACAGCGGCGCCCCGGCACCGGCAGGCACCCCCGGCGAGGTGTGGGTACGCGGCCACCACGTCATGCGGGGCTACTTCGAGGACCCGGACGAGACGCGGCGCGCCATCACCCCCGACGGCTGGCTGCGCACCGGCGACGTCGGCGTCCTCGACCCGGCCGGGAACCTGCGCATCACCGACCGGATCAAGGACATGTTCATCGTCGGCGGGTTCAACGCGTACCCCGCCGAGATCGAGCAGCTCCTCGGGCTGCACCCGGACGTCGCGGACGTCGCCGTCGTCGGCGTGCCAGATGCCCGCCTCGGCGAGGTCGGCAAGGCGTACGCGGTCCGGCGCCCCGGCGCCACCCTCACCGCCGACGACCTGATCGCCTGGTCCCGGCGGGAGATGGCCAACTACAAGGTGCCGCGCACGGTGGAGTTCGTCAGCGAGCTGCCGCGCAACGCGAGCGGCAAGGTCCTCAAGCGGGAGCTGCGCACCCGGGGCTGACGCGGCCCGCGCACCCGGTGTGCCCGGTGCCGCTCCCGCGCCCGGTGCCGCTCACGCGGGCTTGCGGGCCAGCACCAGCCGCCAGCGCGGGGTCCCGTCGGGCCGGCGCCCGAAGTGCTGCACCGGGACCGTCCCCACCGTGAAGCCCGCCGCGCGCAGATCGGCCCGGACCGGCCCCCACGGGAAGGAGCGGTAGTACATGACGAACGGCGGCCGCCACACCGCGTTGCGGACCCGCATCGCCGCGTCGAAGCCGGCCACCGCCCACCACAGCGCGGACGTCGGCGGGACCGGTGCCCCGATCGGGAAGGCGAACACCCCGCCGGGACGCAGCGCCCGGTGCACGCCCGAGAACAGCGCGGGCCGCTCGGCCGGGAGGAAGTGGCCGAACGCTCCGAAGCTCACCGCCAGGTCGTACGAGTCCGCGAGCACCTCCGGCAGCGCCAGCGCGTCGGCCCGTACGAGATCGGCCCCGTCCGGGAGGTCCCGCGCGGCCTGCCGCAGCATGCCGGCGCTGAGGTCCACCCCGGTGACCCGGTCCCGGCACAGCCGCCGCAGCAGCGGCAGGGCCGCGCCGGTGCCGCAGCACAGGTCCAGCCCCGAGCCGAAGGACCCCTCGTGCTCGGCCAGGGTCTCCTCGACCGCGTCGAGCATCCGGTCCGGGGTGCGGAACGGCGTCTCGTCGAACTTCGGCGCGAGCAGGTCGTAGCCGCGCTCGACGGAGGACAGCGCCTGCACGGCCAGTTCGCGGAGGGTCGGCCCCTGGGAGGTGAACACGCTGCCAGCCTAGACGCGTTCCGCGCCGGTCTCACCGGGTGCGCGCCTCGTCCTTCCGCCAGGCGCTGACGCCGAGCCGGCCCGTCGTGCCGAGGTCGAGTTCCGGGACCACGGTCACGGCCGGCGCGCCCGGCTTCGCCGTCACCCTGGCGTACGGGGCGTTCACCGCGTCACCCGAGCCGGTGGTGTTGCGCCAGGCCAGGGCGGCGGATGCCGACTCGCCCGGCCGCAGGGTCAACGGCGCGGGCGGGGCGTCCGGGCCGATGCCCGTGGCGATCTCCGAGGTGCCGTGGAGGACGTCGACGCCGGTCACCGGGGAGCGGCTCTCGTCCAGGAGCCGCAGCGCGGGGTAGCCGTCGAGCTCGTACGTGCCGGCGCCGCAGTAGGTCAGGTGCAGCCCCACGACGCGCAGCCCCATGGCGGCGTCGCCGTCGTCGGCGGTGACCCGGATCCCGGAGGGCGGGCAGCTGCCCGCCGGGCCGGGTGCCTCGGCGGCAGGGACGGCCCGCACCTTGGCGATCCGCACCTTTGGCCGGGCTCCGGAACCGGGTGTGGTGTCCGCCCCCTCGACGGTGCGGGTGACGCTCTGACCGGGGCCGACGGACGCCACGGTCTGCCGGACGTCTTCCGTGGCCGGGCCGGAGCCGTTCTGGACCGTGAAGGTGACGGTGTAGGTGAGGGCTTCCGCGCCGGTGTTGGTGACTCGGAAGGCGGCGCCCGCAGCGGGGGAGGGGCCGCACTCCGCGCTGATGAGGCGCACGCCGTCGTGCTCCGCGCCGGTGGGCGGGCCCGCGGTCGCGGTGGGGGCGCAGCTCGGCGGGGCGGAGCCGTCGGCCGGGCCGGAGGCGGCGGTCCGCGTTCCGCATCCGGTCAGGAGCACGGTGGCGGCGAGGACGGCGCACAGGGCGGCGGGGGCGGCGGGGCGCATCTCCCCAGCAGATCAGGAGCGGGTGCCCGCGGCTGTGACGGAGGCCATGCTTCCGGTCACAGGCCCGTCACAACGACGTGCGGCGGCCGCGGTGGTCCCCCCGGGCCACCGCGGCCGCCGTCCCCCGTACCGAGCCCCCGGGTCCCCCGTACGCATCCCGTGGACTCTTCCCCCGTACGTCCCCCGTACGTGCTGGTACGTCTCCCCCGTGGGTCCCCCCGTACGTCCCCCGTACGTTCCCCCGTACCTGCCGTGCTCGCCTCCGCTACGGGCGCGGTACCGACGCGTGGTTGTCCAGCGTCACGATGTCCGCGTCCAGAGCGTTGTCTTCCTGCCCGGGCAGCGGCGTACCGCCCGAGGCATGGTTGTCGAGCGGCTTGATCTCGATGCCCGATGCGTGGTTGTCGAGCGGCTTGATGTCACCGTCGTTCGGCAGGGCGTTCTCGTTCGTCGTCATCGGATCTCCTGATGGATGAGTCGGGCCCGTTCGGCGATTCCCCCGTGGACCGCCGAACGGGTAGTCCTCCAGTCGACCCGCGAGCCCCCCGACGCGCCGAGCCGATGTATCCATGATGGGGGGCGGCGATAAACGAACGATGAACGTCTCGTTCAACGCACTGCCGCGCAGGTCAGGCCGCCAGTTGTGAAGCGAGCAACGTACGCACTTCGGCCAGCTCAGCCGAACCCAGTTGCGCGAACACGCTCTCCGCGTCCCGCCAGCACACCCGCGCCCGGTCCCGCTGCCCCAGCCGCACCAGGGCCTTCCCCAGCACCGTGAGCACCGTCGCCCGGCGCCACTCGCCGCCGATGCCGCGCAGCGCGATGGCCTGCTCGGCGTGCGAGGCGGCCAAGGTGGGCCGGTCGGCGGCCAGATGGGCCTCGGCGAGCCGGAAGTGCGTCACGCCCTCCCACAGCGGCTGCCGGTTCTCGTGGAAGAGCGACAGCGCCTCGCCGAGCTGCTCCAGTGCCTCCCCGAGCCGGCCCGCCTGGGTGAGGGCGATGCCCAGCGCGTAACGGCCGTTGGCCAGGCGCAGGGTCAGGCCCATCCGGTCGTAGATCGCGATGCCCTGCTGCGCGAGGTCTATGGCACTGCTCAGGCGCCCGAGCCCGACGTGGATCCGGGAGAGGTTGCACAGGGCGCTGGCCTCGCCGACGAAGTTGCCGTCGGCCCGGAAGTTCGCGATCGCCTCCAGCAGGAACCGCTCGCCGTCGGCGTGCCGGCCCTGGTAGAGCGCGATGATCCCGCGGTCGTTGGGGGCCCAGCAGCTGGGCAGCGGATCGTCCGCCTCCCGGGCCAGGGCCGTCGCCTGGCGGGCCTCGTCGTCGGCCTCGGTGAAGCGGCCCGCCACCAGGTGGACCATCGTCAGCGTGGTGCGGGCCCGGCCCTCGGCGTGCGGGTCGCGCACGGCGCGCGCCGTCTCGCACAGCGCGCGGGCGGCGGACTCGTACTGCTTGGAGTTGGCCCCGGACTCGGTGAGGTCCTTCGCCGCCCACAGCAGGTCCACCGCCCGGCGCAGCACGTCGGGCCGCTCGGCGCCGCGTACGGAGGACTGCCGTACGCAGGCGAGCAGCGGGTCCGCCTCGGCGAACAGCCAGTCCAGCGCGGCGCGGGCCTCGGTGAAGGAGAGGCCCGGGTGGCGGGTGGCGGACATGTGCGCGGGCAGCCGGTCGCCGGGGCGCTCCAGCGCGTACACCCCGGCGGCGGTGGCCAGGTAGAAGTCGAGGAGCCGGTCGAGGGCGGCGGTCCGCCCGTCTTCGGGCTGCTCGTCACGGTCGGCGCAGGCGCGCGCGTAGAGGCGTACGAGGTCGTGGAAGCGGTAGCGGCCGGGCGCGGCGGACTCCAGCAGGGAGCAGTCGACCAGGGCTTCGAGGAGGTCCTCGGTGTCGTGCTCGGGCAGGTCGAGGACGGCGGCGGCCGCGGGCAGGGAGATGTCGGGGCCGTCCGCGAGGCCGAGGAGCCGGAACGCGCGCTGCTGGGCGGGCTCCAGTTGGCCGTAGCCCAGCTCGAAGGTGGCCTTGACGGCCAGGTCGCCCGCCTGGAGCTCGTCCAGGCGGCGGCGTTCGTCGGCGAGCTTCGCGGCGAGGACGGACACCGTCCAGGTCCGGCGGGCGGCGAGCCGGGAGGCGGCGATCCGGATGGCGAGCGGCAGGAACCCGCAGGCGCCGACCACGTCGAGGGCGGCCTGGCGCTCGGCGCCGACCCGCTCGGCCCCCACGATGCGGGTGAACAGCTGCAGGGCCTCGTCGGGGCTCATCACGTCCAGGTCGACGAGGTGGGCCCCGGCGAGCCCCGACATGCGGACCCGGCTGGTCACCAGGGCGGCGCAGCCCTCGGTGCCCGGGAGCAGCGGACGCACCTGGGCGGCGTCGCGGGCGTTGTCGAGCAGGACCAGCACGCGGCGGCCGTCGAGGGTGGAGCGGTACAGCGCCGCCCGTTCGGCGGCGGTGTCGGGGATGGCGGTGTCGGGAGTGCCGAGCGCCCGCAGGAAGGACCCGAGGACGGCGACGGGCTCGGCGGGGCGGGGCTCGGTGCCCTGGAGGTCGACGTAGAGCTGGCCGTCGGGGAAGTGCGGCCGGGCGGCGTGCGCGACGTGGACCGCGAGGGTGGTCTTGCCGACGCCGCCGATCCCGGCGAGCGCGGAGACGGCCATGACCTGGCCCTCGGCGCCGGACAGGATCTTGCCGAGCTCGCTGACGAAGGGGGCGCGCCCGGTGAAGTCGGGCACCGTAGCCGGGAGTTGGGCGGGCCGCACGGCTACCGGGGCGGCGGCCGGGGCCGGGTCCTCGGCGCGGGCGAGTTCGGCGTCGGCGCGCAGGATGCGCTGCTGGAGCGCGGAGAGCTCGGGGCGCGGGTCGACGCCGAGTTCGTCCGCGAGGAGGCGGCGGGTGTCGGCGTACACGGCGAGGGCCTCGGCCTGGCGGCCGCTGCGGTACAGGGCGAGCATCAGCAGTTCGCGCAGCCGTTCGCGCAGGGGGTGCGCGGCGGTGAGGGCGGTGAGTTCGGAGACGGCCTCGGCGTGGTGGCCGACCTCCAGGTCCAGGTCGAGGCGGGTCTCCAGGAGCTGGAGGTGCCACTCGCAGAGCCGGGTGCGCTCGGTCTCGGCGTGCGGGCCGGGGACTCCGGCGAGGGGTTCGCCGTCCCACAGGTCCAGGGCGCGGGCGAGCAGCGTACGGGCGAGGACCCGGTCCCCGGCGGCGCGGGCCTTGTCGGCGTCGGCCGCGAGGGCGCGGGCGACCCCGAGGTCGAGGGCGGCCGCGTGGTGCAGGCGGATGGCGTAGCCGCCGGCGTCGGTGACGAGCAGCCCGGGGTCGAGGACCTTGCGCAGGCGGGAGGCGTACGTACGGATGGTGGCGAGGGCCTGGGGCGGCGGCTCCTCGCCCCAGATGGCGTCGATGAGTTCGGGCGCGGTGGCGGTGCGGCCGTCGCGGAGCAGGAGCGCGGCGAGCAGGGCGCGCTGCTGGGGGCTGCCGGAGGGCAGCGACTCGGCGCCGCGCCAGGCGCGGACGGTGCCGAGGACGGCGAAGCGGTTGCCGTTGGGGGGCTCGGGTGTGGGTGTGGGTGTGGCTGTGACGGCGGGGCTCGGGGCGGCGGCGGGGTCGGCGGGGGTGGGCGCGGCGGTGGTGGGCACAGCGGTGGGAGTGCTCCGGGCTGCCTCGGGGTGGTTCCGCTGGTGCGGGATGGCCGGTATGCCGTCCATCTGTCGTCCCCCCTGCCTTCCGTCGGTGTAAGGGCCAGTCTGCCCTGTCTTGCACGTACCCGTCAGCCCGCAGCGGAGTGATCCCCTCCCGATCGACGCACAACTAGCTGACGATCCGTCAGATCAGCGCTACCGTAGTCGCCATGGAGACCTTCCCCAAGATCATCTCGGTGGACGACCACACGGTGGAGCCCCCTCACGTCTGGCGGGACCGGCTCCCGTCCAAGTACCGGGACACCGGACCCCGCGTCGTCCGCGCCCCGCTCAAGGAAATGACCTTCCTCGGCGGGAAGTTCGCCCCCGTCATGGGGGCGAAGGGCGACGACGGGCCCATCGGCGACTGGTGGGTGTACGAAGACCTGCACCGGCCGCTCACCCGCCTCGACACGTCCGTGGGGTACGACCGCGACGAGATCAAACTGGAAGTCATCACCTACGAGCAGATGCGCCCCGGCTCCTTCTCGGTTCCCGACCGGCTCGCCGACATGGACGTCAACCACGTCCAGTCGGCGCTCTGCTTCCCGACCTTTCCGCGCTTTTGCGGCCAGACCTTCACCGAGGCCGCGGACCGCGAACTGGGGCTGCTCGGCGTACGGGCGTACAACGACTGGATGGTGGAGGAGTGGTGCGGGCCCGACGCCGACGGCCGCCTCATCCCCCTGACCCTGGTCCCGCTCTGGGACGCCCGCCTGGCCGCCGCCGAGGTCCGCCGCAACGCCGCACGCGGGGTACGGGCCGTCGCCTTCTCGGAGATACCCCCGCACCTCGGGCTCCCCTCCATCCACACCGACGAATGGGACCCCTTCCTCCAGGCCTGCGACGAGACCGGCACGGTCATCGCCATGCACATCGGCTCCTCGTCGCGGATGCCGTCCACCTCGGCGGACGCCCCGCCGGCCGTCGGGTCCACCATCACCTTCGCCAACTGCTGCTTCTCGATGGTCGACTGGCTGATGAGCGGCAAGTTCGAACGGTTCCCGAACCTGCGGATCATGTACGCGGAGGGCCAGATCGGGTGGATCCCGTACATCCTGGAACGCGCGAACGTGGTGTGGGAGGAGAACCGCGGCTGGGGCGGGGTGGCGGACAAGGTCCACCGGCCGCCGTCCGAGCTGTTCGCGGAACACGTCTTCGGCTGTTTCTTCGACGACGCGTTCGGGCTGCGGAACCTGGACGCGATCGGCGTGGGCAACGTCCTCTACGAGACGGACTACCCGCACTCCGACTCCACCTGGCCGAAGTCCCGCGAGGTCGGCGAGGCCCAGATGGGCCACCTCGCCCCCGATGTGGTGGAGCGCATCGTCCGGGGCAACGCCATCGACCTGCTCGGGCTGACGCCGGAGGGGCTGTGGGCGGCGGGGTGAGGGGGTAGGGGCTCCCGTTGCCCTCGGCGCGCGGGCGTTACTTCCGGTCGGGGCCGGGGTGGACCCTCCGGGGCCGTTCGGCGGTGATCACCGGCCGGACGTGGGTCAGGAGCAGCTCAAGGAAGACCTCGGGGTGCCGGAACGAGGCGAAGTGGCTCGCGCCCTCGATCAGGGCGAAGGCCTTCACGGGTGCCTCGACCTCGTCGAAGAAGGCCTTGGCCCGCTCCGGCGGGGTGAGTACGTCCAACTCGCCCTGGAAGACGAAGAACGGCACCTCGAAGCGGGTCCCGTCCGCCCGGGCGTCGATTCCGGCCGCGTCCTGGGCGACCCGCTCCGAGAAGCCCTGCCCCTTGAAGAAGTCCCGCAGGTCGCGCAGGGTGTGCAGCGGGCTGAGCCACAGGGAGCCGAGCACCACCTTCTTGAGGGTGTCCAGGGTCAGCGGGTCGCTCTGGGCGCAGAGCCGGCTGTACGCGGCGCGCTGGGCCGCACTCCACGCGCGCGGGTCGGGCCCGAGCGCCTCGATCCGCGCCAGCTGCCGCGTCTTCCCGGCGGCGCGCAGCCGGTCCAGGAGGGCCCGGTGGTGGGCGGAGGCGCCGCCGGTGGCGGGGACGGTGCGGGTGCCGGGGACGGGGACGGTGGCGGTGGCGGGGACGGTGCGGGTGCCGGGGGCGGTGCGGGTGTCGGAGGCGGGGACGTTCTGGTCCGTGCCGACGTAGGCCGAGAACAGCTCGGGGTGGTCCCGGACCAGGCGCAGGCCGAAGACGCTGCCGAAGGAGTTGGCGACCAGCACGACCCGGCGGACGCCGAGCCGCCGGCAGGCGTGACGGACGACCTCCAGGGCGTCCTCGTAGAGCCGGGCGAACGTGGTCTCCCCCTGGCCCCAGGGACCGCCGTGGCCGTAGGTCTTTCCGGCACCGCGCATGTCCCAGCGGACGACGGTGAAGTGCCGCTCCCAGGAGCGGGTGCGCACCGCGTAGATGGAGTTGGGAGCGCCCGGGCCGCCGTGGACCTCGACGATGACCGGGTTGGCGCGGTCGTCACCGCGCACCGAGATCCACTGCTCGATGCCGCCGATGCGGACGAAGCCCTGCTCGTCGATCCCGTGGGGGGAGCCGATCCGCAGCGCCCGGGCCCCTTGGCGGCGGCGCAGGGCGCGGTGGCCGAACAGGGCGGCGGCCGGTGCGGCGAGGGTGGCGGCAGTGGCGGCGGTGGCGGCTTCGAGCGACACTGTGTCCTCCGTAAACTGTTTCCGACGTATGCAGAAGAGTGTGGGCGGTCCGCGCAGTCGTGTCAACACCCTTGCTCCAGGGGTGGCATGGTGGGTGCGGGATCCTGGCGGGCGCCGGCCCTTGCGGTGGCGGGGGCGCCCGGGCATGCTTCGCCAGAGCAAAGTGGGGAGGGTGGCGGTGGTGGACAAGCGGACCGTGGTGACCGCGGTGCTGTGCGGGGTGGCGGCGCTGGGCGCGTCGGCGGCGATGACGACGGTGGTACCGGCGGCGGACGGCACGGTGTCGGCGCAGCCGAAGGCGGCGCCGTCGAAGGCGGCGTCCGCGAACCCGCCGTCGCGGTCGCAATCGCCGAAGCAGCCCCAACTGTCCAAATCGCCGCGACCGAGCTCGACGCCGGTGACCCCGCGGCCCGGTGGCCCGGCCGCCTTCACGGGAGCGCTGTTCGAGGGCGGTCTGGACGGTGACCACTTCTGCACCGCGACCGTCGTGCACAGCCCCGGCCGGAACCTGATCGTCACCGCCGGCCACTGCCTGGTGGCGGGCAAGGACGGCGTGGGCAGCGCCGTCTTCGCACCCGCGTACGCGAACGGGACGGCGCCGTACGGTACCTGGAAGCTGGAAGAGGTCTACGAGGACGGACGCTGGACGGACGACGGGAACGACGACTACGACCTCGCCTTCGCCCGCCTGGCCCCCGACGCGTCGGGCCGCAACATCGAGGACCTCACCGGCGCGGCCGTCCTGGACACCTCGGGCCGCACCGGCGAGGAGGTCACGGTGACGGGCTACCCGGCCGACCGCAAGGTGCCCCGCACGTGCACGGCGGTGGCGACCCGGGAAAAGGCGACGGAACAGCGCTTCGACTGCGCCGACTTCCCGGGCGGCACGAGCGGCAGCGCGTGGATCGCCCGGGACGGGAAGATCGTCGGCATCCTGACGGGCGGTGACACGGACGACGTCTCCACGAGCACGGTGCTGGGGGAGTACGCGGCCGCGCTGTACGCCCGCGCGACGGCGGTACCGGGCGGGCGCGGCTAGGGGCCGGGCGGGCGGCCCGTCAGGCGATCAGGCCGAGGTGGACGGGCTCGGCGGAGGCGCGGGCCAGCAACTCGTTCAGCCGCGGCGGCCACAGCGGCTCCCCGAGCGTGGCCAGCGCCTCCTGTGAGAGCCAGCGCCAGTGGGCCTCGGGATACTCCGGGACGGGGTCGCGGCGGGGGCCGGTGGTGACGTAGATGTGCTCGTACTGGCGGACCGGTATGCCCTGGTGGGTGAAGTCGTGCTCCCAGGTGCAGAGCAGCCGCTGCGGCTCCAGATCGGTCCACCCGGTCTCCTCCCGCAACTCGCGCCGCACGCACTCCTCGGGACTCTCCCCGGGGTCGATCCCCCCGCCGGGCGGGAGCCAGTGGATGCCGACTTCGACGTTGTTCTCCCGGAAGAGGAACACGGATCCAGTCGGGGAGAGTACGACAATTCGCGCTGCCTGACGTGGAGTTCTCATCAGATCAGGGTACGTCGGAAGGGGCGGGACGGTACCGGTGTGGGGAGTCCCCTTGGGCGGTGTCGGTGGGGTGCTGGGGGTTTCCCGTCAGTCCACTGTCCTTTCGTGTCGTGTCGGCCCGTCAAGGGCGCTCCTCCTCTTTCCTCGTCGTCGCGTCGCTGCGCGATGGCCTTCGGCCACCCTTGATTGTCCGTCCCGCCCCGAAAAGCCAAAGACTGCCGGGAAGCCCCCGAAGAACGGCCGGGCTGTACGGGTCCACCGTCCAGCCCCGCCGGCGATTGAGGCGTGGGGGTCCCCCCGGACGGAGTCTGGGGGAGGGTCTGGGGCGGAGCCCCAGGAAGCCCCGAGCGCAGCGAGGGGGCCCACCCACCACGCCGCAGATCCCTACGCGCTCCTCCCGTCACGGCGCCTGCGGCCCGCCAGGGGCTGGGCATGGGCCGCCACCGATCCCTACACGGCTGACCTCATCTGGCGTCGATGAGGCCGTCATCGGACGTGCCGAGCAGCGGAATTGGTGGCCCGGTCCACATCGGTGAGACTGACGCCACGACATGGGCACAGACCGGCTGGCGGCCTGTCGGCCGGGCGCGGCGATGTCGGTGTGTGGCGCGGTCGGTCCGGCGCTGAGTGCCTACGGCGCTTCGGCGGCCGTCATCGCGCTGGTCGCGGGTATCGCTCCCGGAGCCATGCCCCTCGGCTCGGTTCTGGTCGCGCCCAGGAGGACATGGGCTTGACCCTCGACCTGGTGGAGGGCCCAGGGTCCTGGGTGTGGAGAGTGAGATGCGCAGCATCGGTGAGATGGCTCGGGACAGTGGACTGAGCGTGAGCGCCCTGCGGTTCTACGACGGGGCCGGTGTGCTGGTGCCGGCCTGGGTGGATCCGGTGAGCGGCTACCGCTGGTACGGCCCCGAACAGTTCGAGGAGGCGCGGGTCCTGGCCCGGCTGCGCCGGGCGGCCATGCCCTTGGCGGACATTCGGCTGGTACTGGCCGGATGGTCCGGTGCGGACACCGACCTGGTACGGAAGCTGCTCCAGGCGCACCTGCGCCGTCTCGAACGGGGACTGGCCGATGCCCGCAGCGAGTTCTCCACGATCCGAGCGCTACTCGAACGCAGGGAGAACCCCATGACTTCGCTCCGTACCACGACCGTCCGGTCGGCTGTCTCCGCGCCCGAGCTGGCGGCCGCGCTGGACGCGGTCCGCTTCGCCGTCGGCGGCGATCCGGAGCTGCCGGTGCTGGGCGGCGTCCTGTTCGACATCGAGGGTGACGAGCTTCGAGTCGTGGCCACCGACCGGTACCGGATGGCTGTCGCCCGGGTCGGCACCACCGGGTACGACGGGGCTCGGGTGCAGGTCACCCTGCCGTCCCCGCTCGCCGATGCGATGCGGGCGTTGCTGGGTGACGAGGTGTCCGTTCGGCTCACGGTGGATGGTGAGCGGGTGTCCTTGGAGGCGGGGGACCGGCAGGCGGCCGGGCGGTGCCTCGGTCACGACTTCCCCGATTACCGTCGCCTCGTCCGCCTGCCGGCCGGGCGGCGTGCGCCCGTCGATGTCCCGGCCTTCCGGGAGGCGGTGGAAACCGGTCCCGTGCGGACGAGCGAGGAGGACGGCGTCTCCTGTGACGTCACCGTGCTCAAGGTGACGGCCGGTGGTGTGGTGACCGTCTGCGAGGACGGCGACGACGATGCGGGGCGCGTCGCCGTCAACCGAGGTTTCCTGCTGGATGCGCTCGCCGCGGGTGGCCGGGACCGGCTGGTACTGGAACTCGGCGCCCCCACGGGGCCGCTGGCGATCCGCCGGACGGACACCGAGGACGTCTTCTCGCTCCTGATGCCGGTCCGCCTGGACGGCTAAGCCGTGTTTCGGAGTAGGTGGAGCAAGTCTGGCCACCGGGTGGCTGCCGCCCGGTGGCCAGACTTCGAAACACGGCCTACTGATCGTGCTTGGGCCAGATGGGGCCCTGATCGGTCCAGATGACACCCTTGTTGCGGCACAGACAGAAGGGGTGGCCAATGGGGTCGACGTAGACGCGGAAGCCGTAGCCGTCGAGGTCGATGCAGTCCCGCTGCAGGGTCGCGCCGAGGTCCAGGACGCGGCGCTGTTCGGCCTCGATGTCGTCGACTTCGAAGTCGAGGTGGAACTGCTTGGGGTGCTCGCTGTCGGGCCACTGCGGAGCGCGGTAGTCCGCCACCTGGATGAAGGCCAGTTCGATCTCGCCGAACTGGATACCGGCCCAGTTCTCGTTACTGCCCTCCTTGACCGGGAGCCCCGTCACCTCGGAGTAGAAGGCCGCCAGCTTCATCGTGTCCGGGCAATCGATGATGAAGTCGGTGAGTCGTAGCATCCCGCGATCTTGCCACAAGATCGCGGAGCCGGACTTGCTCAGACCCTAGCCGCCGGGGGGGCTGGACGGTGGACCCGAAGCCCCCGGCACTCCACCGACACCGCTCAAGGGGACCCGGCCCCCGGACCCCCGGCCGGGCTACCCCGGCGTCGGCCAGAACTGTGCCAGCGCAGCCTCCTTGTACGGGGCCGGGCTGACGCTCAGGTCGCCTGCGAACGGGCGGTCCAGGACCATCACCAGGAGCAGGCTGAAGCCGATGAGCGCCGCCACCGCCGACACGAACAGCAGCTGCATCTTCAGGCTCCGCAGCCCGAACAGGAACGTGAGCGGCAGGATCACCAGCGCGCCCCCGTACACCAGCACCTGCAACAGCGTCGGCAGCGACCTCTCCGCCATCGTCACCCGCGCCCTGCGCTGCGCCGCGACGTCGTTGAGGCGGCTCGCGGCCTCCTGGTAGAAGGTCTCGCTGCGGGGGCCGGCGGGTTCGTACGCCTGGAGCGCCGCGTAGAGGGCGTGCGTCTGCTCGGCGGTCGCGTCGAAGCTGGGTCTGCCTTCGCGCATCATCGGCCACTGGACGTCGACCACGGCGTGTACGTACGAGCCCACCGCCCGGTCCACCTTGGCCCGGTCGGCCGGGGGGAACGCCTCCGCGCTGCGCACGACCAGGGCCAGGTCGGTGGCCTCGGCGGCGACGACGTTCTGGGTGTTCTCCAGCTGCGTCCACAGCGTGACGACGACGAACGCGAGGATGATTCCGTAGATCGCGCCGAACATACCGAGGGCGACCCCGACCATCTCGTTGTGCTCGCCGGCCGCCAGGTGCGGGAAACGGCGCCGCGCGGCGATGCTGCCGGTCACCGCGAGGGCCGTGAAACCGCCCACGAGCAGGACGCCCAGGACGAACGTGCTGAGGTTGTTGAGTAACCAGAGGATCATGCGCGGTTCAACGAGTCCGGCCGCCCGCAGCGACGGCCACCGCGGCCAGGCCGTCGTCGTACCAATCGCCCCTTCCCATCAGCCCACCTTCGGTCCCTTCGGCAGCCCCGCCGTCAGCGCCGAGCCGGCGCCCGTCAGGGAGCTGCCGGTGGCCTTGGTCGCGTTGCCGGCCGTCGAGGCGGTGACGCCCACCGCCGTCTTGGTGTCCTGCACGGCGTGCCCGGGGTGGTCGACGATGTCGCCGACGCGCTCGGTGATCGGGGGCGCCTGGGCGGCGGGCTCGTCGGCGTGGGCGAGGCCCGGAGTGAGGGCGAGGGCCGCGCCTCCGGTGAGGATCAGGGCGGCGAGGCTGCGCTTGATGGGGTTCATGCCGGGCCCAACGACCCCACGGCGCCGGGGGTCACTCGCCGGGCGCGTCCGCGGACCGCTCAGTCCTCGACCACCAGCGCCGGCGTCGACTTCGTCAGCACCTCGCCCCGGAAGAAGGCGGGGCTGCGGCGTTCGGTGACGAGCATGACGATCAGGCCGAGGACGAGCAGGCCGACGCCGATGATGAAGACGCTGCCGACGCCGAAGACGGTGGAACCGGATCCGTAGGCCGGGTTCCACATGTCGACCAGGGTCTTGCAGAAGACGGAGGCCAGCAGCAGCCCGCCCAGGACCGGGAAGACGCCCTTGAAGAGCAGGTCGCGGGCGGAGTCGCGCAGCTCGCGCCGGAAGTACCAGGCGCAGGCGAAGGCGGTCAGCGAGTAGTAGAAGCAGATCATCAGGCCGAGCGCGAAGATCGTGTCGGTCAGGACGTTCTCGCTGACCAGGGACATCACGGTGTAGAAGACGCCGGTCGCGACGCCCGCCATGACGGTGGCGCGGCCCGGCGTCTTGAAGCGCGGGTGGACCTTGGCGTAGGAGGCGGGCAGCGCCTCGTACGTGGACATGGCCAGGACCGTGCGGGCCACGGGGATGAAGGTGGTCTGGAGGGAGGCGGCGGCGGAGGCGAGGACGGCGACGAAGAGCAGGATGCCGAGCAGCGGGCCCATCACCGGACCGGCGAGGGCGGCGAAGACGTTCCCGGACGTCTCGGGGTTGCCGAGGCCGAGCCCCTTGGTGCCCGAGCCGACGGCCATCTGGGCGGCGATGCCGGTGGCCAGGTAGGAGCCGACGAGGACGACCATGGCGATCAGCGAGGCGCGGCCGGGGGTCTTGGCCGAGCCGATGGTCTCCTCGTTGGCGGTCAGACAGGTGTCCCAGCCCCAGTACATGAAGATCGAGAGGGAGAGTCCGGCGGTGAAGGCGCCCATGGACTCGACCGCGAAGGGGTTCATCCACTGCCAGGAGAAGTGCGCGCCGGTGTCGAACGTTCCCGCCGAGGCCTTCTGGAAGGCCATCGCCACGAAGATCGCGAGGACGGCGAGTTGCAGGCCGACCAGGGTGTACTGGACGCCCTTGGTGGCGGTCATGCCGCGGTAGCTGATGGCGGTCGCGGCCGCGATCAGGGTGAGGCAGGTGGTGATGTGGACGAGTTTGTCGTCGTCCAGGGCGGCGATCGCGTCGTTGCCCGTGATCTGCCCGGCCAGCAGCCAGAAGTAGGAGGTGGCGACGCCGGCCAGGTTGGAGAGCACGATGATCGTGGCGATCACCAGGCCCCATCCGCACATCCAGCCGACGCGCGGACCGAAGGCCTTCACGGTCCAGGTGAAGGACGTTCCGCAGTCGGGCACGGCCTTGTTCAGCTCGCGGTACGCGAAGGCGACGAGCAGCATCGGGAGGAAGCCGGCGAGGAACACCGCGGGCATCTGGACGCCGACCTCGCCGGCCGTGGAGCCGAGCGTGGAGGTCAGGCAGTAGACGGGGGCGACGGTGGAGATGCCGATGACGGCGCTTCCGACGAGGCCGACGGACCCCTTGCCGAGCCCCTTGCCGCGGACGTCGCCGTCGGCGGCGCCGCCCTCCGTCTCTGCGGCCGGGTGGGGCGGCCGAACGTCCAGCTGAGTCATGGGTCAGGACGTTAGACGGTGCGGTTTCCACATCTGGAGGCTTTGACTCCGGATGGCTGGGAGCCAAATGACCTTTGAATCAGCCTCGGGATTCCGTTAACACCATGACAATACAAGGTTCGCTCAGGCACCCATCCGTGCTTCGAGAGGGGGTGGACAGGGGCTTCCGTTATGCGGAAACCGCAGATGTGTCCGTTTTGTCGGGCCTGAAAGTTTCCCGTGTGACCCGCACCTCACCCGCCCCAACCCCGCCCCCACCCCTCACCCCTCACCCCGCCCACACGATCGACTGCACCTCGCTGTAGGCGTGCAGTGCGTACGAACCGACGTCCCGGCCGACCCCGGACCGCTTGAAGCCCCCGAACGGCGCCTCCATGTTCCGCCCGATCGTGTTCACGCCCACCCCGCCCGCCCGCAGCCGCCGCGCGACCCGGAAGGCGCGCGCCGGGTCCCCGGACCACACGTAGCTCAGCAGACCGAAGTCACTGTCGTTGGCCAGCGCCACCGCCTCGTCCTCGCCCCCGTCGAACGGCACGACGACCACCACCGGCCCGAAGATCTCCTCCCGCACCACCCGCATGTCGTTCGTGCAGTCCACCAGCAGGGTCGGGGCCACGTAGAACCCGCGGCCGTCCCCCACCACCGGCCGCTCGCCCCCGTACGCGATCCGCGCGCCCTCCTTGCGGCCCAGCTCCACGTACGACTCGACCCGGTCCCGGTGCGCCGCCGAGATCACCGGGCCGACCACCGTGCCCCGCACCCCCGGATCGCCCACCTTCATGAACGCCAGATAGCCGGTGAGCTTCTCCACCAGCGCCCCGTACAGCGACCGGTGCACGATCACCCGGGTCGGCGCCGTGCAGATCTGGCCGCTGTAGAAGGAGAAGGTGGTGCCGATCCCCGCCACCGCCGCGTCGAGTCCGGCGGCGTCCACATCGTCCAGCACCACCGCCGCGCCCTTGCCGCCCAGCTCCATCAGCTGCCGCTTCATGGACCGGCCGCACACCTCGGCGATGCGCTGCCCGACCCCCGTCGAGCCGGTGAACGACACCATGTCCACGTACGGGGAGTCCACCGCCGCCTCGCCCACCTCCACCGAGGCGCCCGAGACCACGTTGACGACGCCCGCCGGGACCCCCGCCTCGTGCAGCGCCTCGGCCATCTTGAACACCGACAGCGGATCCTGCGGGGCCGGCTTCACCACCACCGTGTTCCCCATCGCCAGCGCCGGGGCCACCTTCCCCGCCGGGTTCGCCCACGGGTTGTTGTACGAGGTGATGCAGGTGACCACGCCCACCGGCTGGCGCACCTCCAGCGCGCCGAGCACGCTCGCCCCGCCCATCGGGCCGGCCTCGGTGACCTGTGGCGGGAGCCCCCGCTCCACCGGTTCCAGGGCGCCCTTCGCGTACCGCCGGAAGCGGGCCACCCCGACGCCCACCTGCATGCCGCGCGCGATTCCCGTCGGCGCGCCCGTCTCCGCCCGCGCGAGCGCCGCCCACGGCTCGTACTCACGCTGGATGATGTCCGCGGCCCGGTCCAGGACCGCCGCGCGCGCTTCGGGGCTGGTACGGGACCAGCCCTCGAAGGCGTCGGCCGCCGCGCGGGCCGCCTCCGCCACCTGGGCGCGGGTGGCCTCGGGGGCCAGGCCCACCACCGACTCGTCGGCGGGGTTGACCACCTCGTAGTGGCCGCCCGCGGGCTCCACCCACTCGCCGCCGATGTACAGCCGCTGCGGAACGCTCATCGCGTGCTCACCGTCCTCGTGTCGCGGCCCGAGCGCAGTACGGTGCCCGGGATCGCGCCGGTCACCTGGTCGTCGCGGATCGTCTCCACCCCGTTGACGCGTACGGACACGATCCCGACCGCCCGCGCGTCCAGCCGCGGGCTGTTCCCGGGCAGGTCGTGGACGAGCGTCGCCGGACCGGCCTCGATCCGCTCGGGATCGAAGAGCACCAGGTCCGCGTGGTACCCCTCGGCGATCCGGCCGCGCCCGCGCAACCCGAACAGCTGTGCCGGGTCGTCGGTGAGCATCCGTACCGCCTGCTCCAGCGGCACCAGCTTGCGGCCGCGCAGGCAGTCCCCGAGGAAGCGGGTCGTGTACGGGGCTCCGCACATCCGGTCCAGGTGGGCGCCCGCGTCGGAGCCGCCGAGCATGACGTCCTCGTGCTGCCAGGTCTCGGCGCGCAGGGCCCAGCTGGCCGGGTCGTTGTCGGTGGGCATGGGCCACAGGACCGTGCGCAGGTCGTCGTTGGCGCAGATCTCCACCAGGCAGTGGAAGGCGTCCAGGCCGCGTTCGGCCGCGATGTCGTTGACGACCCGGCCGGACAGGCCCTCGTTCTCCTTGCTGTACGTGTCCCCTATGACGTACCGGCCGAAGTTCGCGAGGCGCCGGAAGACCCCGGCCTCCTTGCTGTCGGCGCGGCGCAGCAGCTCGGCGCGTACGTCCGGGTCGCGCAGCCGCGCGATCCGTTCGGGGACGGGCAGGCCCAGGACCTCGCCCCAGCCGGGGATGAGGTTCAGCGCGCAGAAGGTGCCGAGCGACATGTTCATGGGGGTGAGGATCGGCATGGTCAGCGCGACGATCCGGCCACCGGCCTTGCGGGCCCGCTCGCTCGGTACGAGCTGGCGCGGGACCCGTTCCGGGACGGAGGCGTCGATGGTGAGGACGTTCCAGTTCAGGGGGCGTCCGGCGGCCGCGCTCATCTCCACGAAGAGGTCGATCTCCGTGTCGGAGAACTGGTCGAGGCAGCCCGCGACGATCGCCTCCAGCTGGGTGCCCTCGTGCTCGGCGACCGCCCGGGAGAGGGCGAGGAGTTCGGCGGGTTTCGCGTGCCGGGAGGCGACGGGGGCGCCGGAGCCGTCGGAGTGGGTGGCGGACTGGGTGGTGGACAGGCCCCAGGCGCCGGCGTTCATGGCGTCGTGGAAGAGGTCGAGCATCTCCCGCATCTGCTGCTCGGTGGGCTGCCCGCCGATGGCGTCCTCGCCCATGACGTGCCGGCGCAGGGCGCAGTGGCCGACCATGAACCCGGCGTTGACGGCGATCCGCCCCTCCAGCGCGTCGAGGTACTCGCCGAAGGTGGACCAGGTCCAGTCGACGCCCTCTTCGAGCGCGGCGAGGGCCATCCCCTCGACCTTGCTCATCATGCGGCGGGTGTAGTCGGCGTCGTCGGGGCGGGCCGGGTTGAGGGGGGCGAGGGTGAAGCCGCAGTTGCCGCCGGCGACGGTGGTGACGCCGTGGTTCATGGACGGGGTGGCGTACGGGTCCCAGAACAGCTGGGCGTCGTAGTGCGTGTGGGGGTCGATGAACCCGGGGGTCAGCACGAGCCCGGTGGCGTCCTCGCCGGTCCGGGCCGCCTCGGTGACGGTGCCGGGTTCGCCGATGACGACGATCCGCCCGTCCCGGATGCCGACGTCGGCGGCGTACGCGGGCGCGCCCGTGCCGTCGACGACGGTGGCTCCCTTGATCAGGTGGTCGAGCATGACGCTGAGGCTCCTTCGTCCGTGACGTGATCGCTGGCGCGTTGGTCCGTGACGTGATCGCTGGCACGTTGGTCCGTTGGTCCGTTGGTCCGTTGGCCCGCGGGCGTTCCCGGCGGGGACGGCCCGGCCCCGCCGGGGCGGGGCCCGGCGGGGCCGGAGGGCGGCGCGGTCAGGCGGCCTGCCGGAAGCGGGTCGTGCGGTGGACCGGGTCCGTGTCGATGTGCGGGATCACGTGTTCGCCGATGAGCTTGATGCTCGTCATCGTGTCCTCGTAGGACACGCCGGTCGGCAGGCCGAAGGACAGCTGGTCGGCGCCGGCCCGCTCCCAGCGCTCGCACTGGGCGCGGACCTCGGAGGGGTCGCCGCAGATCAGCAGCTCCTCGGCGATCAGCAGCTCGATGATCTCCGCGTTGTACTCGGGCAGGGTCTCGGGCCACTGCGGGATGGCCTCGGGACGCGGGAAGGTGTCGTGGTAGCGGAAGACCAGTGACTGGAACCGGTTCATGTTCGCGTTGACGGCGATCTCCACGGCCTTGTCGTGGGTCTCGGCGCAGATCGCGGTCGAGGTGACCATCACGTTGTCGTTGACGAAGGCGCCGATGGCCTTCGCCTCCTGGACGGCCGTCTTGTACTGCTCCAGCACCCACTCCATGTCGGAGACCTTCTGCACGCTGAAGCCGAGGACGCCGAGGCCCTTCTTGGCGGCCATCGCGTACGAGGAGGGCGACCCGGCGGCGTACCACATGGCGGGGTGCGCCTTGCCGTACGGCTTGGGGAAGATCTTGCGCGGGGGGAGCGACCAGTGCTTGCCCTGGAACCCCTCGTATTCCTCCTGGAGGAACATCTTGGGGAACTCCGCGATGGTCTCCTCCCAGATCTCCTTGGTGTGGTTCATGTCGGTGATGCCGGGCAGGAACCCGAGGATCTCGTGGCTGCCCGCGCCGCGGCCGGTGCCGAACTCGAAGCGCCCCTTGGAGAGGTGGTCGAGCATGGCGACCTTCTCGGCCACCTTGACCGGGTGGTTCACCGGGGCGAGGGGGTTGAAGATGCCGGAGCCGAGGTGGATGCGTTCCGTGGCGTGAGCGAGGTACGCGAGGAACACCTCGTTCGCGGAGAGGTGCGAGTACTCCTCCAGGAAGTGGTGCTCGGAGGCCCAGGCGTACTTGAAGCCGGACTTGTCGGCCTGGATGACGTACTCGGTCTCCTCGATCAGCGCCTTGTGCTCTGCCTCGGGGTCGACCTTGGACCGCGCCTCAGGCACGTATCCCTGCACGAAGAGCCCGAATTCCAAGGGGTTCACCGTCCTTAGTTTTCTGACGTAGCGTCAGATTCGATGCAGCCGACTGTTCCACCGTGCGCCGGGAGCGTCAATACCTGACGCATCATCAGACAATGGTGCTGACGTGTCGGCTAGAGGAGGCTGACCCCGGCCATCCAGCCGCCGTCGATGACGAACGGCTGGCCGGTGATGTACGAGGAGTCCTCGCTGGTCAGGAACAGCGCGAGCTTCGCGATCTCCTCCGGCCGGCCGACCCGGCCGAGCGGGACCACCCGCTTGTACAGGTCCGCCATCGCGTCCCTGGCCTCGTCGGTCATGCCCGCCGGGTCCAGCAGCCCCGGGTTGGCCATCGGGGTGTCCACGGCGCCCGGGCACATCGCGTTGACCCGGACGTTCTTCGCCGCCAGTTCCAGCGCGGCGACGCGCGTCAGCCCCAGGACGGCCGCCTTGGTCGCCGCGTACGCCCCCACGTACGCCATGCCGGTCAGGCCGGTGTAGGAAGAGGTGTTGACGATCGTCCCGCCGCCGGCCGCCTCGATCTCGGGGGCCAGCGCCTTGATGCCGAGGAAGGCGCCGACCTGGTTGACCCGGACCACCTGCTCGAACTCCTCCAGCGGGGTCGCGGTCAGCTCGTTGAAGCGCAGGATGCCCGCGTTGTTGACCAGCCCGTCGATCCGGCCGAAGGCCTCCTTCCCGGCGGTGACGGCGGCCGCCCAGTCCTCCTCCCGGCCCACGTCCATGCGTACGTAGCGCGCCCGGTCCCCGCCGATCTCCTTGGCGACGGCCGCGCCCTGCTCGTCCAGTACGTCGCCGAGCAGCACCTTGGCCCCCTCGGCGGCGAAGAGGCGGGCCTCCTGCTCGCCCTGGCCGCGCGCGGCGCCCGTGATCAGGACGACGCGTCCCTCCAGCTTGCCCATGCGGGTGCTCCTAGTCGTTGAGGAGGGGGGCCACCTCGGCCCCGAACGCGGTGATCTGGTCCGTCAGTTCGGCGCGGTCGCGGCTGCGGAAGCGGACCTGGATCTGGTCCACGCCGAGGGCCGCGTACTCCCGCAGGGACTCCGCGAGCGCCTCGGCCTTGCCCGTGAGGGTGCGCCGGCCGGTGGCCCAGGCGGGCTCGCCGACGTACAGCGCCTCGGTGATCGCCCCGAACTCGATGGGGTCGGTGATCCCGGCCGCCTCGCGGAGCCGTCTGATCCGGGCGATCCGGGCGGGGAGCTCGCCGCGCGGGTCGCCCTGCGGGAGCCAGCCGTCGCCGCGTACGGCGGCCCGGTGTACGGCGGCGGGCGAGGACCCGCCGACCCATACGGGGATCCGCCCCTGGGCGGGCCGGGGCAGCTGGCCCAGGTCCTTGAAGGAGAACCGCTCGCCCTCGAACTCCGGGTATTCCTCGGGGCCGAGGGCCGCGCGCAGGGCGTCCAGGGTCTCGTCGAGGACGGCGCCGCGGCGCTCGAAGTCCACGCCGAGGGCCGCGAACTCCTCCGCCACGTGCCCGGCGCCGACCCCGAGGACCAGCCGGCCGCCGGAGAGGTGGTCGAGGGTGGCGTACTGCTTGGCGGTGAGCAGGGGGTGGCGCAGTCCGACGATCGCGACGTGGCTCAGCAGCCGTACGTGCTCGGTGATCCCGGCGAGGTAGGCCAGGGTCGCCACCGGGTCGTACCAGACGGTGCCCATGGGGCCGGCGAGGCGGCGCGGGACGCCCACGTGGTCGCAGGTGGCGAGGTAGCCGAACCCGGCCCGATCGGCGGCCCGGGCCACCTCGGCGAGGTCGGCGGCGCCGGCCGCGGCCTCCCAGGGCTCGGCGTAAAGGGTGCTCTGCGACTGGATCGGGAGCTGCATCCCGTACGCCAGCCGGCCTTCCGTAAACACGCGCGCCATGCCGTGACCGCCTCGCTTTCGTTGTAGTCGTCATACCGGCTCGGGCATCGTCGTAGCTGACGGGCCGTCAGGCAAGGGGGTGGTGGGTGTGATTCGGCTCGGGTGCGGGTGCGGGTGCGGGTGCGGGTGCGGGGGCGCTCTGGCGTGGGCGTACGGGCCGGGCCTAGGGTGCGGCGCGCGGGATGGCGCGGGCGCGGGCGGTGGCGCGGGAGATGCGGGAGATGCGGGAGATGCGGGTGATGTTGCGTGGAACTGTTTCTGACCCTGGTCAGCGGGCTGGCCTGGACCGGCGTGTACGCGGAGGCGATCCGGGTCGGCTTCCGTGACCGGACGTACGCGATGCCGGCGGCCGCCCTCGCGCTGAACTTCGCGTGGGAGGCGACGTACGCGGTCGCCGAGCTGCGCACCGGCCTGTCGGCCCAGGGCGTGGTGAACCTGGTGTGGGCGGCCGCCGACGTCGCCATCATCGCCACCTACCTGCGGTTCGGCCGGGCCGGGCTGCCGGGCTTCGTGACGCGGCCGCTGTTCGCGGCGTGGAGCGCCCTGTTGTTCGGTACGGCCTTCGCGGTGCAGTGGCTGTTCCTGGCGCACTTCGGGATGCACGACGCGACGCGCTACTCCGCGTTCCTGCAGAACCTGCTGATGTCCGTGCTGTTCCTCTCGCTGTACACCGCCCGGCGCGGGCGCAGCGGGCAGTCGATGACCATCGCGGTCGCGAAGTGGCTCGGGACCCTGGCGCCGACCGTGCTGTTCGGGGTGCTGGAGGACTCCCCGTTCATCCTCGGGCTGGGCGTGCTGTGTTCCGTGTTCGACCTGGCGTACATCGCCCTACTGGGCACGGACCCGGCGGCGGCGGTCGACGGCTGACCCGGCGGCGGCGGTCGACGGCTGACGCGGGTGCGGGGGGTCCCGGGGGCGGGGTGCGCTTGGGCGGGGGTGGTGGGGTGCTGGGGGTTTCCCGTCAGTCCACTGTCCTTTCGCGTCGGGCCGGCCCGTCAAGGGCGCTCCTTCGTCGCGTCGCTGCGCGATGGCCTTCGGCCACCCTTGACTGTCCGTCCCGCCCCGAAAAGCCAAAGACTGCCGGGAAGCCCCCGAAGAACGGCCGGGCTGTACGGGTCCACCGTCCAGCCCCGCCGGCGTTTGAGGCGCGGGGTCTGGGGCGGAGCCCCAGGAAGCCCCGAGCGCAGCGAGGGGGCCCACCCACCACGCCGCAGATCGCTACGCGCTCCTCCCGTCACGCGTCCGCGGCCCGCCAGGGGCTGGGCCTAGGCCGCCACCGATCGCTACCCGGCTGACGTGCGCTGGCGTCGAAACCGTCGGCATCGGCTGCAGCCGGGGGGCCCGAAAAGCAGGTGCGGCCAGCCACCCCGCGGCCTAGCGTGAGGCGGTGAGCAGCGACTATCCATTCGCCGACGGGCACAACCTCGTCTGGGACCTGACCGGTTTCAGTCCCGACGAGGAGATGGTCGAGTCCGTCATCCTGACCCGGGACCAGTTCCTCGTGATCCGGCACCTGTTCGTGCTGGGCGACGATCCCTGGATGGTGGCGGGTGAGTACCGGGTGGCGCCGGGCCTCTGGCCCCACCTGCGTCAGGCCGTCCCGGGGCTCGGCTTCCAACGTGATGCGGACTACTACCTCGGCGCCCGTCAGGCCCTGCCTGACGGGCGTTTTTGGCGTCCCGCGGTGGGGGTGACCGCCCCGGGGCCGATCCCGCCGCCTTAGGGCCGTGGCCGGATGTGACAGAACGGTGTCATTGCCGTCATCCGGGGCGCGGGTGACGATGGGGGCATGTCCACGAACCGCCGCGTCGTCATCGCGGTCTTCCCCGATGTCGACCTGCTCGACGTCACCGGCCCGGCCGAGGTGTTCGCGCTGGCCAACCGGGAGACCGGGGGGCGGGCGGGGTACCGGGTGGAACTCGCCGCGCCGTCGGGGGGCGTGGTCGCCACGTCGGCGGGGGTGCGGTTGGTCGCGGACCTCGCGTTCGGCGACGTGGACGGGGTGCTGGACACGCTGCTGGTGCCCGGCGCCGTGGATCCGCACCCGGACGGGCCGGTCGCCCGGATCGACCCGGAGGTGGTGGCCTGGCTGGAGACGGTCGCGCCCCTCGCCCGGCGGGTGGCGTCGGTGTGCGTGGGTGCGCACCTGCTGGCCGCGGCCGGGTTGCTGGACGGGAAGACGGCCACCACCCACTGGTCGACCGCCGCCCAACTGGCGGCCGACCACCCGGCGGTGACGGTCGACCCGGATCCGATCTTCGTCCGGTGCGGCAACGTGTGGACCGGCGCCGGGATCAGTGCATGCATGGATCTCGCGCTGGCGCTGGTGGCCGACGACCTGGGGGAGGAGGTGGCCCTGGCGGTGGCGCGGCAGCTGGTCATGTACCTCAAGCGGCAGGGCGGCCAGAGTCAGTTCTCGGTCCCGCTCAGCCGGCCGGCGGCCTCCCGCCGGGACATCGACGAGCTGCGGATGTACATCGCCGAGCACTTGGACGGCGATCTGTCCGCCGCGGCCCTCGCGGGACGGATGTGCCTGAGCGAGCGGCACTTCGCGCGGGTGTTCCGCCAGGAGACCGGCACGACCGCCGCCGCGTACGTCGAGGCCGCCCGGGTGGAGGCGGCGCGTCGGCTGCTGGAGAGCACCGACCGGCCGCTGGACCAGGTGGCCGCCGCCTGCGGGCTCGGTTCGGTGGAGACGCTCCACCGGGCGCTGCGCAAGCAGATCGGCACTACTCCGGCGGCGTACCGCCGCCGTTTCCGCGTCTCTTTCTGACCTACCTCACTGACCCAAGGAGCTTTGCCATGCCCGCTTCCACGACCCTGCGCGATGTGAACGGCTTCGACAACGGGCTGCCCCGCCTCGCCGACAGCACCCTCGTCATGATCGACTACCAGAACACCTACCGGACCGGCGTGATGGCCCTCGAAGGCGCCGAGCAGGCCCTCGCGGCCGGGGCCCGGCTGCTGGCGGCGGCGCGGGCCGCCGGGATTCCCGTCGTCCACATCGTCAATGACGGCGGCGAGGGCACCCCGTACGACATCCGCGCGGAGATCGGCGCGATCAGCGACGAGGTGGCGCCGGTCGCCGGTGAGCCGGTGGTGGTCAAGCAGGTCCCGAACGCCTTCCACGACACCGGGCTGGAGAAGACCCTGCGCGAGCTGGGCGCGGGCGAGGAACTGGTGCTGGCGGGCTTCATGACCCACATGTGCGTCACCTTCACGGCCGAGGGCGCCTTCTACCGCGGTTACCGTCCCACCGTCGTCGCCGAGGCCACGGCGACCCGTGCGCTGACCGGTCCGGACGGCGTCGTCGTGCCCGCCGCCGCCCTCCAGGCGGCCGCCCTGGCCACCATCGGGGACCTGTTCGGCGTCGTCGCCCCGACCGTCGGGGACCTCGCCGGCTAGCGCGCCGTCAGGAGCGGGCGGAGCGGGCCCGTGCCCAGCCGGGTGGCGAGGGCCGGCCCGTGGCGGCGGACGATCGTGGCCGCCGCGGCGGCCACGGCGGCGCCGACGAGGAGGCCGGCGAGTGCGTCGTGCGGGTAGTGCACGCCCACCCAGACCCTGGAGGCCGCCATCAGGACGGCCGCGGCCAGCGCGACGGCGCCGAGCCGCCGCGATACGAAGAGCAGCGCGACGGCGGCCGCGGCGGCCAGGGCGGAGTGGTTGCTGGGGAACGACCAGTCGCCGGGGGCCGGGCAGGCCTCCAGCGTGGGCACCCGCAGGGCCTGGCACGGCCGGTCCTCGCGCACGGCGAGTTTGACCAGTGCGTCCACCCCGAAGGCGAGGAGGGTGATCAGCGGGGCCGCCAGGGCGGTGACCACGGCGGGGGTACCGGCCCGGCGGGCCCGCCACCAGGCGAGCAGCATCAGCA
Source organism: Streptomyces sp. NPDC026522 (assembly GCF_055567555.1). Classification (NCBI taxonomy): domain Bacteria; kingdom Bacillati; phylum Actinomycetota; class Actinomycetes; order Kitasatosporales; family Streptomycetaceae; genus Streptomyces; species Streptomyces sp. NPDC026522. The sequence goes on from NZ_JBVHQF010000012.1 coordinate 278,735, forward strand.
GGGCGAAGAGGGCCAGGCCGTAGTCCGACCAGGCGGCCGTCAGGGTGTCCAGCCAGCCGGGTGCCCGGTGGGCCGCGTCGATGACGTCGACGTAGGCCGGGCCGTCGATGCGCGAGCCGTCGTACGTGAAGGTCATCAAACGGTTCCGTTCTGCTGCTTGCGGGCTCGCCGGGAGCGGAGCACTTCGATCGCCAGGGGGAGCAGGGACACGGCGACGACCAGGGCGACGATCGGCAGCAGGTACCGGTCGACGTTCGGGATGGAGGAGCCGAGCGCGTACCCGGCCAGGACCAGGCCGACCGTCCAGACGAGACCGCCGAGGACCTGCCACAGGGTGAAGGTGCGGGCCGGCACGTTCAGCGCCCCGGCCAGCGGGTTGAGGACCGTACGCACCACGGGCACGAAGCGGGCCAGCACGATCGCCTTGGCGTGCCCGTACTTGGCCAGGAATTCTTCGGCCCGCTCGGCTCCCTCGTGCAGCCGCTTGGACCGGCTGCGCTCCAGGAGGGCGCCGCCCGCCCGCCGTCCGATCAGGTAGCCGGTCTGCGCGCCGAGCAGCGCTCCGGCCGCCGAGGCGGCCAGTACCAGCGGGAGCGACAGTTTCGCGTCGCCCTCCGAGGCGCCGGCGCACAGCAGGCCGGCCGTGAACAGCAGCGAGTCGCCGGGCAGGAAGAAGCCGACGAGCAGCCCGGTCTCCGCGAACATCACCACCGCGATGCCGATGACGCCGAAGGTGGCCAGGAGGGAATGGGCGTCGAGCACGTTGACCGCGAGGTCGTTCGCGGCGGGGACGGCCAAGGAGACGGGGACGGCCATGGCAGGGGCCTCTCACTGGGTTCGTGACGGATCCGCGCAGCCGGAAGCCGGCCGCCGGGTGGAACATCCGGTCGACTACAATCCCGTAGACGGTCTACTGCACTGTAGACGATCCTGAGGCGGGGAGAGCGCGATGACCGGGTCGACAGCCGACCGCAGGCCGGCGGGGGAGCTGGAGGCGAGTGTGCTCGCCGCACTGTGGGCGGCGAAAGCGCCGCAGACGGCCGCCCAGGTCCAGAAGACCCTCACGGCGGACCTCGCGCGCACGACGGTGACCACCATCCTGTCCCGGCTCCACGAGAAGGGCACCGTCGCCCGCGAGCGTTCCGGCCGCGGCTACGCCTACTTCCCCGTACGCGACGCCCACGGCCTGACGGCCCGCCGCATGCACCGCGAACTCGACAAGGACAGCGACCGCGAAACCGTCCTCGCGCGTTTCGTCTCCGAGCTGAGCCCCGACGACGAGCGCGTCCTGCGGGACCTGCTGGAGGGCGGCGGCCAGTGATCACCGGCCTGCTCGCCTCCCTGGTGCTGCCCTTCGCCGCGCAGCCCCTGGTCCGCTGGGCCGCACCCCGGCTGCGCCCGTCGGTCGCCCTGTGGGCGCTGACCGGCACCGCGTGCGCCCTCGCGGCCGGCTGGCTCGCCGCGCTGGGCGGTCTCCTGCTCACCGGGGCGCTCGGCGTGTCCGCCCTGGCCCGGCTCGGCCACCTGATCCACCCGCTCGATGTCGCGCCGCCCGACGTGGCCGGGCCCGGCGCCGCGTTCGCCGTCGGCGCCCTGTCGCTGTGCGCGTACGGGACCACCCGCTCGGTGCTGCGCCAGCTCCGGCACTACCGCCGCGCACGCGAACAGGTGCGCGGGGCGGCCCGGGCCGGCGACCTCAGCATCCTGGACCGGCCCGACCCGGACGCCTACGCCCTGCCGGGGAACCCGGGGCGGGTCGTGGTCACCTCCGGCATGCTCCGCGTCCTGGACGGGGCCGAGCGCGAGGCCCTGCTCGCCCACGAACGGGCCCACCTGACCGGCCGCCACCACTGGTTCCTCGCCACCGCCGACCTCGCCGCGCGCTGCCACCCGGCGCTGCGGGCCGTACGCGACGCCGTCGCGCTGGCCGTCGAGCGGGTCGCCGACGAGGCCGCCGCGGCCGCCACCGGCGACCGCCGGCTCACCGCCCGCGCCATCGGCCGCGCCGCGCTGGCCGGGCACGGCGGCGCGGGACCCGTGCGCCCGGACTTCGCCGCCCGCGCCGCGGGCGGCCCGGTCCCCCACCGCGTACGGGCGCTGCTGCACCCCCCGGTGGTGCGCCCGCGCGCGGCAGCGGCTGCGGCCTGCCTGCTGGTGGCCCTGGCGGCGGGCACCACCGTCACCGCCGGCCTCGGCCTCAGCGGCCTGCACCGGGGCGTGGAGGTCGCCCAGGGCGAGGCCACGCCCTAGCGGTCAGAGGTACTGGGCGAAGTCGTCCAGTACGCGCAGCACTTCCGGCTCCGCCGCCGGCGGCAGTTGCAGGACGACCTCCTCGATGCCGAGGTCCGCGTAGTGGGCCAGCTTGCCGGCGCTGGGGCGGACCGCGTACGGGACCACCTGGAGCGCCTTCGGGTCACGGCCCGCGTCCTCCCACGCGCGGCGCAGCACCGGGAGGGATTCGGTGAGACCGCCGCCGCCGATGGGGAGCCAGCCGTCGGCGTGTTCGGCGACGGCCGCGAAGAGCTTCGGGCCGGCCGCGCCCCCGATGAGGGTGCGCGGTCCGTGCAGCGGGGCGCCGGGGCGCAGCTCACGGGCCGGGCGGACCGGCTTGGGGTGCGCCTCGCTGGCCCGGACGGAGCCGAAGGCGCCCTCGTACGCGGTGGGTTCGGGGGCCCACAGCGCGCGCATCAGGGCCAGCCGGTCCCCGACCAGCTCGCGCCGGGTGCGCCACTCGACGCCGTGATCGGCGGCCTCCTCGACGTTCCAGCCGTAGCCGACGCCGAGGGTGAACCGGCCGCCGGAGAGGTGGTCCAGCGTGGCGGCCTGCTTCGCGAGGACGATCGGGTCGTGCTGGGCGACCAGGGTGATGCCGGTGCCCACGTGGAGCCGCTCGGTGACGGCGGCGGCCTGGCCGAGCGCGACGAAGGGGTCGAGGGTGCGCCCGTACTCCTCGGGGAGTTCGCCGCCCATCGGCGCGGCGGTGTCGCGGGTGACGGGGATGTGGGTGTGTTCGGGGAGGTAGAGGCCGGCGAAGCCGCGCTCCTCCAGGATGCGGGCGAGGCGGGTGGGGGTGATGGTGCGGTCGGTGAGGAAGATGGTCGTGGCGATCCGCATGGGTGATGGCACCTCCGAGACGTCGGACGGCCAACGTACGGGTCCCGCGGCCCCGGGCGACAGGGTGCGCGGCCCGTACGGGCCGCGCGCCGGGCCGCCCCGTTCCCCGGCGGCCTCAGCCGATCGGCTGACGGGCCTCCGCGCGGACCTTGAGGGTCGTCTCCGCCACCCGGTTCAGGTCGATGGAGGCGGCGCTCTGCCGGGTGGTCTCCGCGGTGACCACGGCGACCGTGGCGGCCGTGTTCTCGTCCGCCCACGCGCACATCGGCAGGGGGACCTTCGTGCCGTTCTGCGTCGAGGTCACCACCTGGCAGGTCAGGGTGATGTCCGAGCCGGTCGGCGTGATGTCCTTCGGCGGGACCGCCTGCTGCGCGCCGTCGCCCTCCTGGGCGCCCGCGATCATCTTCCGGCGGGCGGCGGCCGGCTCCTTGAACTGGCCGTACATCCCGGAGATGACGAGGACCCCGGGATCGGTGGCGGATTCGGAGGTGTACTGGGCGACCACCGGCTTCGGATCGCGGATCTTGGGGTCGTACGCGCCGTCGACGATCTCCTTGCCCTTGGTCCCGGACAGGTCCTGGGACAGCTGGTACGTGCCGCTCAGCATCGTCTGCGGCACCGTGAGCCGGTACGTGGCGGCGGGGAACCCGGCCCCGCTGACCGCGGCCCCCGCGGTGGCGATCCGGTTCACCACGAAGCCCGCGACGAGCAGCCCGCCCAGGGCGATCGCGACCACGGCGATCACCGGCCCGGTCCGGCTCTTGCGCGGCGGCGGCCCCATCGGCGGCTGTCCCCAAGGCCCTTGGCCGGGGTAGGGCTGGCCGGGGTAGGGCTGTGCCGGGTAGGCCTGTGGCGGGTAGGGCTGACCGGGGTACCCCGGGGCGCCCGGCAGGCCCTGCTGCTGCGGGAACGGCTGCTGCTGCCCGCCGTACGGATTCGGCTGCTGCGGGGGCCCGTACGGACCGGGGGACTGGGGCGGCGGCGGGGGCATGCTCATGGCGAGAACGCTACTTCACGCCCCTGACACCGACTTCCGTCGAGCGGTACGGGCCCGGTGGCGCGGCCTCAGGCGCGCGGGTAGCGCGACAGCCAGCCCGGGGCGGAGGCGGAGGGGCCGTGCAGGGCCGGGCCCTGGGTCATCTCCAGCGCGAAGTCGTCGGCCAGCTCCAGGATCGTGGCGCGGCCCTCCAGGTCGGCCAGCCAGGCCGCCGGCAGGGCCGTCTCGCCGTGCAGGGCGCCGAGCAGGGCCCCGCACATGGCGCCGGTGACGGTCGAGTCGCCGCCGTGGTTGACGGCGAGCCGCAGCCCGTGCGGGACGTCCTCGGCGACCAGGGCGCAGTACACGGCGACGGCCAGCGCGTCCTCGGCGTCGCGGCCGTCCCCCGGTGACAGGGACTCCACCATCTTGGGGCTCGGCTCCCCCTGCGTGGCGGCCGAGACCGCGCGCTGGAGGGCGTCCGTGACCGGCTGGTGGGAGGCGCGGGCGCCGAGCAGGCCGAGGGCGCGCTGGACGGCGGCGTCCAGGGAGCCGCCCCGGGTCAGCCCGTGGACGATCACGGCGAAGGCCCCGGCGGACAGGTACGCGGTGGGGTGCCCGTGGCTCTGCGTGGCGCACTCGACGGCGAGTTGGAGGACCAGGGCCGGCTCCCAGCCCACCAGCAGGCCGAACGGGGCTGAGCGGGCGGTCGCTGCGGCGTCCCGGGCGGTGGGGTTCTTCGGCTGGTCCGGGGTGCCGAGGATGTCGTCGGCGAAGCCGGTCATACAGGCGCGGTCGGGACCGCGGCGGGCGTAGAGCCACTCCTGCTGCGCGAGCCAGCCGTTGTCCTTGCGGCGCTCGTCGGGGCCCCAGTCGTGCTGGGTCGCGGCCCAGCGCAGGTAGGCCCGATGGACGTCGGTCGGCGGGTGCCAGCCGCCGGTGTCCCGGCGCACGTGGGCCCGGATCAGCCCGTCGACGGTGAAGAGGGCGAGCTGCGTGGAGGCGGTGACGGTGCCCCGGCGGCCGTGGGCGGGGGCCGGTTCGGTCAGGCCGGCCAGGCCGTGGGTCTCGCGGATGCCGTCGAGGGAGAGGCCGGCGACCGGGGCGCCGAGGGCGTCGCCGATCGCCGAGCCGAGCAGGGTGCCGCGGACCCGGCTGCGGAAGTCCTGCTGCTCGGCGCGGCCCCAGAGCGCGGTGGAGGTGGCGCTGGAGGTGAGGGCGGATGCGGCCGCGGAGGTGCCGGTGCCCGCGGGGGCCGCCGGGTCCGGGGTCCCGGCCGTCGCTGTTCTCGTGTCCATGCTGTTTCCCCCCAGGCTTTGGCGCGCACTGTAGTGGACAGGTTCGGTCGAACCCGGACGGTATGAGTCACGTCGCGCAGAAGTGGCCGGAGAACGGCCGGAATCCGAACACTTCCGGCCGTCATCTCGCCTGTCGGACTTTCGTGGCACGTTTTGCCAGTTGCCTTCGCGCCGGTTGTTTTCGGCCACGTCTCGTTCATCCGGTGTTCGCGGCGGCCCCACAGCCTCGGGGCATGAAGAAGGCACTGATCGCCGCGACCGTCGTCGCCTCCGCACTCGCCGTCCCCCTGGTCGCGGCCCCCGCCGCCACCGCCTCCGGCTGGGACCTGCCCTGGTCGGGCCACCACCAGAGCCAGGCCGTTCCCTTCACCGAGGCCACCGTCACCGCCGCCGCCGACGGCTCGTACACGGTGGACTGGAAGGCCCGCGGCGTCCACCGGGTCCAGATCAAGGCCAACGGCAAGGTGGTCGCCAAGGGCGGCGCCGACGGGCGCGCCGTGGTGACGGGACTGCCCGCCGCCGACCGGCAGTGGTTCGACTTCGCGCCCGACCGCGGGCAGGGCCTGCACCTCGCGGACCGGCTGATCAAGCTTGAGGGGACCGTCAACTTCCGTGACGCGGGCGGCTACCGCACCACGGGCGGCCAGTGGGTCAAGATGGGCGAGATCTACCGCTCCGACGCGCTGGACAAGCTGACCGCCGCCGACCTCGCCAAGCTCCAGCGGCTGCGCGTGCGGACGGTCTTCGACCTGCGCATGGAGAGCGAGCGCACGAGCGGCCCCGACAAGGTGCCCGCGGGTGCCGCGTACACCGTCGCCGACGTCTTCGCGGGCTCGCCGTCCTTCCAGACCATGCCGAAGTCCCCCGACGAGGCCGTGCAGGCCATGACGGACGCCGAGAAGGCCATGGTCAGCGGCGCGGGCGGGAAGGCGGCGTACACCCGCGTCTTCGAGGGCATCGAGAGCGACCGCGGCCGCGCCGTCATCTTCCACTGCACCGCCGGGAAGGACCGCACCGGCTGGGCGAACGCCACGCTGCTGACGGCCCTCGGGGTCCCGCGCGAGACGGTCATGGCCGACTACCTGGCCAGCAACGACTACCGCAAGGCCGCCAACGACGCGGTCCTGTCCCACCTCCCGGCGCAGCAGGCCGCCGTGTACAAGCCGATGCTCGACGTGCGCCCCGAGTACCTCAACGCGGGCTACGACGAGGTCAAGGCGACGTACGGCAGCTTCGACCGCTATCTCGGCCAGGGCCTCGGCATCGACGCCCGCGAGCTGAAGGAGCTCAGGAAGGACCTCCTCGTCGGCTGACGCGCAGGCCGTGGCGCCACGACGCCACGACGCCACGACGCCCCCGACCGGTCGGTGACCGTTCGGGGGCGTACGCGTACGGGCCCACGTGGGGGCGGGGGCGGCTCGACCGCGGTGTCAGCAGGCGAAGTCGACGCGGCGGAACGAGGCGTAGTGGTCCGCGGTGTAGTAGTCCTCGGCGGTCTGCATGCCGGTGATGATGCGCCGGGCGCCTCGGGTCGGGGAGCCCGGGGTGATGACGGTGTACTCGTGGTAGTACCCGGTCGAGTGGCTGGGCAGGAGCCCCTCGCGGTTCTGGAAGACGACGCCGTCCTGGGAGTACGGGAACGGGCCGCCCTGGTCGATGAGGTCGAGGGTGTCGTGCGCCTGGGAGGGCAGGGCGGAGTAACAGATCCGGCCGACCGAGGTGACGGCGGCGAGGGAGGTGGGGGCGGCGGGGGCGGCGGAGGCGGCCGGGCCCGCGAGGAGGGTGGCGGCGACGGCGGCGGCCGCACCGAGGGCTGCGAAGCGTGGGGAGATCCTCATGCCGGTCATGATGACGCGCGTAGAGCGACGGCCGGAATCCCAACTGCCGTGTGTTTCCTAGCTGTTCACCAGGCCCGTGACCTGCGGAACCGGGGCGCCGCCCGGCCTTAAGCCGTCCGCAACCCGGGGCGGTGCCCGACGTGGGACACGCCTTCGGCGGGAGCGGCGTTTGTAGGGTGGTGGCGTGCCGGGCGGGCCGCCAGGGCCTGCCCGGGCGAAGCCGTCCTGCCCCGTCTTCCCGGAAGGCGCCCTTGCCGTGAGCACCCAGCACGATCACGACGACGACCGAGACCCCGGGCCCGGGCGGGAGTTCGAGCATGCGCCGGGGCACGGGCACGGGCACGGGCACGGGCAGGGGCACGGGCACGGGTCCGGGCAGGGGCAGGGGCACGAGCACGGGCACGGGTCCGGGCACGAGCAGGGGCACGAGAACGGGCAGCACCATGAGCACGGGCACGGGCACGGGCACGGACGCGAGCACCGCCACCGCCACGACCGCACCGGCCGCCGGGCGCGGCTCAGCCACCGGGTCGCCCATCTCCTCACCCCGCACGGCCACGACACCCGCGACAAGGTCGACTCCGCGATGGAGACCTCCCGCGACGGCATGCGCACCCTGTGGCTCTCGCTGGCCGTCCTGGCGCTGACCAGCCTGGTCCAAGCCGTCGTCGTCGCCCTCTCCGGCTCGGTGGCGCTGCTCGGCGACGCCCTCCACAACGCCGCCGACGCGCTCACCGCCGTGCCCCTCGGCATCGCCTTCGTCCTGAGCCGCCGGGCGGCCAACCGCCGCTACACCTACGGGTACGGCCGCGCCGAGGACGTGGCCGGTATCGTCATCGTGCTGACAATCGCCGCCTCCTCCGCCCTCGCCGCCCACGCCGCCGTGGACCGGCTGCTGCACCCGCGCGACATCAGCCACCTCGGCGCGGTGGCCGCCGCGGCGCTGGCCGGGTTCGCCGGCAACGAGTGGGTGGCCCGCTACCGCATCCGCACCGGCCGCCGGATCGGCTCGGCCGCGCTCGTCGCGGACGGGCTGCACGCCCGCACCGACGGGTTCACCTCGCTCGCCGTCCTCCTCGGCGCGGGCGGCGCGGCGCTCGGCCGGCCGGCCGCCGACCCGCTCGTGGGCCTGCTCATCACCGCCGCGATCCTGGTGGTGCTGCGCGACGCGGCCCGCGAGATCTACCGCAGGCTGATGGACGCCGTCGACCCCGCCCTCGTCGACACCGCCGAACGGGCGCTGCGCGGCGTGGCCGGGGTCCGCGGCCTCGGGCAGGTCCGGCTGCGGTGGATCGGCCACACCCTGCGGGCCGAGGCCGACATCGTCGTCGACCCGGACCTGACCGTCGTACAGGCCCACGCCCTGGCCGTCGCCGCCGAACACGCCCTCATCCACGCCGTGCCCCGGCTGACGGCCGCCACCGTCCACACCGACCACACCGCCGCCCACGGCCACGACGACCCGCACGCGGCCCTCGACCACCACACCGCGCGCGGCTGAGCGCGCCCCGGCGCCGGCTCAGTCCACCACCGGCAGCAGCTCCGGCAGGTGCCCGTCCGAAGCCGCCGCCGCGCGGACGCGCTCCTGCGGTACCTCCCCGTACAGGGTCGTACGGGGCTTCGCGGGCCGGCCGGCCGCCTCGGCGACCGCGACCAGGTCCCGCACCGATTTGTACGAGCCGTAACTCGAACCCGCCATCCGGGAGATGGTCTCCTCCATCAGCGTCCCGCCCAGGTCGTTGGCCCCGGAGCGGAGCATCTCCGCCGCGCCCTCGGCGCCCAGCTTCACCCAGCTCGTCTGGATGTTGGTGATGTGCGGGTGGAGCAGGATCCGGGCCATCGCCGTCACCGCCCGGTTGTCGCGCACCGTCGGCCCCGGCCGCGCGATGCCCGCCAGGTACACGGGCGCGTTGGTGTGGATGAACGGCAGCGTCACGAATTCGGTGAAACCGCCCGTCCGCTGCTGGATCCGGGCCAGCGTGCGCAGGTGCCCGAGCCAGTGCCGGGGCTGGTCCACGTGCCCGTACATCATCGTGGACGACGAGCGGATGCCCAGCTCGTGCGCCGTCGTGACGACATCGATCCAGTCCGCCGTCGGCAGCTTCCCCTTGGTCAGCACCCAGCGGACCTCGTCGTCCAGGATCTCCGCCGCCGTGCCCGGTATCGAGTCCAGCCCGGCCTCCTTGGCGGCCGTCAGCCAGTCCCGTACGGACATCCCCGTCCGGGTCGCCCCGTTGACCACTTCCATCGGCGAGAACGCGTGGACGTGCATACCGGGCACCCGCTCCTTCACCGCCCGCGCGATGTCGAAGTACGCCGTCCCGGGCAGGTCCGGGTGGATGCCGCCCTGCATGCACACCTCGACCGCGCCGACGTCCCACGCCTGGGCCGCCCGGTCCGCGACCTGCTCCAGGGAGAGCGTGTACGCGTCCGCGTCCGTACGGCGCTGCGCGAACGCGCAGAACCGGCAGCCGGTGTAGCAGACGTTGGTGAAGTTGATGTTCCGCGTGACGACGTACGTGACGTCCTCGCCCACCACCGACCTGCGCAGGTCGTCCGCGATCCGGCACAGCGCGTCCAGCGCCGGCCCGTCGGCGTGCAGCAGCGCCAGTGCCTGGGCGTCGGTCAGCTTCTCCGGGTCGTCGGCGGCCTGCACGAGCGCGCCCCGGACGTCCGTGTCGATGCGCTCGGGCACCATGCCGGGCGCGGCGGCCTCGCGCAGCGCGTCCCAGTCGCCGTAGACGAGGTCGAAGTCCTCGCGCCGGTCGCCCGTACGCCCCTCGGTGTCGATGGTGGCGTGCAGGTCGGTGCGCCCGTACGCGGCGAAGCCCTCGTCCGGCTCCTGCCACGGGTGGCCCGTGACCTCGGCCGTCTCGTCCGCCAGCCCGGTCTCGGGGTCGGCGAGCGCCCGTACGTGCGGCAGCAGCCGCGGGTCCAGCCACGGCTCGCCGCGCCGCACGAACTCGGGGTACACGCACAGCCGCTCGCGGAGCTCGAAGCCGGCCGCCGCCGACCGCTCGGCCAGCAGGTCGATCTGGGGCCAGGGCCGCTCGGGATTGACGTGGTCGGGCGTCAGCGGGGAGACACCGCCCCAGTCGTCGATGCCGGCGCCGATCAGCCGCGCGTACTCGCCGTCGACCAGGTTGGGCGGCGCCTGCAGGCAGGCCGCGGGGCCCATGATGTGCCGCGCGACGGCGATCGTCGCCACGAGGTCGTCGAGTTCGGCGTCCGGCATGCCGCGCATCGCCGTGTCCGGCTTGGCGCGGAAGTTCTGGATGATCAGCTCCTGGATGCCGTGGTAGGCGCGCGCGACGCGGCGCAGTGCGAACAGCGACTCAGCGCGCTCCTCGTACGTCTCGCCGATGCCGATGAGCAGGCCGGAGGTGAACGGTACGGAGGACCGCCCGGCGTCCTCCAGGACGCGCAGCCGGACCGCCGGTTCCTTGTCGGGGGAACCGTGGTGCGGGCCGCCCGGCTCGGACCACAGGCGGGTGGCGGTGGTCTCCAGCATCATTCCCATGGACGGGGCGACCGGCTTGAGGCGCTGGAAGTCGGCCCAGGACATGACGCCCGGGTTGAGGTGGGGGAGCAGGCCGGTCTCCTCCAGGATGCGGATCGAGATGGCCCGTACGTAGGAGATCGTGTCGTCGTAGCCGTGCGCATCCAGCCACTCGCGTGCCTCGGGCCAGCGGTCCTCGGGCTTGTCCCCGAGGGTGATCAGCGCTTCCTTGCAGCCGAGCGCGGCGCCGCGGCGGGCGATGTCGAGCACCTCGTCGGGCGACATGAACATCCCGTGGCCGGCCCGGCGGAGCTTGCCGGGGACGGTCGCGAAGGTGCAGTAGTGGCACTTGTCGCGGCACAGCCGGGTGAGGGGGACGAACACGCTCTTCGAGTACGTGATCACGCCCGGCCGCCCGGCCGCCGCCAGGCCGGCGTCGCGGACCCGGGCGGCGGAGGCGGTGAGGTCCGCCAGGGCCTCGCCGCGCGCCTGGAGGAGCACGGCCGCCTCGGTCGCGTCGAGCGCGACGCCGTCCCGGGCACGCCGGAGCGCGCGGCGCATCGCGTTGTCGGTCGGGGCGTCACTCGGGGCGTCACTCGGAGTGGTCATGGGCCGAGCATACGATCCGGGGCATCGGGCAGGGGGCTGTCATCGCATCAGCTCACCGGCGTTGACCAGCAGGGACTGGCCGGTTATGGCCCGTGCCCGGTCGGACGCGAAGAAGACGGCGGCGTCCGCCACGTCGCCGTCGGTGGCGAGGTCCGGCAGGGCCATCCGCTCCGCGAGCCGCGCGTGCACCTCGGCTTCGGGCACGCCTTCGGAGTGGGCGGTGAAGGTCACGAACGCCTGCACGGGTGGCCCCCACATCCACCCCGGCAGCACGGTGTTGACGCGGATCCGGTGCGGGCCGAGCTCCCGCGCCATGGAGTACATGGCGGAGGTCAGCGCCCCCTTGGACGCGGCGTACGCGGCCTGCTGCACCTGGGAGGGGGCGGCCACGGCGGACTGGGTGCCGATGATGACGACGGACCCGCCGGCCCGCTTGAGGGCGGGCAGGCAGGCCCGGGTCATGCGCAGGGTGCCGAGGAGGTTGACGTCGATGATCTGCTGCCAGGTCCCGAAGTCGGCGTCTTCGAGGCCGCCGAAGGAGGAGTCCCAGGCGGCGACGTGCACGACGGCGTCGATGCCGCCGAAGCGCTCGACGGCGAGCGCGGCGAGGGCCTCGCACTGCGCCTCGTCGGTGATGTCGGTGGGGCGGTGGGCGGTGTGCGCACCGTCGGGGTCGATCTCGACGGCCGACTTGACCAGGTTCGCCTCGGTCCGCGCCCCGAGCACGGCGTTCCCCCCGTCCCGCACCACGGCCCCGGCCACCTGATGCCCGAGCCCGGCCCCGACCCCGGAGACGACGACGGTCTTCCCGCGAAGCAGCATGACCCCTCCCGGCTTTAAAGCTGACGGACCGTCAGGGTAGGCGGCGGGGCGGCGGATGGGAAGGCGGGGTGCGCTTGGGCGGTGGTGGTGGGGCGCGGGGGGCCGGGAGCGGGGTCCCCCCGGGCGGGGTCGGGTAGGTGCGGGGGGTCCCGGGTGCGGGGTGCGCTTGCCCGGCATGAGGGAGGTGCTGGGGGTTTCCCGTCAGTCCACTGTCCTTTCGTGTCGTGCCGGCCCGTCAAGGGCGCTCCTCCTCGTTCCTCGTCGTCGCGTCCGTGTCGGGCCGGCCCGTCAAGGGCGCTCCTCCTCGTTCCTCGTCGTCGCGTCGCTGCGCGATGGCCTTCGGCCACCCTTGACTGTCCGTCCCGCCCCGAAAAGCCAAAGACTGCCGGGAAGCCCCCGAAGAACGGCCGGGCCGTTCGGGTCCACCGTCCAGCCCCGCCGGCGATTGAGGCGCGGGGTCTGGGGCGGAGCCCCAGGAAGCCCCGAGCGCAGCGAGGGGGCCCACCCACGGCGCCGCAGATCGCTACGCGCTCCTCCCGTCACGGCGCCTGCGGCCCGCCAGGGGCTGGGCATAGGCCGCCACCGATCGCTACACAGCTGACCTCATCTGGCGTCGATCAGCCCGTCATCGACTGGGAATAAGCCGCCCAAACCATGACCAAGGTCTTCCGGAGCGCGCCCGCAGGCGAAAAGGGGTGGGGCAAGGGGCATCTGACGTGCTCTGGTGTCGAAGAGGTCGTCATTGGGGGCCGATGACGTTCATCCGTGCGTCAAGGCCCTCCGAGACGTTCTGCTGCTAGCTGGCCCCCGGCGGTACGGGGCCGAACTCCCTCGCGCCCACTGTCCATCGATCGTCTCCGACGGCTGGGGCAGTGCCGCGTCTGCTGGCTCCAGCCTCAGAGTCGCGTGACGTGCGCACGTTGGGGTCCTCAACCGCAACAATTGGTCGGGCCGCCGATCTGGTCGACATCAGAGCACGTCAAGTGGCCCTGGTCGTCCCCTTTCAGCCCGCACTCGCCCTCGGGGAGGCGTTGATGGCCGTTTGGGCGGCTTCTTCCCAGCCGATGACGGGCTGATCGACGCCAGATGAGGTCAGCTGTGTAGCGATCGGTGGCGGCCTATGCCCAGCCCCTGGCGGGCCGCAGGCGCGTGACGGGAGAAGCGCGTAGCGATCTGCGGCGCCGTGGGTGGGCCCCCTCGCTGCGCTCGGGGCTTCCTGGGGCTCCGCCCCCGGCCCTCCCCCAGACTCCGTCCGGGGGGACCCCCGCGCGCCTCAAACGCCGGCGGGGCTGGGTTTGCCGGGCGACGCCCAGTCCCTCGGGTGGCTCCGGCCCGTAGGACTGGGAGGGGTTGCTGGGCAGATGGCTGTTCAGGTGCTTCGGATCAAGGTCGCTGAGGGGCCCGCACCTGGGACCCGTACAGCCCGGCCGTTCTTCGGGGGCTTCCCGGCAGTCTTTGGCTTTTCGGGGCGGGACGGACAGTCAAGGGTGGCCGAAGGCCATCGCGCAGCGACGCGACGAAGGAGCGCCCTTGACGGGCCGGCACGACACGAAAGGACAGTGGACTGACGGGAAACCCCCAGCACCCCACCGCCACCGCCCAGCGGCACCCCGCCCCCCACCCCCACCCCGTCGAACACGCGGCAAAGGTGAGACGAATGGTCTGTCATAACTGCCGGGCCGACGGCGAGTCGTCCGCGAAGACCTGATAGACAGAATATTCACGGTTCGACCAGCCACACGTCCTGTCGGCCGCCTTGGGGGGATCGCCGCACTGTGAAGCCGCTTCACCGCCACGTAGTCAACACCTCGCGCAAAGTCCTGTGCACAGCCGCGCTCGCGGCCAGCCTGACCACCGCCGCCGTCGTGACCAACACGCCGACCGCCGGGGCCGGGGAGTCCGAGCCCACGCCCGACAGTCCGCAGGCCACCGACCGCGGTGACGCCCGGCTGGATCTGCCGGACCTGGTCGCCGACCCGCCCCCGCCGCCCGGAGCCGTCGCCCCCGAAGGGGCCAGCGGGATACCCGGGACCGCCCTCGACGCGTACAAGCGCGCCGCGACGTCGGTGGCCGCCGCGCTGCCCCACTGCAACCTGCCCTGGCAGTTGATCGCCGGCATCGGCAGGGTCGAGTCCGTGCACGCCTCCGGCTACGGGCTCAAGTCCGACGGGTACACCGAGAAGCCGATCCGCGGGCCCCGCCTCGACGGCAACGGCTTCGCCCAGATCAAGGACAGTGACAAGGGCGAGTGGGACGGGGACACCGAGTACGACCGGGCCGTCGGGCCGCTCCAGTTCATCCCTGAGACCTGGAAGGCGTGGGGCGCCGACGGCAACGCCGACGGCAAGCGCGACCCCAACAACATCTACGACGCCGCGCTGGGCGCCGGCCTCTACCTCTGCGCGGGCGACCGGGACCTCTCCGACCCGGCCAAGCTCGACCAGGCGATCCTCAGCTACAACAACTCCCGCGACTACGTGAACTCCGTGCTCGGGTACATGCGCCAGTACCAGGACGGCGGCGTCGCCGAGGTGCCCAACCCGCCCGCGGGCAATTACCCGACGCCCCCGGTCACGGCACCGCTGCCCACCCCCCGGCCGCCGGCGCCCCAGCCGCCCGCCACCAAGCCCCCGGCGACCAAGCCGCCGGCCGAGCCCGAGAAGCCGAAGCCGCCGGCCCCCCGGCTGGCCAAGCTGGAACTGGTCGGCGATCCGGAGCTCAAGGCCGAGGCGGGAGCCGCGTTCACCGCGGACGCCGAGTTCAAGGCGCTGCTCAGCGACGGCAAGCCGGCCGCCGGACAGAAGGTCGTGTTCGTCGTCGAGGCGGACACCACCGGCGGCACCCTCTTCGAGGACACCAAGAAGGCCGACGTCGTCGTCCTCACCGACGCGCGGGGCATCGCTCGCGTGCCCCGGCTCACCGCGGGCCCGAAGGCCGGCACCTTCTCCTTCCGGGCCTCGGCCTACGACGCGAACCAGTTCACGGTGACGCTCAAGGGCACCGTCACCGCCAAGCCGGTCTTCGCGGACCTGCTGGTGCGGGCCGACGGCGGTACGAAGCCGCTGGAGGCCGTCGCCGGCACCAGCGTCAAGGGGTTCGGGCTGCTCGCGACCTCCGAGGGCCAGCCGGTCGCCGGTACGAAGACCACCGCGGGCCTGGTCGTGAAGGACAAGGACGGCGCATGGGTCCCCGTGGACCCGGCGAAGGCGACGGGTCCGTACTTCAAGGGCGAGGACGGCAAGAAGCTGTTCACCCTGGACCTCGCCCCCAGCGACGCCGACGGGAACATCACCCTGCCGGAGCTGTTCACCAAGGACGTGGCACCGGGTACGTACTTCCTCCGGGTCGTCACGCCGGAGAAGGTGGATCTGGTCCTGGAGCTCAAGATCACCGCCCCGGTGACCCCCACCCCGACTCCCACCCCCACCCCCGCCCCGACCTCCACGGCCGCCAAGCCGTAAGGCCGAACTCCGAGCGCCCCCGGCCCCGTACGCACGGTGCCGGGGGCGCCCGCACGTGCGGACCCGGCCAGGAGCCACGAGACGGGACAAAAGGCAGGAGCCCCGCCACCTCCGCTCGCACGGAGGAGGCAGGGCTCCTTGGGTACTGCTAATCCAACCGCGATCCGGTCGGCCAGGCGACTAGGCCGGGATGACGTTCTCCGCCTGCGGGCCCTTCGGACCCTGCGTGACGTCGAAGGTGACCTGCTGGTTCTCCTCGAGGGAGCGGAAGCCAGAGGCGTTGATCGCGGAGTAGTGGACGAAGACATCCGGGCCGCCGCCGTCCTGGGCGATGAAGCCGAAGCCCTTTTCAGCGTTGAACCACTTCACGGTTCCGGTAGCCATGAGCCCTCCTATGGGCCAAAGGGTCGCCCTGCTCCAGAACCTGCTAAGAAGTCTGAAAACTACAAAAGCCTGCGGGTCACATTCTCCGCAGGCCTCGTACTGCAAGGGAAACCAAACTGCAACTTGCGTCGAGCCTAGCACGCACCCCGCGGCCGAGACCAGAGGGAAAGATCACGTCACTCGGACGTTTGAGACCCGCCCGAAGGCTGACGGGACCCCGGGGGCTAGTCTCGCGATGTGGACGTCTATCGCAGCCGGCCCCGAGTCGGCCACATCCAGTTCCTGAACTGCCTCCCGCTCTACTGGGGGCTGGCCAGAACCGGCACGCTGCTGGACCTGGAGCTGACGAAGGACACTCCCGAGAAGCTGAGCGAACGGCTCGTCCAGGGGGACCTGGACATCGCGCCGATCACCCTCGTGGAGTTCCTCCGCAACGCCGACCAGCTCGTCGCCTTCCCCGATCTCGCCGTGGGCTGCGACGGCCCGGTGATGTCCTGCGTGATCGTCTCGCAGGTCCCCCTGGACCAGCTCGACGGCGCCCGGGTGGCCCTCGGATCGACCTCCCGGACCTCCGTACGGCTCGCCCAGCTGCTGCTCGCCGAGCAGTACGGAGTACGGCCCGACTACTACACCTGCCCCCCTGACCTGGGGCTGATGATGCAGGAGGCCGAGGCGGCGGTCCTGATCGGGGACGCCGCGCTGCGCGCTTCGCTGCACGACGCGCCCCGGCTCGGCCTGGCCGTGCACGACCTGGGGCAGATGTGGAAGGAGTGGACCGGGCTGCCGTTCGTCTTCGCCGTCTGGGCCGCCCGCAAGGACTACCTCACCCGCGAGCCCGTCGTCGTGCGCAAGGTGCACGAGGCCTTCCTCGCCTCCCGGGACGTCTCCCTGGAGGAGGTCGCCAAGGTCGCCGAGCAGGCGGCGCGCTGGGAAGCCTTCGACGCCGAGCTGCTGGAGCGGTACTTCACCACCCTCGACTTCCGCTTCGGCCCGGACCAGCTGGCGGGCGTGCGCGAATTCGCCCGCCGTACCGGTTCCGCCTCCGGGTACGCGGGGGACGTGACGGTGGAACTCCTGGCAGCGGCGGCCGTGCCCGGCCATTAGTACGGCTTATGCCCGAACGGGAAGGGGAGCACGGGAGGGGAACGCGTGCGCGACCCCTTTCCGTATCGCGGAACCGGGAATATCCCGTTTCCCGGGAATTCGTTCGCCTTTCACTTTCGGGTGAGAACTCCGCGCCTCCGGATACCGGCAATCGCGGCCGCTCCCGTCCGCCCCCGCCCTAAGACGTCATCTCATTTGGCCAGCCTTCGGTAGCAGATGAGGGTGCAGGCAATGCTGGTGAAGGCGAGGAAGTGGTCGGCTTTGCGTTCGTAGCGG
>NZ_JBVHQF010000013.1:0-190240 GCF_055567555.1 Streptomyces sp. NPDC026522
TCGCCGATGGCGTAGATGTGCGGAACGGAGGTGCGGCAGCGGCCGTCCACGTCGATGGCGCCGCGCTCGGTGACCGTGACGCCGGTGTTCTCCAGTCCGTACCCGGTGACGTTCGGGGCGAAGCCGATGGCCTGGAGGACCTTGTCGGCTTCCAGGACCTGCTGGGAGCCGTCCTTGCCGGTGACCGTGACCCGGACCTGCGGGCCGGACTCGTCGATGGAATCGACACGAGTCGAGGTGAGCACGTCGATGCCCAGCCGACGATACTGCTTGGCCAGTTCGGCGGAGACCTCGGCGTCTTCCAGCGGCGCCATCCGGTCCAGGAACTCGACGATGGTGACCTTCACGCCGTAGTTGTGCAGGACGTAGGCGAACTCGATGCCGATCGCGCCGGCCCCCGCGATGACGATGGACTGCGGTAGTTCCTCGGCGAGGATCTGCTCCTCGTACGTCACCACCCGGGCGCTGCGCTTGGTGCCGGGAAGCAGCCGGGGCGTGGCGCCGGTGGCGATGATGCAGTGCTCGAAACCGATGGTGCGGGTCTCCCCGTCGTAACCGGTCACCTGGAGCGTGTGCGGGTCGAGGAAGGTTCCGCGGCCGTCGTACTCGGTGATCTTGTTCTTCTTCATCAGGAAGTGGACTCCCTTGACGCGGCCGTCGGCGACCTTGCGGCTGCGGCGGTAGGCCTCGCCGTAGTCGAAGGAGACCTGTCCGTCGACCTTGATCCCGAACGTCTTCGCCTCACGGGTGAAGATGTGCGCGAGTTCGGCGTTGCGCAGGAGGGCCTTGGTCGGGATGCAGCCCACGTTCAAACAGACCCCGCCCCAGTACTTCTCCTCCACGACGGCGACGCGTTTTCCCAGCTGGGCGGCGCGCACAGCGGCGACATAGCCGCCGGGGCCGGCGCCGAGTACGACGACATCGAAACGCTCGTCCTGCTCCACCATGGGGCGTTCCTCTTCCTCGGTTGCGTTACCTGTTCCGTGATGGATTGTTCCGCTCCGTCGCGCCGGCCGCCACAGAGATCATCGCGGTGTGTCCGAGATCGCCATCGGAAGGGGCCCGTCGGCCCAGGTCGCGATTATGGGGACGTGAGTTCGAATACGGGTGCTGAGGCGCGACCAGAGCTCAGTGCGGCGTTGAGCGGGGACGGGGGAACGAGATCACCGCCTCGGACGAGCACGCCCTTCCTCCCGTCCGAGCCGTGGCGAGGGGCCGCGCCAACCGGCACGTGACCGACGCAGTCCGTGCACCACTCGGCCCGCCCGAACTGGTCGACGTCCGGGACCCCGGCTCCCCTGAGTGAACCCCTGTGCACCGTGGCCGCTGCGGCTGATACCGGCCCCGGCGCCGCAGGCCCGGGACCGGGCGGGCAAGCTGTCGGTCAGGTGGTGGTGGTGAACGCGCGCAGGTGCTCGCGGATGAAGTCGTGGAGCGTCCTGGCCGGGCGGCCGAGGACGGTCTCGATGGTGTCGTTGGGGGATTCCGGACGGGCGATGGCCAGTTGCTGTATTTCTACGACGTGGCTCGCGAGCCAGGGTGGCATATGTGCGGTCGTCAACAGATGGCCGTAGAACTCCTTTGGTGGCAGGTCGATGTGACGGACAGGGCGGCCGGTCAGTCCGCTTAGCAGGCGGGCGAGTTCGGAGTGGCTGTAGGCCTGCGGGCCGGTCAGGGTGTAGGTGGCACCGGCGAGGCCGGGAACGAGAAGGGTCTCGGCGGCCAGGTCGGCGGTGTCCCGGACGTCGATGTAGTTGCAGGGGGCGTCGCGCATCGCGCCTGTGAGTACGCCCTGGGCGACTGCCGGGGCGTTCAGGAGCAGCTTTTGCATGAAGGCGTACGGTCGGAGCAAGGTAGCCGTCATGCCGGTTGCCGCCAGGTGTTCCTCAACCCGCCAGTGCCCGCGCGAGATGGCCACTGGTGAGGCGGGCTCGGCTGCCGGGGCGGAGAGTTTGACCACGTGCTGTACCCCGCACGCGGCTGCGGCGTCTATGGCGTTGGTCTCCAGCTCGGCTTGACGCGGGCTGTTGGCCATGGCGAGGAACAGCTGTGTGGATCCCTTGAGGGCGTCGCGGAGTGTGCGGGGGTCTGCGGCGTCCGCGCCGACGACCTCGACCGGGGTTCTTGCGCCGGTGGCGGCGCGCAGTGTGTCGGGAGTCCGGCTGATGCCCCGGCAGGGGACGTCGAGTTCGGTCAGCCGGCGGAGCAGCGCGCCTCCGGTGGCGCCGGTTGCGCCCATGATGGTGATCACGGTGAGCCTTTCACGGTCGATATGTCTGGCGAACGGGCGGGAGGGCCGGGTCACGTCTGTTGCCGGCAGGTCGCACCGTGCCACCTCCAGGTGACGATGGCGGCGGCCAGTGCGGCCGAGAGCGGCAGGTCGATCCGCAGTCGCTCCAGCCATCCGGCGTCGGGCACCGGCGTGTGCGACGGCAGCCACTGCGATGCGAACCACCCGAGCAGTGCGGCGACTGCGGCCGCCGCAACGGCGAGTGCGGGGGCGAGCGCCAGTCGCGGCGCCGAGGTCGTCCAGCGCCGCGGCCGGCCACGTCGGTGCAGCCAGGCGCCGACGATGCAGGCCACGAGAGCGGACGTGGCCCCGATGGAGGTGAGGGCGGCCATGGTGAGTTCGGGTTGCCCGGTGAGGAATCCGCCGAGCCCGGCGGTGAGAGCGGGGGCCGAATAGGCGACCGCGACTTCCTGCCAAAGGACGAACGGGCGCGTGGCGGAACCGGGTGGAGAGGTTCTGTGGGGAGGGCTCACGAGTCTCCTCGAAGATACTTAGGAAGCTAACTATTAGGGTGTGACTGAGCCCCGCTCAGTCAAGGCGACTGCTTCTCGCGGAACGTGGGGGTGCTAGTCGGCGGTCAGCGCGCCGATCCGCCGGGTAATCCGCTCCAGAAGGTCCAGGAACAGCCCTCGCTCGTCGACGCTCAATCCGTCGACCAATGCCTCAAGTCGCGCGAAGTGGTCCGCGGCCATGTCGCGCAGCCGCTGGGCGCCGCGCGCGGTGAGTACCACCACCGCGCCCCGCCCGTCCTCCACGGAGGCGCGGCGAGCCACCAGACCTTCGCGCTCCAGCCCGCTGACAAGACCGGTCACGGTAGCGCGCGAGACGCCAAGGCTCCTCGCGAGGTGCGACGGCGACTTCTCTCCGTCACTGTCCTCCAGGTCCACCAGCAGGCGGTAGCGCCCGGTCGACAGCCCGGAACGCGAGAAGTGCACTTCTGACGCCCGGTCCAGGCGCGCCCCCGCCGCCATCAGGCGCACGGCGACGAGTACGGCCTGCGGATCGGCGTCAAGCCCGTACTGCGCGATCTGCTTCCGTGCCTGATCGAGGGTGGGTGTAGTACCTGCCGTCGCGTCCTCGTCACTCATGCGAGTTAATATGGCAGCTAACTACTGAGCGGTCAAGACACCCTGCACGCGGCACGCACCGGATGTGAAGTGGACGCGTGACACAGCGACCGAAGCAGTGACGGGGACCCGGGTACCCCGGCAGGATCCCCGACGGCGGCGGCCGCAACGTCCTCGGCCCGGCAGCCGAGTGCCGACGCCTGGGGGGCCGGACGGCCGTGCCGGGAACATGCGGTCCGGCCGCACGGTTGCATCATCTGAGGGACCGGCGCCGCACGGGGAGTACGGAGACCATAAGGTCGTGCGTGCCATCAGGATCCGGAACCCAGGCTCGCGGTACGCCCGCCGCGCGCTCGGACTAAGACGTATGCCTTTTTCCTTGCAGGAGGACTGTTTCATGACTGGCCGGCCCTTGACGCTCATGGCAGTACACGCCCACCCCGATGACGAGGCCACCGGAACCGGAGGGATCCTCGCGCGATACGCGGCGGAAGGCATCCGCACGGTTTTGGTCACGTGTACCGACGGTGGTTGTGGAGACGGCGCGGGGGGCGTCAAGCCGGGCAACCCCGGTCACGACCCCGCGGCGGTCGCCGCAATGCGCCGGCAAGAACTCGAAGCGAGCTGCGCCGTCCTGAAGGTCAGCGATCTGGAGATGCTGGACTACGCCGACTCCGGGATGGCGGGCTGGCCGAGCAACGACGCTACCGGATCGTTCTGGCAGACCCCCGTGCAGGAAGGCGCGGCCCGACTCGCTGAACTCATGCGGCACTACCGGCCCGATGTGGTCGTCACCTATGACGAGAACGGCTTCTACGGCCACCCCGACCACATCCAGGCCCACCGCATCACGATGGCGGCACTGGAGATGACCTCGCTGGCACCGAAGGTCTACTGGACCACGGTGCCCCGCTCGGCGATGCAGCGGTTCGGCGAGGTCATGCGCGAGTTCCAGGCGGACATGCCGGAGCCTGATCCGGCCGAGGCCGCCGTGATGGCCGAGATCGGTCTTCCCGACGACGAGATCACGACATGGGTGGACACCACTGCGTTCAGCGGTCAGAAGTTCGACGCGTTGGCCGCGCACGCCAGTCAGGGCGAGAACATCTTCTTCCTCAGGATGGGCAAGGAGAGGTTCGGCCAGTTGATGGGCATGGAGACCTTCGTACGCGTCCAGGACCCCACCGGCGCGCCCCTGCCCGAGAACGACCTCTTCGCCGGGCTGCGCTGATCCGCCCGTCCGGCCGCCCGGAGAGCACATCGAAGGCCTGGCGGGGACGAGCGGGTCACACACCCGCAGGATCGTCCTCGGGTGTCCCGCTCCGGACCCCGCCGCGCCGCCGTCCCCATCTGGTCTGGACGATCGCATAGCGGCGAGAGCGGGTGTACCCCGTCTCCCACGAGCCCTACCGTTCCCGCAGGTCGGACGTCTGCTGGTCCCCCGCAGGAGGCCTCCCCTGGCAACAAATTGCCGCCATCGCTGACGTATGCAGCACGCTTGTCGGCGGCGGCGGCGGCGGCCCGGGCCAGTGTCGGCGTCGTGGACACCACGCGCGGGGAACCGGGCGACGAACCTGGGGTGGGCCAGAAGGTCTACAGTCCGCAGGCCGGGTGCGCTCGGGAACGGCGGATCCAGATCGACGTCCACCAGCCGGGTTTCGGATGTTGGCGGCAACTGCGTGTCCGCCCCGTCGCGGCGTACCGAGGTCACCTCGGGCTGCACGCGAAGCGTGAGTGCGGGCGGGCAGGCCGGATCCGCTGGCCGTCAACGGCTGAGGGTGGCCCGTACGACCTTGCCCTGCGGGCTGCGCCGCACAGCCACAGAGCGGGCGATCCGCTGGACCATCGGCCAGCCGAAGCCGCCATCTCGCCCTGTCAGGTCGGGCAGCCGGTTCTGTGGAAGGACGGGACTCGGGTCCAGGACGTCGACCTGCAGCGTGAAAGGCCCGGCCGTAAGGCGTACCGCCGTAACCCTGCCTGCATGACGGATTGCGTTGGTGACGAGCTCGGAGACCACCAGCATCACGTCCTGCGCGGTACCCGAGGGCGGGGGCGGGCTGAGACACGAGAGGAAGGCTCCGGCAGTCTCCCGCGCCTGGGCGGCACATCGGGGACGGCAGCTGTACACCGTCTTCACCTCGACGCTTTCGGCGGACTGCAACTGCCCCAGCATGTGGCACCCCTCTCGACCGGACCTCCAAGAAACAATCTTCGTCGGTGACGCGTCTACCCGAAGACAATTCACTCAAGCGAAGGCCCTTCCCCTTCGCGGGCTGAGCCTTCACCACGGCGGTCAGGGGCTGGATCGACTGGTGGTGCACGCCGTACTGCGCGCTGCGGATCGCGCGTCCTCTGCGGGAGGTCGCCGGCAGTGGTTGGCAGAGGACTCCGCGCACCGTCGTAATCGCCCGGTCATGGCTTCGTCGTGCCTTGGGCTGCTCGATGCCGAAGGGCTGCCGGCGTGGGTCAGCCGCTGCAGCCTTGCCGACGCTGCGCGACGGCGTAAGGCCGCACGTCGCTGCCTCTGGCCTTCGCCGTACGGGAGGCGGTCAGCAGCGCACATTGCCGGTGCAGTCGCAGAAGGACAAGCCGCCGCAGCCCACCACCACGACGTAGCGGTCATCGGCCAGGGCAGTTCGGTGCGAACCGTGCCGGGCAAGGCAGCCCGACAGCTTGGCTGGAAAGTCACCACGATCGGGTGGATCGGCGCCCCCGCCACCGTCGGGCGGCCCGCGCATGCTGCTCGGCGTTCGCTGTCGCAGCTCGGTACGCCCGGTGTCGGAGGGTGCTGGCAGCCTCGGTGCGATGACCTTCATCCGTACCACGCCGCCGCCGGTCGACGTCACCGCGGTCTTCCCCCAACTCCGACGAGTCGTGGCCGCATTGGGACGCCCCGGACGAGGGGGCGGCCACTCGCTGACCACGGTCCTCGCTGCGCCGGGGCCGGGCACCGGGACATGACCGGGCCCCGACCCTGGGGGAGAGGGTCGGGGCCGGGTGGTGCACAGCGGTCTTTTTGTGAGGTGGTCAGTGGCGGAAGGCGTCCTTGGTGTCTTCCTTGGCTTGGCGGGCGCTGCCCTTGGCCTGGTCGGCGCGGCCTTCGGCGGTCATGCGGTCGTTGCCGACGGCGCGTCCGACGGTTTCCTTGACCTTGCCCTTGAGCTTCTCGGCGTGCGCCTTGTTCTTCTCCGTGCCCGACATGGGGACCTCCTCGTGAAGTACCGGATTGGTCGTGACCGCTCTTCTACTCACAACCGTCGGTCCCAAACCCCGCAACGCAGCCCGTTTTCGTCGGCTTCCTGGGTCGCACGGCTCGGGCAGGACCGTGAGCGACGCCGCCATGGTGCCCGCGCGATGACCGGCCTGCGCCAAGCGGCGCGCTGAGGCCAGGGGAGGCGGCCGTAGCAGGGGCCTTTGGCGAACCGCCCCGGAACGTGAGCGCGTTCTCTTGCCCGCCTGCCGGCATAAGAAACACGTAAAAATAGGCTGCATAGGTGGAGGATGGTCGGGCAGAAGGCGCTTCGGAGGTTGATAACTATGGTTCCCCTGCTTCTCGTTCTTCTGCTCGCCCTGATCCTCTTCGGTGCCGGTTTCGCGGTGAAGATCCTCTGGTGGGTCGCCATCGCCGTGCTGGTGCTGTGGCTGATCGGTTTCGTCGCCCGTCCCAAGGGTGGCAGCGGCCGCTGGTATCGCTGGTAGCCGCCCGGCACGACGCATCCGTGATGCTGGATGACGGTGGCCTGCCGTCCCCTGTCCGAGGGGGCGCAGGCCACCGTCACGTCGTTGCGTCTTGGCGCATATACCTACAGGTAACGGGTGGAAACGAGTATTCGGGGGTATCCGGGCAGCAGCCGGGACGGTCGCCGTGACGCAGCAGGGAACCTGCTCACCTCCGAGGATCGACGGCCGTCCCGGTCGGCCCCGGGTCGCAGACATGCGGGCCGCAAGCCCTGCGGCAGGTAACGGTGGTCGACCGGCCACGTGACCGAGGCTCGGACGCAGGTTGCAACGCAGAGTTGGGCGGGGGTGGTCTTCCAGCCCCGGCCGCGCGTCGATGGGAAGAACTCTCCCCGGCGGACCGCCGATCCCGACGAGGAAGATCGTCGGCCCCGGTCCTCCCGCGCCTGTGATCGCCTCGCCGCGCCGACTTCCGCCTCCGGGAGGATAAGAGGCCCGGGCCCGTCGTCCGGCCCTCCTGCGGCCACAGCAACCCCTGACTGCTCGATGCCGCTCAGGACTCCGTCCCGGATGCACGGAACACCCGTGCCGAGCCCGTGCCGAGGAGGCACCGGACAGGTCATGTCGCACGGACTCCGGGGGTTTCGAGGAACTCTCGGATCACGTTGTGTTCGGCGCCGTGGAGCCGGGGCGATGGAGTCCGGACCGCGCACGTCGGAAAGTTCCCCCGCCGAGGTCGCACACGAGCTCTCGCTGAGTGACCGAGGCGCAGGCTTGGGCTGGCGGCATGCCGGTGCCGATCCCCCGCTGACTGATAGGCGGTCTCCTGTTGCCGCTGCCCTGCCCGTACACCTCGGTCGAGGGCCGGCATGGTGCGCAGAAGATCAGTGCTGTGCGAATTGGACCTGCGTCGGCTGCACGGCTTCCGGCCGCAGAGCGATCCCGTCGATGGTCAGTCGTTCGCCGTAGATATCGGTGATCCTGACGGCGCCGCCACACCCGCTGCCGTCGGGGGAGAGGAAGTAGTTGTACGCGGTGCGGGCCAGTTGGCGCCAGCCGTCGCTCGTTCGGACTTCCAGCCGCGCCAGCGGGTTGCGGTGGCCGATTGCCTGAATGCCGCACCAATAGGGGCTGGATCCGTTTTTGTAGCGGATCGATATCGCGCCCGCCGTGTCGGGGCTGACCAGGCTCCAGGTGATCGCGATCCGGCCGGTCGAGATGGGGGCCAGTTTGGCGAAGGCTTGCTCGCTGAGGTCGAGTTGGCCGGTCCCACAAGGCAGGGGGCACTCGTTGGTGATCCGGACCGTAACGGAGGCGCCATTCGCCGCGCGGACGACCACGTGCGCCCCGCAGGCCTTGGACGTCTCGTAGTCGGCGGTGTTCATCGCCGCGATCATCATGTCGTCGCTCGGGCCGTAGGAGCAGGCGCCGTCCCCGACTCCCGCCTTGTAGACGGTGGCGACTCCCTGGTAGGTGCTCTGGGGCCGAATCCGCCCGGCCAGGGATGACGTGGCGGGGGCCCCGCGTGGGGCTGCCACCGTCGGCGGCGCCGCCGACGTGCTCGGGGAAGCAGTCGGGGACGTGGCGTCGGCGGGCATCGGGGTCCTCGCGGAGGCCGACAGGGTCGCGGAGGGCGCCGACGGGGGAGCTGAGGAGGACTTCTCGCCCGGCGATGTCGGCGGGCGACGCCCTTGGGCGTCGCCGACGGCCGTGGCCCGCCCCGCACTCTCCTTACGGTCAGGTTGCATCGTCATGGCCAGGCAGACGAGAAGACCCGCGACGAGCAGCCCCGTGATGGTGCCCACCATCAGCCCTCGTCTGCCCCTGCACCGGTGCTGCCGCGCGGCCTGGCGTGTCTCTTGCATGTTCATCCCCTCGTAGGAGCGTGCCGGTGTCTCACCACTCAGTGGCCGCAGGCGGCGAGAAGGTTGCCGCCCATTTTTCGGTCGGGTCGGGTACCGCCACGTGAGCAGCCGGATGGCAGGGCCGGGCACGGTCTCTGTGACGTGCACTCCTCGGCCAACTCCTCGGCCGGCAGGGCGTGGCAGGCGGGTGCGACGCGGCGCACGGCGTCGTCACCGACGCCCGGCACCGGCCCGTCGACGCAGCCGCGCGGCCGGTGCTCGCGATGCTCATGGCCCGGTCCGGGCCGTTCGCGGACGCGCTGAGTGGGCGGCCCGGCGGGATCCGGTCTGGCCCGAGCGGTGTCCGGCGTCCGGCGCGGCCCGCGCACGGGGTCGCACCGGTGGGCGGCTGAAGCGTTGGCGGACGGTTGTCCTGGAGGGGTGTGCTGTCGATCGGGGGCCGAGCGACGGCTTTTCTCCGGCGCGTGTACCTGCTCCCACTCGGCCTCGGTACGCGGGGTTGGCAGGGCGTCGACGTCCGCCGTGCCCCAGCACGCCGAAGGCGGTGTCATCCGCGGTGCGGGGGGATTCGAGCCGGTCGGTGATGCGGAATGGTCGGCTTCGGGGGTGGTTCGGCACGGCCGTACGCCGCCTCGGGGATTCGTGCCGGTTCGATCGGCGCGACTGCGGCGGCTTGGTCCCGGTCGACCGGTGCACAGGGCATGGGCAGGCCTTTGGTCCGGTGCCCGGTGGGCGCGGCGTCAGCCGCCGTCGGCGGCCGTGCGGGTGGGTGCGGCCGCGCCGTCAGGGGACGGGTCGGCCCGGGAAGCCGGGCCACGGCGGCCGCCACCGCCGTGGCGAACACACCCGCCGCGGCAGCGGTTCAGGTGGCGTGGGCCGGACGGCACGGCTCGCGCCACATGCCCCACAGCACCGGGCCACCGCCCGGGAGCTGTACCTCCTTGCGGACGGCGAAGCCGAAGTGCTCGTAGAAGGGCAGGTTCTCCGGCTTGGAGGACTCCAGGTACACCGGCAGGGCCGCCGTATCGGCCTTGGCCAGCCCCGAGCGCAGCAGGGCCGCGCCGTGGCCCCGGCCCTGGGCGGCCGGGTCGGCGCCGATCAGCGCCAGGTACCAGTGCGGCTCCTGGGGGGTGTGCTGGGCGGCCTCGCCGACGGCGTCCCGGAACAGCGGGGCGCGGTCGCCGAGGATGCCCATCAGCTGCTGGATGGTCTCCGCGTCGGGCACGGCCTTGGCCTGCGCCTCCGGCGGCACCCAGAACGCGGCCGAGGCCTCAGTGCGCTCGCAGACGCCGTGGAGGCCGTACTGGCGGGTGAAGAGGGTGTTGAAGTAGCGGGTGAGCGTCGCCTCGCGCGAGGCGACGTCGGGAAAGAACCA
This sequence comes from Streptomyces sp. NPDC026522, assembly GCF_055567555.1. Taxonomy (NCBI): domain Bacteria; kingdom Bacillati; phylum Actinomycetota; class Actinomycetes; order Kitasatosporales; family Streptomycetaceae; genus Streptomyces; species Streptomyces sp. NPDC026522. The sequence goes on from NZ_JBVHQF010000013.1 coordinate 10,276, forward strand.
GCGCATCATCGGGTCGTCGTCGAAGGCGCGGGCCAGGGTGCCGCTGATGAGCGGTGCGTCGTCGAGCGTTGCCGTTTTTGGGGTATTTGCTATCGACATGCAGATCATTCTGCACGCTGGGATTTTTTTCGGGGGTGAGGGGGCGGGGTGCGGTTGGCGGCCCGCGGCAAAATACGCCGTGACCGCCGGGAGTCGGCGAGGTGGCTCTGGCGAACCCGTGGCGAAGGCCGCCGGCGTGATCGACCTGATGGAGGCCCTGCGTGCCTGTGTCGAGCGCGCCCAGACCCCCAGGGCCACCGGCGGCGAGGCCACTACTTACGCCAAGGCCACCTCTACCCGAAAGGGCGCCGGTTCGGAGAGGGCCGGCGAGCGGTCAGAGCACTCGCGCTGATCACCTGCGTAGGACACGGCGTCGTGCGGTCGTGGGCGAGCCGGTAGGGGAGGGCCGGGGACGAGGTGAGCAGCAGGTACGGGCAGGCGTCCGCCGGCTGTGCGAAGACGGCCAGATGCCGCCCGGCATCGGGGCGAGGACTTGCTCCTCGGCCACGGTGCGCCGGCCCGGAGGCTCCACCGGCAGTGGTCCGGCGTCAGCGCGGCTTGCGGGTCTCGCGCGTCGTGCGCGTCTGGGGGAATGCCGTTCGCAGGGTCGTGCCGCGCATCGTGAAGGCGACGCGGATGACCGGGAGTACGCAGAGCGTCTGCATCGCCGCGTACCACCACGGGCAGACGCCCGGGATCAGGTCGACGCCGACGATCGCGATCGGGAAGACGACCGAGATGCCGCGCAGGCGCTCGTAGGACCGGCGGGAGCCCTGGGACGCGGAGACGGTCAGGCGGTGCAGCAGCACCGCGACGAGGGGAAGCAGGATCGCCCGGACCCACATGAACGGGTTCACCATGTGGCCCGTGCCCGCGACCGCGACGACCACCAGGAGGGCGGTGGCGGTGACCGCGCCGTAGACCTTGACGCTGACCCGAGTCGCGCCGAAGGCGGCCTGGACACCAGGGCTGTTGAGCAGGACCGGGTCGGTGGTCGTGGTGTTCGCGTCGGTCGTGGAGTTCGCGTTGGTTTCCATGGCTGCGACGCTACGGAGCCACCGTACGACCCGGTATCGGCCTGGCCCCACAGGGCGGTGGGGCCAGGCCCACTCCCCGGCCGAGCCGCGACGTCGCGGGCTGCCGGCGGTGCACAGTGGGGGCATCGAACGAGAAGCGAGGGGGAGTCGTGGGACTGGTGGGTTCCTGGGTGGTACGGGCCGGGGTGGGGTTCGGGCGGGCGTGTGTCGGCGCCGCCGTCTGCATGCTGCTGCCGATGGTGTGGGCCGCCGCCGTGGGGTTGGGGGTGTGGTGCGGGGCGGAGCACCCGTGGTCGTGGATCGGGCCCGCCGTGATCGTGTGCGCGGGTACGCTCGCCCTGGCGCAGACCGTCTGCCGGGCGGTCCGGTTCCTCGTCGCGCGGTGGACCGGTACCGACATCCCCGCCGGCCACCGGGAGGCCCGGCCGGTGATACAACTGTCCACCGGCTACTGGTGGAACGGCTTCAGTTACGAGCGCAGCCGCCGGGACGCCGTCATGGACCAGCGGATGCGGCTGTGGTGGAGCGACCCCGCCACCTGGCGCGATCTGCGGTTCGCCGTCATCGCCCCGCTCACCGCGGGGGTGGTGGCCGCCCTCCCGCCCGCCGCGCTGGCCGTCGCCGTCCTCACGCTCGCCCGGCCCGAAACCGTCGCTCGTCTCGTCGGGGCGTGTGCCCTGCTGTTGGCCGTCGGCTGCGCCCCGTACGCCTGGCGGTCCCTCCACCGGGTGGCCGTCCGCTTCCTGCGGCCCTCGCCCGCGATGGTGCTGGCGGAGCGGGTGGACGAGCTGACCTTCCAGCGCGCCGACGCCACCGTCGCGCAGGCTGCCGAGATCCGCCGCATCGAGCGGGACCTGCACGACGGCGCTCAGGCCCGCCTCGTCGCACTCGGTCTCTCCCTGGCCACCGCCGAGCGCCTGATGGACCGCGACCCCGAGCAGGCCAAGGCGCTGATGCGGGAGGCGCGGGCCGGCGCCGCCGCTTCGCTGACCGAACTCCGCGAACTGATCCAGGGCATCAGCCCGCCCGTCCTCACCGAGCGCGGGCTCGTCGACGCCGTACGCGCGCTCGCGCTGGACATCCCCCTCGGCGTGGCGGTCAGCGCCGGCGGCCCGCTGCGCCTGGACCCGCCGATCGAGTCCGCCGTCTACTTCGGCGTCGCCGAGCTCCTCACCAACGCGGTCAAGCACGCCGGGGCGACCCGGGCACACGTCTGTCTCCTCCGGGACGACACGGGCATCGTCGTGGAGGTCGAGGACGACGGCCGGGGCGGGGCCGACATCCGGCCCGGCGGTGGGCTCGCCGGCCTGCGCCGCCGGCTGGCCGTCTTCGACGGCACGCTCGCGATCACCAGTCCCCAGGGCGGCCCGACCCGTGTGAGGATGGCCGTGCCATGCGAATAGTCGTAGCCGAAGACCTGTACCTCCTGCGCGACGGGATGGTCCGTCTGATCGAGGCGTTCGGGCATGAAGTGGTCGCGACGGCCGCCACCGGACCCGAGACGCTCGAAGCACTGCGGACCCACCGCCCGGACGTGTCCGTCATAGACGTCCGCATGCCCCCGACCCAGTCGGACGAGGGCCTGCGCGCGGCCCTCACCGCCCGCACCGAGATCCCCGGCCTGCCGGTCCTGATCCTCTCCCAGCACGTCGAGCAGTTGTACGCCCGCGAATTGCTGGCCGACGGCTCCGGCGGCGTCGGCTACCTCCTCAAGGAAAGCGTGTTCGACGCCGACCAGTTCATCGGCTCCCTGGAGCGCGTCGCGGCGGGCGGTACCGCCATGGACCCGGCCGTGATCGCGAAGCTGTTGTCCGGCAGCGCCCCCGACCGCGGGCTGGGGCGGCTCACCGAACGCGAGCACTCCGTGCTGGGCCTGATGGCCGAGGGCCTGTCCAACCACGCCATCGCGCGCCGCCTCTTCCTCAGCGAGGGCGCCATCAGCAAGTACACGACCTCCCTGTTCGGCAAACTCGGCGTCACGGACGACGATGACACCAACCGCCGTGTCCGCGCGGTCCTCACCTACCTGAACCAGCCCTGACGACGCTGGTGGTGGGCCGGCCTGCGGCGCCTTCGCCGGCCGTACGGCAGCGACGGGTACACCGGGCCGTCCTCCTCCATGGCGGCCGAGGCGGTCGACAGGAACACCAGCCGTCGCCCGTCGGCACGGGACGCGCGGATGGTCTCGTACACCTGGGCCGCGTCCCGGTCGAAGTCGGCCGACGAGGTCGCGGTGGTGGACGCGACGCCGGTGGCGTACACCACCGCGTCCGGGTGCCGGTGCGGAGCAAGGTCGGGGCGCGCCAGGGCGCGGCGGTCTGCCTGCGCTGTGGCGCTCAGTTCTTCCTCGGCTCGGTCGGCGGTGGGGGAGGCGAGGGAGCGTGGGGGGCCGGCGGTGGCGGAGGCCTCGAAGCGGCGGCGGCGGAATTTCTCCGCGGCCTTCAGGTCGGCTTTGAGTCGACGGGCGGCTGCGGTTCGTGCTGCTTGGACGGTGCGGATCTGCCCCCGGCTCGCGGCGGCGGCCAGGAACGCCGACCCGAGGTGGCGGACCGTGGCGGCGTCGCAGACCTCGATGGTGTCGTCGTGGTGGGGGAGGCGGCGTACGGAGACCCCCACACCGAGTACGTCAGCCACACTGACCGCGCCACCAACCCGAAGCACACCCACCCCCTGCGCCACGCGAGGGAGCGGCCACTGATCCACGCGCCGGAGACCGCGTTTGGTGCACCGGCGTCCGGCCACGGAGGCCGGCCGCAGCCCGCGGGGGGCTGCGGCCGGTCGTCCACGGTCCGTAGCAGCGGTAGGTCCGCGAAAGACGAACGCCGTCCCGCCACGATTGCGTGCTCGGATCGCACGGTGATCCGGCCCGCCGCAGCGGTGGGTGGTCGGCGGTGTCACCTTTACAGCGGTCGATGGCGAAGATCCGTGAGGCATGGATGGTCCAAAACTGCCTCATGGGTGCTGCTGTGGGGGCAGGATGTCGCCCGGGCGGGAACCGCCCTGGCGCGTTGTCTCGACTGGAAGGCCTGACTGTGTGCGACATTCCTGCCGGCCTGTACTTCGCCGAGAGCCACGAGTGGGTGCGCCCTGAACCGGACGGGCTGGTGTGGGTCGGCATCAGCGACCACGCCAGGCAGGCGCTGGGAGACCTTATAACCGTTGAGTTGACGGGGTTGGGGACGCTGTTGTGGGCCGGGGATGCGGCTGGTGTGCTGCGGGGCACGAAGGCCGCTGCAGGCATCCATGCCCCATTGAGCGGGCAGGTCGTGGCCGTGAACGAGGTACTCAAGAGCGCTCCGCAACCGATCAGCAGCGACCCGTACGGATCGTGGATCTACAGGCTGCGTCTCTCCAATCCCCTGGCCCATCTCCACTCCCTCCTCGACGCGTCGGGATACCGTGCGGCCCTCGGGACGGCGGCGGCTCGTCAGCTGTCCGCCGACTGAGCGCCGACCGGGCGGTGTCCGGCCACTGCCGGGTGTCGGGGGCGGGTGCCGGGGGCGGGGTTCAGGTGAGCCACGGGGTGTTCCAGTCATCGACTGCCTTCTCGCCGGTACGGCTGTTCTGCGTCTCGCGGGGGACAGTGCGGCCTGCAGCGAGAGCGGTGAGGATCGCCTGCCATGTGCCGTCGACGTTCCACAGGCGCAGTCGTTCGGTGCGGCGGTGCCGGGGACCGTAGCGGGTGGGCAGGCCGTGCCAGCGCCCGCCGGTACTCTGCTGCCACAGCGTGCCGTCGATCATGAACCGGTAGTTCGGTCCTGCGGGCCCGCATCGCGGGATCAGGCGGCGGGTAGCGGCCCATTCCGGGCCGTCCAGCTCGGTGTCTTCCATACCATTACCACGCCCCTTCCTCGATCCGGGTACGTTCCCTGCGGCGCGCCCGGCCGCAGCCGTCCGACCGGTGGTGCAGCTGCGCGAACTCCGGCAGTGTTGAACGAATTCTGGTCGCGAGCTTCGAGTTCGGTGTCCGAAGCCGTAGCGGCGGTCGCTGTACTCGGCGGTCGAGTTGCCGCCATGGTGCTTCTGTTGCCGGGCCCGTGTGCAGGCGAAGCGTGGCCCCCTGTCTTGGGTGGCGGGGGCCGACGCTGAGCACCCTGCCTCGGGGAGGGAGTACTGCCACAAACGAGCCGTCCGCGACCTCACTCGATGGCGGTGCCCCGCCGGGTGGCCGGCCGCCTTCACTCACACGAGTGGGCGGCCGAAAGGTGGGCGAGACGGACGGGGCTCCCGCCACGGCGTGGTCACGTTCAGGGCTGTGGGGAGATGACGGAGTGGTCACGTGCCGCAACGTCGGGGAACCGGGTTCGTTGCCTGGGCATGGAGAAAACCGTTTCGCCTCCTGGGTGGGTCTTCGGCCGGCTTGTCATGGAGTGGGGGCAGGTCTCAGATGCGCCGATCTACGACGCGGTGGAGCGCCAGTGGCTCGCCGACGGCCGTGAAGTACCCCGTCGTCCCGGCTCGTCCTGGAACGGCTTTTCGCAGTCAGTAGAGGGCGGTGACCTGTTCCTCCGTGCATGAACTTGATCCTTACAGCGGCCGGTACAGCCGCTCGCGCAGGTGCAGCAGGGCGGTGATGTCCGCGACGGCGGCCAGGGCGGTCAGCAGAGTGTCGATGGCGGCGTCGTCGCCGTCCCGGACCGCGTGCACGATGAGGTCAATACTCTTCAGAGCCCGCCCGTCGACCACCGGCGCCTCGGATGCTCCGGCTGGCTCCGCCGACCCGCCCGCCGGGGTGCCTGCCGGCCTGGCGCTCGGGAACACAGCACCCTCAAGGAAGGCCGCGCTCGTCTCGCCCCTCACTCTTCTTCTCCTGCGAGGACGCGGTCGGCCGCGCGGTGAGGGCATGAGCAGAGGTGCCACGTCCGGGTGAGCCGGTTCCCAGACGCAGCGATGGTCCGGGCATGGTCCTCGCCTGGCCCTGAGGGGCAGTGCGGGCACAACAGCGTCAGCGAGGCCGGCACGCCGTCGCCGGCTTGCGTTTCCGGCCGGCGCCCGAAAGGTCCGTCGCGACCGGGCAGCCCACCCATGACGGGCGCGCCCTTGCTTCGATGGGGGCCGTAGATCATGGGTCCACATTCCCCACCGGACCAGCCGGGTATGCCCTCCATCGCTCCTCCGGGCGCTCGTGCAAGGGCGCCAGCGGCAAGGGAGCACCAGAACTTGTCCGGCTTGAGTTCTGTACGACCGCTCGCGACACCGTTCCGGATCTTCTACAGTTCGTCGTAACCGCCCGCGTAGTCGTCCTCATCGGGTGTGTCCTGCTCTCGGCGGCGCGGGGCCGCCTTCTCCTGCTCGCGAGTGGGCCGGTCGGGTTCCGTGGGGTGGACCGGGTCCTGCCCGGCCGGGATCTGCGACTTCGGCGGTACCTCGTCGGCTCCCTTGCCGGACCAGGGCCGCTTTTCCTGCGTACCGCCCACGAGGGGACTCCTCGCACTCGCAGGGCTGTGCCTTCCACGCTGCCACGCGACGGCGCATTCGGCAGCATGTCCGCATTCGGGGCTGATGCGGATCCCGAGTTTTGGTTCTGACCGCAGTTCCGTGAAGCATCCCGGAGTTGGTCGACCTCGTGCAGTCCGTCCGGTGTCACCTGGTTGGATGAACGCATGACGGATTGGTCGACGCTCACCGACGCGTGCGGTTCCGCGGAACACGTGCCTGGTCTCCTGGACCGTTTCGAGGCCGATCCGAGTGGTGTGTGGTCCGAGATGATGGACCATCTATGTCCACAGCTGGGCGCAGCCTTCCCTGCCAGCTATGCAGCTCTTCCACGGCTGGCCGAGATTGCGGGCGCCTGCGGGCCGGAGGATCTGGTCCGGGTGCTGCTGGCATCCGGGGCAATAGTCTCCTGTTCGCCCGGGCTGTCGGAGCCTGACAGCCCTCTGGCGGTCCACTCGGCCCCGATCGGGGTTCTGCACCGTCTCACCGATCGCCACCTAAGCCGGGCGGTCGAGGCCGAGGAGTACGTGAACCTGCTGCAGGCCCTGCTCTCTTTCGAGGGCGTCGAGATCTGGGACCGCTGCCTGGACGGTCTGCAGACCGGGGAGTACGAGGTCGACTGCCCGTACTGCGGCGTCAACATGTTCGTCGTGATCGGACAGGACGACTACTTCTGCTGCAGCGATGACTACGCGTTGCGAGAGGTGGAGAAGTCGCCCCTCCAACCGGTGCGAGCCCAAGAGTTGGACGGGCTGCCGCAGAGGTTGTTCACGCGAGCGATGGCGGACGGGCAGGAGAGCCTGGCTCACGGCATTCCGTATCTGTTCGGACGAGCCGCCTGCCCAGACTGCGGGACGGACTTCTCGGTGGCGGAGCGGGTGGTTGCCAGCTGGATTCCGTGACCGACCCGGCTAAGCACGGCGACCTGGGCTTTCACGGAACCGCGGTCGGAACCCCCAAGTTCCCCCCCCGGGCGCTGGCCTGCGGTCCAGCGCCACAGCGGAGGGGCTGGCCGACAGCCGGCCAGATCCAGGGGCGGGGCGAGCTGTCCAGGGTGGGCGCAGCCCAGCGCGAAGTGCCGCCGCAGGCGCCCTTGACCGCTCGGCACGGCCCGCACACTCCACGAGCGCGCGGCCCCGGCTCCAGTTGCCGCAGCAACCGGCTGGGGAACAAAGAGCCGCCCTGGGGAAACTCGGGCTCTGACCGGAGTTCCGCGAAATCCCAGGTCAGGGGCCGCATGTCGGAACGTTTCGTCTGGGCATGGGTGGCTGGTGGGGGTTTACTCACTGGATGATGTGCTGTTCCCGGACGTCGATGTGCGTTTGTGCAGTTCACGGCGGGGGACCTGGTCGTGGTGGGCGGCCGCTTGCGGGCCGCCACCCAGATGCCCGGGATGCCGGGCTCGAGCTCGGCGGGTGCATTCGCGCTACGAGCGGTCTCTGGCCGAGCGGCCCTTGTCTGGGAGAAGGCTGCGCGTGTAGCTGCGGGTCCGGCGGTTCTTCTGCGATGGGGCCTCGTGTACGCGGCGGACGTTTGTGGAGCAGGTCAGCGGAGCGAGCGGTATCGCCGCTCCAGCCCCGGGCTGTAGACCTGGCTCCGCCAGGCCGCGGTCGAGCTCGGCGGGCGGGCCGGCGAACGGCTGTGCCGCCGCATGCAGCTCGCCGCCGGACGCTCGCGACTGCTGGCGCTACTGGAACCACCGACGGCGCCGGAACGGTCTCCGCGAGTACTCGGAGTCGACGAGTTCGCCTTCCGCAGGGGCCGCACCTACGGCACGATCCTCGTCGCCGCCGGCGTGGCGCAGGGCGTTGGTGCCGAGCTCGGAGACGACCAGGACCACGGTCTCCGCGGCCGCCTCTGCCAGCGAGGGTACGAGAGGTACGAGGAAGGCCAGGCGGCAGCCTCAGGTCCGTAGATCCTCGTGCCCGTTCTCCGGCCCCCGGCTCTTGTACCCGGCCCACGGCCGCCTACCCGGCTTCTGTCGCGCGCGTGTCTGCTTCCCGACATCGTTCGAGCTCGATTACCTCTCCGTCGAACACGCAGAAATCTGTCTTGTGTGGAGTAGACATTGGGTGGTGGTGTGGTTATGGTTTCTCTCGTAACCAGCAAGGCCGAAGGGCCCGGCAGAGACGAACTGCCGGGCAGCAGTACGCAGTACCCGTAGGTGCAGTACCGCAGGACGGTGCGGCGGCGGAGTTCCGAAGCCAGGGTTTGTGGAGGACGGCGACGGGACTGGCGGCCGGACCGGGTGGCCCGCAGTGATCAGGGGCCGCCGTGCAGTTCGCAGTACCGCAGTGAAGTCAGTATCGGTAACACCCTCGGTGAAGGCGTCGGCTGCGGGCGCGCGCACCGGGAGTCCGGCAGTGGGGTTCCAAGCCAGAGCAGACGCACGATGGGCGACGGGGCTGGCTGCCGGAGTGGCCCTATCGCAGGCCACCGAGCAGTACCCGCATCACCAGCACCACCCGCAGTAGGGCAGCACAGCATCACCGCAGTTGAGCAGTACCGGCAGTACGCAGTCCCCCCTGTGTAAGTAGCAGTTGATCAAGAGGGAAGAGCGGAGGAACGAACGCCATCGGGATCGCCCGGATGAAGCAGTTGTATCCGGGTACCGCAGGACATCGATAGTGAGGTGGTCTCCGGTCAAGCAACCGCGATCCCCGCGCCCCCGACGGCATCACGGTCGGGCATGCGGAAACAGGAAGCCGGCGCAGTACCAGGGCCGGCAGATGGTGTAGCAGTTCCTTCGGGGCCCTGGTGCCATACGGCACCAGGGCCCCTCCACGTGCTCCAGCAGACATCGGCATTCCTCGCAGAAGGCGAAGTGACAGCAGACGCCTCGTTCGACCGCCTCGAAGACGACGACTGCCCCGCTACACCGTGGGACGGGCCGCCGAAATCCTCGGCACCATCCAAGGCTTCCTCCGCGCGATCGGCGAAGTCCGCCTCATCACCCCCCCTCCACCCCCGGGGGCCTCGACCAGGGCCTGGCCGAGGCGCCGAAAAGTGGTTCACCCTCCCTCCTTGCCCTTTTCGCTGTGCGCCTGCTTCCCGGCTGCTCCGGCAGCGTCAGTGGCGGTGAGGGCTGTCGCGGGCCTTTCCCCACAGCCTCGCCGGAGCCACCGTGGATTCCGTCTGGCGCCTCCTGCCGGAAGGCCGTCCCTTCGCCCCCTCGCCTCCGTCGAGCCCGGTGCCCGGCGGGAATTCCGTGCCGGCGTATGCCTTGATTGCTTCGGTGATGAAGTTCCCCGTGTCGTCTGGACTCAGCGCCTGGGCCTGCATATGCGCATACATGTCGCTGTAGAGCTGCACGTCGGATCGTTTCTCCAAATAGAGGTCGCTGGTGAACCTCTCCAGATAGACCACGCTCACATCGGTGGTGTCCGCGAACTCGATCAGGGAGAACTGTCCCGCGACACCGGGGTGGGCCCCCACCTCGTGCGGGAGGACCTGCACGGTGATGTGCGGCTGGGCGCCGAGGTTGTTGAGATGTTCCAGTTGCTCGCACATGACCTCGGGGCTGCCTACGACGCGCCGCAGCGCTGATTCGTCCAGTACTGCCCATAAGCGCAGTGCGTTGTCGGGGGCGCTCAGCCGGTCCTGGCGCCGCAGCCGCACTTGGAGTCGGGTTGCGGCCTGGTCGTCGGCGGCGTGAGGGATCGTTCCTGCGATAACCGCCCGGGCGTAGGCGGGGGTCTGTAGCAGGCCTGGGATCACCAGGGGCTCATAGGTGCGGATCGTGGCCGCCTCGGCCTCCAGGCCGATGTAGGCGCCGTACGGAATATCGCCGTAGGCGTTCCACCAGCCCTGCCGACCCGATTCCTGGGCCAGCCGCATCAGGGCGTCGACGAGTTGCTGGTCCTGCACTGCGTACAGCTGGCAGAGATCGCGGACGTCACGGGGCTTGATGAGGCGGCGGCCGTTTTCCAGGAGGCTGATTTTGGGTTGGGAGATGAGCAGTCGCTCCGCTACCTGCTGCGTCGTCATACCGCTGACTTGTCGGAGCCGGCGAAGCTCCGATCCCAGCCGGCGCCTGCTGACGGTGGGATTGATGTCGACGCCCACGGGGTGTTTTCCTCCGCTCCGAGAACCATGTTAGGGCAAGCAGACTGCCATGGAGCGGGGGAGTTGGACCAGTCTTGGTGTTGTGTCGCGCACTGTCCTCAATCCTGTTCGGTTCCGCCGGCCGACACATTCTTCCGACGCAGGAAAAGAGTCTTTGAGGGGCGCCCTGTTCCCCCATACAGTCCATTTGGCCATTCCTGATTTTTATTGCTTATCTGCCGGTGCGAATGGTGCGCAGAGGAACCGCCGGGGAAATCCCGACCAATTGCGGATTTCTGCGTAATATGCCAGCCACGGTGCGACGGTCCCGTGTGACCGCTACCTTCCGACACGCCACCATCCCCTCACAGGAGTTGGCCCCTCGATGACGCTGAATATCTCTGGCGCGGCGCTTAGGCGCACAACGCCGGTCTGGATCGCGACGGTACTCGCCACGGTGATCGCCTCTGCCGTGGTCGCGGTGACGCCGACCCGGGCACATGCGATCGCAACACCCGTACCTCTGGGCACGGCCGCCAGCTTGGCCGTGCTGGCCGGCTCGGAGATCACCAACACCGGCCCCACAATCATCACCGGCGACCTCGGAGTGAGTCCGGGAACAGCCATCAGCGGATTCCCGCCCGGGATGGTGAACGGTACCGTGCACTCCGGCCCGGTCGACCCTGTGGGTCTCCAGGCCAAGAGCGACCTGGTCGTGGCGTACGACAACGCCGCAGGACAGGCGACGGACGCGGTTCTTCCCCCGGACGCCGGGGGCCTGACGTTGGTTCCGGGTGTGTACACCGCCTCCTCCACTCTCGGGCTCACCGGCACCCTCACCCTGGACGCCCAGGGCAACCCCAACGCCGTGTGGGTGTTCCAGATCGGTTCGGGTCTGACCACGGCAAGCTCCAGCAACGTGTCCCTCATCAACGGGGCCTCGCCCTGCAACGTGTTCTGGCAGGTCGGAAGTTCGGCCACCCTCGGCACCGACACCAACTTCGTCGGCACCCTCATGGCCCTGACCTCCATCTCTCTGACCACGGGCGCGGACATCGACGGTCGGGCGCTGGCTCGTAACGGCGCGGTGACGATGGACACCAACACGATCAACCGTGGGACGTGTGCCGCCGGCACCACCGGCGGGACCACGGGCGGTCTGGTCACCGGTGGTCTCATCGCCGGTACCACGGGCGGTACCGGAGGCACCGCGACCGGTGGTACGACAACCGTCGGTACGACGACCGGTGGTACGACGACCGGAGGCACGCCGACGGGAGGCCTCCTCGGCGGCGTCCTCGGCGGTCAGACGACAGGCGGCGGGCTTTTGGGCGGCGTGCTTGGCGGAGCGACGGGCGGGCTTGTCGCCGGCACCACCACGAGCGGCACGACAGGCGGAACTGCGGGACCGATCACGGGCGGAACGCTGGGTGGCACAACAGGTGGAGGCGGCCAGCCGCCCGGTAAGCCTGGTCATCACATGCCAGGCGAGCACGACCACGGCAAGCCTGGTGAACACGAGCACGACCACGGCAAGCCTGGTGAACACGAGCACGACCACGGCAAGCCTGGTGAACACGAGCACCACCACGGCGAGCACGGCGAGTATGACGAGCAGGGCGGACACGGCGGATACGGCGACGACGAGTGAGTGCTCGCCACACCGCGCGGCCCGCAGCAGCGGGCCGCACGTAGATCCCGCAGCGGGCTGACTGCCGGGGCAGGGGCCCACTGCAGACGGGACGGCGGCGTGCGACGGAACTTCGGTTGCCTCGCACGCCGCCCGCGGAAGCCCGAAGGAACGGATGGATGAGCAGTCTCGACGGAAAGGCGGGGTGGGGCGGTGCTGGGCAGCGCGACGTCAGTTGACGCGACGGAACCGGAGCAAGCCGAAGCAGGACGGACCGGGCCCGAGGAGCGCGGTGGGGGACCGCACGCGGACGAGGATGTTCCAGCGCCGCGCGGCCCGCTGACGGTGGGGGCCGCGATCACCGTCGTCCTGTGTCTGGCAACGGCGCTGACTCATGTCCTCCTCGTCTTTCTCCACGTGGCACCGACGAACGCGGTCTCACAGCTGTACAGTCGGCCGATCAACGCGTGGGTCTATCCTCTGTTCGAGCAGAATTGGCGGCTGTTCGCCCCCGACCCGGAGTCGGTCAACCGGCAGATCTCCGCGAGGACCAAGCGGACGGCACCCGACGGCACGGTCCAGGTGAGCGGGTGGTTCGACCTGAGCGCCGTGGACGCCTCCGCAGTCGAGCACAACCCCTTCCCCAGCCACACGGCACAGAACATGCTGCGCCGGGCCTGGAGCTCCTACCTCGAAGCGTTCGGCGGTGATGACGAGCCGCGTTCGGAGCGAGCCGTGATGATGCGGACGTACCTGCGCAACATCGCGACGGACCGCGTCGTCAGCCACTGGCGCGGCACCTTCGACTCCATCCAGCTGCGGGTTGTCACAGTCCCCGTCGCAGCCCCGAACCCAGCCGGGGGCACCCACCCGCCCGCGGCCGGTGCCGCGCCTCTTGAGACCCGTTACCTGCCCTGGTGGAAAGTGACCCCCCATGCAACACACTGAGTCGACGCCAGCAGTCGCGGCCACCCGCCCGGCGGGAGAACCCATCCTCGACCGCATGGGCAGGCTCCTCGCCGTACTGATCGAACGGCCCGTCTCCCTGTACGGCGCCGCGGTCCTGCGCATCGGATACGGGCTGCTCTACCTCGTCTTCCTGTTGCGCGAGTTCCCGCATCGCGACCAGATCTGGGGCCCCGGTTCGCCGTGGACACCCGCACTGGCGAAGCAGCTGTTCGACCAGACCGGATGGGTCAGTGTCCTCACCTTCTCCGACAGCCGTGCTTATTTCGAGTTCTGCTACGCGGTCGCTCTCGTCACCTCCGCGCTCTTCATGCTGGGTTGGCGCACCAGGGCCGTGTCCGCCCTGTTCGCGGTCGTCGTGGCGTCGTTCCACGCCCGGGCCATCTACATGACGGACGGGGGCGACAACCTCATCCTCCTCATGTCGGTCTACCTCGTCTTCACCGCGTGCGGCCGACGCTGGTCCCTGGACGCGCGCAGGAAGAGGGACTCGGCAGGGTACGGCGGCCGGCTCGGGCGCACGCCCCACGATCTCCGTCGGACCGTGGTCACCGTGCTGCACAACTGCGGCATGTTCGTCATCGCCGCCCAGGTCTGCTTGCTCTACGGGTCCGCGGGTCTCTACAAGGTGCAAGGCGGCTCCTGGGGCAACGGGACCGCTCTCCACTACGTAATGAACCTCGAACTGTTCCGGCCATGGCCCGCACTGTCCCTCATGCTGGACGAGCACTTCATCGCGATCGCCGTCGTCGGCTACTTGACCGTGCTGCTGCAGGTCGCGTTCCCGTTCGTCCTGTTCGGCAGGCTCAAATACCCCGTGCTGACCATGCTGTTGGGCTTGCATCTCGGAATCGCGGTCCTTCTGGGGCTACCGCTCTTCTCCGGCGTGATGATCGTCGCGGACGCCGTGTTCCTTCCGGACCGCTTCTACCGCTCCTTGGGCCACCTGTGGCCGCGAATCCCCCGGCCGACCGGGTTCGGGAAGACACGGGCCCCGGCCGGGCGGGAATCCGCGCTCCTGCCGACCCAGCCCGGCCCGGTCGGCTGAAAGTCACCTCTCCGCTCCGAAGGCCGCGCGCCCGGACGGCGCGCCCAGTGACGCACAGGGAATGATCCCGCATGGCCTTCGCCGAGGACCCACGTCGCACGGCACAGGACGGGCTCGGGAACCGTTGCGCGGCGCACGCAGGTATCGTCCGGTCCCCGATCGGAGATTGGGCGGGACCGCCCAGGCCGTCATCGAATGCCGCGCTCCGCGGATCACCACGATGAACGGGTTCGAGACAGGACACGATGGGGTCATGAGAACGCGTCCGGAACGCGTCCGGTGCTTGTCTATGACGGGGACTGCGGCTTCTGCACAGCCTCGGTCGGAGCGGCCCAGCGTCGGCTCCACCCCTCCTGTGCATTCACCCCGTGGCATTCCGCGGACCTGGCGTCGAATCGGCTCGCCGGCTGATTTCGGTGGTTGGATCGTGGAGCGATCGGCGGCGGGGTTGGCCGAGCCGTTCACCTTCGTGGTCGGTATGGATGGTGTGCTGCGGCCGGCGCCGCGGCGAAGCGAGCACGTCTCCTGCGCCCACGGAGACGCGGTTCCGAGTGCCGACGAGATCAGCTTCATGCGCGAGGCGGACCGGTGGACCGTGAGCGAGGTCAGCAACCAGTCCACCGGGTAACGCCCGGACGTCAACTCCTGGGCGGAGGTTGCCCGTGCTCTGGACGCTGTAGAACTCGGGCGACCTCACGACTTCACCCGCGAGGTTGTATTCCTGCGGTGCCTCGACTGCCAGGAGCACAACATCGCGCCGAGGACGACTTCGTCTGCGTCTTCTGCCGGCAGCGATCTGCCCGCGGTGCTCGGCGTGGGCCCGCGTGGTAGTTCGTCCCGGCGTATCCCATCGTCAGCAGCGTCACGGAATGCTCCGGGGTGGGCCGAAGGGGGTTCGGGGTGGTCAGAGGACCTTGGAGAGGAAGGAACGGGTGCGGCTGTGCCGCGGGGCGTCCAGGACGGCCGCGGGCGGCCCCTGCTCGACGACGACTCCGCCGTCCATGAACACGACGGTGTCGGCGACCTCATGGGCGAAGCCGATCTCGTGCGTCACGACGATCATGGTGGTGCCGGCGTGGGCGAGGTCCTTGATGACGTCCAGGACCTCGCCGACCAGCTCCGGGTCCAGCGCCGAGGTCGGCTCGTCGAAGAGCAACACCTTGGGTTCGAGGGCAAGTGCCCGGGCGATGGCCACACGCTGCTGCTGCCCGCCGGACAGCTGCCGCGGATAGGTGTCGGCCTTGTCGGAGAGACCGACACGCTCCAGCAGCCGGCGGGCCGTCGCCTCCGCTTCCCGGCGCGGGCGGCGCAGCGCGGAGACCGGGGCCTCGACCAGGTTGTCCAGCACGGTCAGGTGTGGGAAGAGGTTGAAGTTCTGGAAGACGAACCCGATGCGGGTGCGCTGCCTCAGCACCTCCTTCTCCTTCAGCTCGTACAGCTTGCCCCGCGAGCCGCGGTAGCCGATGAGATCGCCGTCGACGCTGATCCGTCCTCGGTCGACCTTCTCCAGGTGGTTGATCGTGCGCAGCAGTGTTGACTTCCCCGAGCCGGAGGGGCCGAGGATCACGGTGACTTCGCCGGTGCGGACCAGCAGGTCGACCCCGCGCAGCACCTCCAGCGGCCCGAAGCCCTTGTGGACGCCTCGCACGTCGACCATGACATCGCTCTCGGGTCCGCTCCTCACGGGTGCTCGGCCGGGTTGATCTGCGACGTGTCGACGGCGGAGGCGGTAGTGCCCCACTTCTTCAGGATCCGTTCGTAAGTTCCGTTCTTGATCAGCTCGTTGACGGCGGCCTGGACGGCGGGGGTGAGCGGGGAGCCCTTCTTGAAGGCGAAGCCGACGTCGAGGCGGTGGTACTCGCCGAGAAAGGTGGTCTGCGCGGCGGGCTGTGCGGCCTGGTGGCGCAGGCCGTTGATCGTCGACATGACGACGTCGATCCGACCTTGTTGGAGGGCGGTGGTGACGGCCCCGGGTTCGGCGAAGACCTTGACCTCGTACGGCTTCTTGCCCGCGGTGGTGCACACGCCCTGCTTCGCGGTGAGGGTCTTCTCGAACGTGGTGCCCGCTCCGGTGCCGATGGTCAGTCCGCAGAGCTGGGTGAGGTCGGAGACCTGCGTGGTCAGCCTGGTGTTGCCCGTCTTGACCGCGAACCCCTGGCCGTCGTTGACGTATGTGACGAAGTCGACGGTCTTCAGGCGTTCGGTGGTGACGCCGAAGTTGCCCGTGCCGAAGTCGTACTTGCCGCTGCCGAGGGCCGGCAGGATCGTCTCGAAGGAGGCGCCCTGCCGTTCCAGCTTCACACCGAGGACCTTGGCCACCGCGTCGGCGATGTCGATGTCCTGGCCGGCAGGCGGCTTGTCCTGGCCGTTCGGGTAGTACGCCGAGGGCGGGGATCCGATGGAGCTGCCGACCCGCAGGGTGCCCGCCTGGCGGACGGCGGCGGGGAGCAGAGCGGCGACCGAGTCCACGGTCCGTACGCTGGCGACCGGGTCGTCGGCCGGTGGGGGAGAGGCCTGGGCGGCCGCCGGCGCCGGGGCTCCGCCGGCGGAGCCGCAGGCGGTGAGGGCCAGGAGGGGCAGAAGGGCGAGCGCCGCGGTGGTGCGCAGGCGGGTGCGGATCCCGTTCCCGGGGAGGTTCACAGTGGGGGAGGCCTTTCCGTTGCGGGGTGTGCGGCGCGCGGAGATCACCCGCGCACCGCCGTGACGGTCTGGAGGTGGTCGGGCGCCGGGTGCGCGCTTTGGCGTTCGGCGTTGCGCTTGGCGTTGCGCTTGGCGTCGCGCTTGGCGACCTCCTCGCGGACGAGCGGGATCACGTACCGGCCGAAGTCGACGGCATCGTCCAGCAGGCTGTACCCGCGGGCCGAGAGGACGTCGACACCGAGGTCGTAATAGTCCAGCAGTGCCCTGGCTACCGTCTCGGGGGTGCCGACCAGGGCGTTGGAGTTGCCCGCGCCGCCGGTGGCGGCGGCGGTCGGGGTCCACAGCGCCCGGTCGTAGCGGTCCCCCGCCTCGGCTATGGCGATCAGCCGCTGGGACCCGGTGTTCTGGGGTGCCGTGGCCTCCGGAACACCGCCCCGGTGGTGCTGTGCGGGGCCGGCCTGCCGTCGCTGCCGGATGGCGCCCAGGGTGCGGTGGGCCTTCTCCCAGGCCAGTTCCTCGGTCGGGGCGATGATCGGGCGGAACGCGACCTGGATGCGCGGCACGTCCGTGCGGCCCGCGGCCTCGGCGGCGGCCTTCACGGCCTCGATCTGCTGGGCGGTCTTCTCCAGCGGCTCGCCCCAGAGGCAGTAGATGTCGGCCTCGGCGCCCCCGGCGGCGTACGCGGCGGGCGAGGAGCCGCCGAACGAGACGTCCGGGCGCGGCTGTTGGACGGGAAAGACGTCGCTGACGAAGTCGTGGAAGCGGTAGTGCTCGCCCTCGTGGTCGAAGGGCTCGCGGGTGGTCCAGATCTTCTTGACGATGCGGATGTACTCGCGGGTGCGGGCGTAGCGCTCGTCCTTGGTGAGGGTGTCACCCTCCCGGCCCTGTTCGTGGTCGTTGCCGCCGGTGATGAAGTGCACGGTCAGGCGGCCCCCGCTGATCTGGTCGAGGGTGGCGAAGGTCTTGGCGGCGAAGGTGGGGTACGAGACGTTGGGCCGGTGGGCGAGCAGGATGTGGAGGCGGTCCAGCCGGGCGGCGATGTACGCGGCAGCCGGCGCGGGGTCCGGGGAGCCGGAGCCGTAGGCGAACAGCACCCGGTCCCAGCCGTGGTCCTCGTGCGCCCGGGCGAGCCGGAGCGTGTACGCCTTGTCGAAGGCGGCGCCGGATCGCGGCGTGGTTTCGGAGCCGTCGTTGGTGGCGGCTATGCCGAGGAATTCCACGGGCATGGAGTGGCCTTTCGGAAGGGCGGTGGTTCGCGCGCGGGCAGGGGTGGGCGTCCGCAATGGTCATCGGGAACACCGGTGCGGGGCGATGCGGGCGTGACGACGCGGGGGCGGCGGGTGGACCGGGGCGGCGGCAGCGCACGTCCGGGCTCGCGGCACCGTGTCCGCGCGCGGGTCGGCGCCCACGCGCGGTGGTGGTGGAGCGAAGGGAGATCTCGGCCCGCGACGGGGTCACCGAGGGAGGGAAGGGCCGATCAGGCAGCCCGCTGCCGCATCAGGCGCAACACGCGGCGGACCACACCCGACCGAAGTCGATGTGGTCGCGCGAGACCAGGCGCTGATGGGCATTCATACGACCACTTGAGCAGTACACGCTGGTTTTCGTCAAGCGACGGCCCGGATGCTGGACGGCCCCGGACGGCCGGACCGCGTGTGGTTGACACGACCGTGCCGTAGGCACATACGATCGACGGCGGATCGGCCCCGCCCCGTGCGGAAGGCCTGTCCGGCCGCGTTGAGGGACGCGGCGAGCGTGACGACACACGTCCACCACCCCACCCACGCCGCGATCCCTCACCTGGAGAACCTCCCATGGCCACCACACGTTCCGGTGTCCGCGACGCCACCGCGAAGTCCGCGGTGGAACACCGCAGCCCCCACGTCGAGCCGCCGGCGGTCGTGCCGCGCCGGCGCATCGGTCGCCGGCTGTCCGCTGCCGCTGCGCTGCTGGTCTTCGCGCTGCTGCTGCGTTCCGTCATCGGCAACGACGCCTTCCAATGGGACGTGGTGGGCCAGTACTTCACCACCGCCGCCGTACTCCACGGGCTGCTGCTGACGCTGTGGCTGACCGGCGTGGTGATGGTGCTCGGGTTCCTGCTCGGCACCGTGCTCGCGGTGATGCGGCTCTCCGACAGCCCGGTCCTGCGGACTCTGAGCTGGGGCTACGTGTGGATTTTCCGCTCCACGCCGCTGCTGGTGCAACTGCTGTTCTGGTTCAACATCGGCGCCCTGTACCCCACGCTCGGACTCGGGATCCCGTACGGCCCCGAACTGTTCAGCATCAAGACGGTGAACCTGCTCGGGCCGGCCCTCACCGCCGTCATCGGCCTGACCCTGCACGAGAGCGCGTACGCCGCCGAGGTGGTGCGCGGCGGCATCCTCTCCGTGGACCCCGGCCAGACCGAGGCCGCGCAGGCTCTCGGCCTCGGCAGGCTCCGCACCCTGCGCCGGATCGTCGTGCCCCAGGCGATGCGCTCGATCGTGCCGACCGCCGGGAACATGCTGATCGGCACCCTCAAGGGCACCAGCATCGTCAGCGTGCTGGCCGTACACGACCTGCTGTACTCGGTGCAGTTGGTCTACAACCAGAACTACCGGGTCATCCCGCTGCTGATGGTCGCCACCCTCTGGTACGTCGCCGTCACCACGGTGCTGAGCGCGGGCCAGCACTACGTGGAGCGGTACTACGCGCGTGGCACCTCCCGCGGCCTGCCGCCCACGCCGCCGCAGCGCCTGCGCATCCGGCTGACCGCCCTGTGGGCCCGGCCGCACGGGCCTCAATCAACGCGGCCGAAGCCCTGACCGGCACCCATTTTGTTTCACCAAGAGGCGTTATATGTACGGCGGATGAAATCGAGGGACGTTTTCACGATTCTCGATATCGAGGCCGTTGACACCCCTTCTCGGGGATGCCTAGCTTACGCCGCAGATAACACATCGGCGGTCTCTCCTGTTCGGAATGACGGCTGCTTTTCGATTCTGCGCTTCGTCGAAGCCGCTGGAGTTTCCTTGACCGAATCACTGCTCCTCTCCGCGCCCGCCGGTCCCTCCGGACCCCCCGGGACGGCCGAGCGGGTCCTCCCGCTCCGCCGCCCCGGACGGTGGGTGGCTGCCATCGTCGTACTGGTGCTGGTCTCCCAGGCCGCCCATGGGCTGATCACCAATCCGTTCTACCAATGGGACCGCTTCGCCTACTGGTTCGTCCGCCCGGTCATCGTGGAGGGGCTGCTCATCACCCTCCAGGTGACCGCGTACAGCGCGGTCCTCGGCCTCGCCGGCGGTGTCCTGCTCGCCCTCGGCAGGCTCTCGGGCAGCGCGGTACTGCGGTCGGTGAGCTGGACGTACGTCTGGATCTTCCGATCCGTACCGCTGATCGTCGTCCTGCTCTTCCTCTACAACCTCAGCGCCCTGTACCCCACCCTCAGCATCGGGGTGCCGTTCGGGCCCGCTTTCCTCACGTTCGACGAGTCGCAGCTCGCCACGGACACCGTCGTCGCGGTGGTCGGCCTGAGCCTGAGCGAGGCGGCGTACGCGGCCGAGATCGTCCGGGCCGGCGTGCTCTCGGTCGACCAGGGCCAGCATGAGGCGGCGGCGGCCCTGGGACTGCCCAGGCGGTACCAATTCGCCCGGATCGTCTTCCCGCAGGCGCTCCGCTCGATCGTCCCGTCGTACGTCAACCAGCTGATCGGCCTGCTCAAGGCCACCTCACTGGTCTTCTACGTGTCACTGCTCGATCTGTTCGGCTCGGTGCAGAGCCTGGCGAGCACCTACCCCGGTGACGTGGTGCCGCTGCTGCTGGTGGCCACCGTCTGGTACGTGATCCTGACCAGCCTGGTCTCCGTCGTGCAGTTCTACGTGGAGCGGTACTACGCCCGCGGGGCGCTGCGCGCCGTGCCGCCCACCCCCTTCCAGCGGGCCCGGGCGGGTCTGCGCGACCTGTGGATCCGCTCGCGGAAGGAGACGGCCCGATGACCGCGGCCGTGAGAGCCGTCACCGAACGGCCCGCTGCGATCGAGGTGCACGGCGTGCACAAGTCGTTCGGCGGTCGGCGGGTCCTCGACGGAGTGAGCCTGACCGTCGCGCCGGGCACGGTCACCGTCGTACTGGGCCGCTCCGGATCCGGGAAGTCCACCCTGCTGCGGGTCCTCAACCACCTGGAGAAGCCCGAGGCCGGCCACGTCAGCGTCGGCGGCGAGCTGATCGGGGTCCAACGGCGCGGGGACCGGCTCAAGGAGCTGAGGGCGAAGGCGATCCTCGCCCAGCGCAGCCGGATCGGCTTCGTCTTCCAGAACTTCAACCTCTTCCCGCACCTGACCGTGCTGGACAACGTCGCCGCCGCCCCGGTGGCCACCGGCAGGCTGCCCCGCGCGCAGGCGCGGGCGCAGGCGCGCGAGCTGCTGTCGCGCGTCGGACTCGGGGACCGCGCCGGCGCCTATCCGAGGCAGCTGTCCGGCGGGCAGCAGCAGCGGGTGGCCATCGCCCGCGCCCTGGCCCTGCGGCCAGGGGTCATCCTCTTCGACGAACCCACCTCCGCGCTCGACCCCGAGCTGGTCGGCGAGGTGCTGTCGGTGATCAAGGACCTCGCCACCGGGGGTACCACCCTCGTCATCGTGACCCACGAGATCGGCTTCGCCCGCGAGGTGGCCGACGAGGTCGTCTTCCTGCACGAGGGCCGCGTCGTCGAGCAGGGGTCGCCCGCACAGGTGCTGGACCACCCCGCGCACCCGCGCACCCGGGAGTTCCTCAGCAAGGTGCTCTGACCTCCGGCTCGGGGCGGCCCCGGCTGCCGCCCCCCTCTTCCTCCCTCCGTCCCCTCGCCTCACCGAACACTCGAAAAAGGAACGCCATGCGACACCGGACCATCCTGCGTACCAGACTCGCCCGCCGCCTCGGCGCGGCGACCGCCGCCGTCGCCCTCGCCTCGGGCCTCACCGCGTGCGGCGGCGACGCGAAGGCCACCGGCACCGCGTCGGACAAAGTGACCGTCGGCGCCGTCTCCAACGGGGCCGCCCAGCAGGCCGAATTGTCCGCTCCGGTCGTCGAGTCCCTGCGCGCACAGCTGCCGAAGGCCGTCCGCGAGCGCGGCGAGCTGGTCATCGGGGTCGGCGCCCTGCCCGCCGGCTTCCCGCCCCTCGCCTACGTCGGCACCGACCAGAAGACCCTCACGGGCGCCGAGCCCGACCTCGGCCGGCTGGTCGCCGCGACCCTGGGGCTGAAGCCCGTGGTCAAGAACTCCACCTGGGAGAACCTCTTCGTCGGCGTCGACAGCGGCAAGGTCGACGCGGCCTTCTCCAACGTCACCGTCACCGAGGAGCGCAAGAAGAAGTACGACTTCGCCTCCTACCGGCAGGACAACCTGGCTTTCGAGGTGCTGAAGGAGAGCACCTGGAACTTCGGCGGCGACTACCGCAATCTCGCCGGGAAGACGGTGTCGGTCAGCAAGGGCACCAACCAGGAGAAGATCCTCCTGGAGTGGCAGAAGAAGCTCCGGTCCGAGGGCAAGGACTTCGAGGTCAAGTACTTCCCGGACCCCAACAGCGTCTACCTGGCGCTGAGCGGAAAGAAGATCGACCTCAGCTTCGGGCCGAACCCGTCCATCTCGTACCACATCACGCAGACCGCGAGCAGCAACGCCCCCACGCGCAACGCCGGTTCGTTCTCCGGGGCCGGGGAGAGCCTCCAGGGGCTGATCGCCGCGACGGCGAAGAAGGACAGCGGGCTGGCCAAGCCGGTGGCGGAGGCGATCAACCACCTGATCAAGAACGGCCAGTACGCGCGGCTGCTGGCCGCCTGGAACCTGTCCAACGAGGCCGTCACCACCTCCGAGGTGAACCCGCCCGGCCTGCCGTCGACCAACTCATGAGCGCGGACACGGGCACCGGTACGGACGCGGACACTGGTACGAATGCCGGCACCGGTGCCGGCACGGACACCGGCACCGGCCCGCGGACCGCGAGCGACCCGCACATCCTGGACAACCCCGCATGGGCCTCGCTGTCCGGCCCGCACTCCGCCTTCGCCGAGCACCCGGCCGGACTGCGGCCCGGCACCTCCCGTGCCGCCCGCTACGACCCGGACGTCTCGCCCTTCGCCGCCCTCGCCGACCCCGCCGACCCGCGCTCCTGGGCCGACCTGGCCGCGCTGGTCGGCGAGGGCGGGGTCACCCCCCTCGCCGGTGTGCTCACTCCGCCCGAGGACTGGGAGACCGTCGGCGCCATCGAGGGGGTCCAACTGGTCGACACCTCGCTGCACGCCGAACCCGCCCCGGAGGCGGTCCGGCTGGGACCCGGTGACGTACCGGAGATCCTCGCCCTGATCCGACTCACCAAGCCCGGCCCGTTCCTGCCCCGCACCGTGGAGCTCGGCACGTACCTCGGAATCCGTCACCGCGGCCGGCTGATCGCCATGGCCGGGGAGCGGTTGCACCCGCCCGGCTGGACCGAGATCAGCGCGGTGTGCACCCATCCCGGGCACCGGGGGAGGGGCCTGGCCACGCGGCTCGTGCGCGCGGTGGCCGCGGGCATCCGGGAGCGGGGCGAGGTCCCCTTCCTGCACACCTCCGCGGCCAACACGGGCGCGATCCGGCTCTACGAATCGATCGGTTTCACCCTGCGCCGTCGGCCCTCCTTCATGGCGGTCCGGGCCCCGGGCAACACACCCGTCAAATTCCTTTAATATCCCTGTCGTTGTACGGCCCAGCTATCGGGCGTAGCGTCGTCGGGAAGATCCGCATTTCGCGTGCGGCATTTCTTTCCCCTTTCCGTACGACTTTCCGTACGACCGATCAGGAAGGCGATATCGCCGTGTCCGAACTCCATCTCGCCGTGGCGCTCGACGGCGCGGGCCGGCATCCGGCGGCCTGGCGCGAGCCGGGTGCCCGGCCCGCCGAGCTGTTCACCGCCCGGTACTGGGCCGACCTCGTCTCCGAGGCCGAGACCGGACTGCTCGACTTCGTCACCTTTGAGGACGGCCTCGCCCTCCAGTCCTCCTCGCCGAGCGGGCCCGACGAGCGGACCGACCGGGTGCGCGGGCGGCTGGACGCGGTCCTCACCGCCGCCCGGGTCGCGCCGCTGACCCGGCACATCGGGTTGGTCCCCAGCGTGACCGCCACCCACACCGAGCCGTTCCACATCTCCAAGGCGATCGCGACCCTCGACCACGTGAGCCGCGGTCGCGCCGGCCTGCGGATCCAGGTGTCCGGACTGCCCTACGAGGCACGGCACTTCGGGCGCCGCACGGCTCCGCTCCCCGAGGACGGGCTGTACGAGGAGGCGGCCGACCACGTGGAGGTGGTCCGGCGGCTGTGGGACAGCTGGGAGGACGACGCCGAGATCCGCGACGTGGCCACGGGCCGGTTCGTCGACCGCGACAAGCTGCACTACATCGACTTCGAGGGCGACCACTTCAGCGTCCGGGGACCGTCGATCACCCCGCGTCCGCCGCAGGGGCAGCCGGTCGTCAGCGCCGCGGCACCGGACGAGGGCGTGGCGGCGTACCGGCTCATCGCCCGGGCCGCCGACGTCGGATACGTCGCCGCCCGCGACATCGACGGCACGCGTGCCGCCGTCACGGCGATCCGGCAGGCCCGGGAGGCCGCCGGGCTCGCCGAGGCACCGCTGCACCTCTTCGGCGAGCTGACGGTGTTCCTGGACGAGGACGCCGCAGCGGCGACCGACCGCCTGGGCCGTCTCGACGCGCTCGCGGGCGAGCCGTTCGCCGATGGCACCGCGGTCTTCACCGGGACGCCGGTCCAGCTGGCGGACCTGCTCCAGGAACGCCGGGAGGCGGGCCTGTCCGGGTTCCGGCTGCGGCCGGGGGTGGTCGCCCATGACCTGCCCGCCCTCACCCGGAGGCTGGTGCCGGAACTCCAGCGGCGCGGCGCCTTCCGCCGGGCCTACGAGGCCGACACCCTGCGCGGTCTGTTGGGACTGGCCCGGCCGGCCAACCGCTACGCCGCGCGGACCCCGGCCTGACCCCGGACCTTCCCGCCCCCCGGACCTTCCCGCCCCCCGGACCTTCCGGAAGGACGAACCATGAGCACGAAGCCGCCCAAGCAGATCCATCTCGCGGCCCACTTCCCCGGCGTCAACAACACCACCGTCTGGAGCGACCCCGCGGCCGGCAGTCACATCGACTTCGACTCCTTCGCGCACTTCGCGCGGACCGCGGAGCGCGCCAAGTTCGACTTCCTGTTCCTCGCCGAGGGACTGCGGCTGCGCGAACAGGGCGGGGAGATATACGACTTGGACGTGGTCGGCCGCCCCGACACCTTCACCGTGCTCGCCGCACTGGCCGCCGTCACCGAGCGCCTCGGGCTGACCGGCACCATCAATTCCACCTTCAACGAACCCTACGAGGTGGCCCGCCAGTTCGCCTCCCTGGACCACCTCTCCGAAGGCCGGGCCGCCTGGAACGTGGTCACCTCCTGGGACGCCTTCACCGGCGAGAACTTCCGCCGCGGCGGCTTCCTGCCCCGCGAGGACCGCTACACCCGCGCCCAGGAGTTCCTCGCCACCGCCAACGAGCTGTTCGACTCCTGGGACGGCACCGAGATCGTCGCCGACCCCGGGTCGGGCCGCTACCTGCGGGACGCCCGGGCCGGCGCCTTCGCGCACCGGGGACGGCACTTCGACATCGAGGGCCGGTTCAACGTGCCGCGCAGCCCGCAGGGCCGGCCGGTGATCTTCCAGGCCGGGGACTCCGACGAGGGCCGCGAGTTCGCGGCCTCCTCCGCCGACGCGATCTTCGGCCGGTACGGGACCCTGAAGGAGGGGCGGGCGTTCTACGCCGACGTCAAGCACCGGCTCGCCGCGTACGGCCGTACGCACGACCAGTTGAAGATCCTGCCGGCCGCCACCTTCGTCCTCGGCGACACCGACGCCGAGGCCCACGAGACCGCCCACGAGGTGCGCCGCCTCCAGGTCAGCGGGGCCACTGCCATCAAGTACCTGGAACACGTCTGGAACCGGGACCTGTCCGGCTACGACCCGGACGGGCCACTGCCCGACATAGACCCCGAGGTCGGCGAGAACACCATCGCCCTGGGCCGGGCCAGTGTCCGCCAGTTCCGCGACCCGCGCGAGACGGCCCGTCAGTGGCGGGAGCTGGCCGAGGCCAAGAACCTGTCCATCCGCGAGCTCGTCATCGCCACCACCGCCCGCCAGACCTTCGTCGGCTCCGCCGCCACCGTAGCCGAGTCGATCAACGAGCTGGTGCAGGCGGACGCCGCCGACGGTTTCATCCTGGTCCCCCACATCACCCCGGGCGGCCTGGACGTCTTCGCCGACACCGTCGTCCCGCTGCTCCAGGAGCGGGGCGTCTTCCGCGCCGAGTACGAGGGCACCACCCTGCGCGATCACCTCGGTCTCGCCGTACCCGCCGCCCAGCCGGCCCGAGAAGGCGTGGTCTCGTGAAGTTCCTGGCCATCACCCTGATCACGGATTCCCAGGACCCGGTGACGGGCGCCCTCACGCCCACGCGCGAGCGGTTCCGCGAGGTCGTCGCCGGCGCGCTGCTGGCGGAGGAGCTCGGCTTCGACGGTTTCGGGGTGGGCGAACGCCACGAACGGCCGTTCCTCTCGTCCTCGCCGCCCGTGGTGCTCAGCCACATCGCCGCGCTGACCCGCCGGATCCGGCTGTTCACCGCCGTCACCACCCTGAGCCTGCTCGATCCGGTGCGGGCGTACGAGGACTACGCGACCCTCGACCACCTCTGCGACGGGCGCCTGGAGCTGATGATCGGCAAGGGCAACGGCACGGCGCAGCGGGAACTCTTCAACGTGACCCCCGAAGACCAGTGGGAGCGCAACGCCGAGGGCTACGAGCTGTTCCGGCGGATCTGGCGCGAGGACAAGGTGACCGCCGAACCGCGCTTCCGCCCCGCGCTCACCCGGGCGGAGGTGCTGCCGCGGCCGTACCAGCGGACCGTCCGGGTCTGGCACGGCAGTGCCACGAGCCGGGAGTCCGTCGATCTCGCGGCGCGCTACGGGGACCCGCTCTTCTCGGCGAACCTCACCCACCCGATCGGTCCGTACGCCGAGCTGATCCGCTACTACCGGGAGCGCTGGGAGCACTACGGGCACGATCCCGCGCACGCGGTCGTCGGTGCCGGTACGGCCGGCTACCACGCGGCCCCCACCTCGCAGCAGGCGGCGCTGGCCTACCGGCCGGCGTTCGCGCGGTACCTCGCCTTCCACAAGCAGCAGGGTCTTGATCCCGTCTTCCCGACCCTGGAGGACTTCATCGAGCGGAGCTCGGCGCTGATCGGCAGCCCCCAGCAGGTGATCGAGAAGGTCCACCGCTACCACGAGGAGTTCGGCCACACCGCCCTGCACCTCCAAGCCGAGCCGGGCGGAATCGCCCCGGTGGAGCACCGCGCCTCGCTCGAACTCTTCCAGTCGGACATCGCCCCGGTGCTGCGCCGCGAGATCCCCGACCCTTCCTTTCCCGACTTCTAAGGAGCCCGACTATGTCCGGCATCCCCCTCGGGGTCCTCGACCTCGTCCCGGTCCCGTCCGGTTCCACCGCCGCCGAGGCCCTGCACCACAGCATCGACCTCGCCCGGCAGACGGAGGCCCTCGGGTACACCCGCTACTGGTTCGCCGAGCACCACCTCAATCCGGGCGTCGCCGGGACCTCGCCCGCGGTCGTCCTCGCCCTGACCGCCTCCGCGACGACGACCATCCGGCTCGGCTCCGGCGCCGTCCAGCTCGGCCACCGCACCGCCCTCTCCACGGTCGAGGAGTTCGGCCTGATCGACGCGCTGCACCCCGGCCGCCTGGACCTGGGCCTGGGCCGCTCGGCCGGCCGCCCACGACCCGGGTCCGGTGAGCCCGCGCGGCCCGTCACCCCGGTGGTGGACGGGTACACCCCCAACGGGCTGCGCATCCCGGCCCGGTTCTCCTTCGAGCACCTGCTGGGCCATCCGCGGGTCGCGCTCCAGCAGAGGCTGCTGAACCTGCCCGGCGCCCGGCCACAGGACTACGCCGAGCAGGTCGACGACGTCCTGGCGCTGCTGCGCGGCGACTACCGCTCCGCGGAGGGGGTGGAGGCACATGCCGTCCCGGGGGAGGGGGCCGACGTACAGGTGTGGATCCTGGGCAGCAGTGGCGGAGTCAGCGCGGAGACCGCGGGGCGCAACGGCCTGCGGTTCGCGGCCAACTACCACGTCAGCCCCGCCTCGGTACTGGAGGCCGTCGAGGGCTACCGGGCCGCCTTCAAGCCGTCCGCAGAGCTCGACCGGCCGTACCTGACGGTGTCCGCCGACGTCGTCGTCGCCGAGGACGATGCGACCGCCCGTGAACTGGCCACCGGGTACGCGCCCTGGGTGCGCAGCATCCGTACCGCCGAGGGCGCCATCCCCTTCCCCACACCCGCCGAGGCGCGCGCCCTGCCCTGGACGGAGGCGGACCGCGAACTCGTCGCCGACCGGGTGGACACCCAGTTCGTCGGCTCGCCGCGGACCGTCGCCGATCACCTGGAGCGGCTCCAAGCCGCCACGGGGGCCGATGAGTTGCTGATCACCACCATCACGCACGACCACGCGGACCGGGTCCGGTCATATCGCCTGCTGGCCGAGGAGTGGCAACGCCGTTCAGGCGCCGGCCGAGCTGGCGCACGCTCTTGAGGCGACGTGCACCGCACGGCCGTCGTACAGGCGCTCTGGAGCGTGAGGCGCGACGCACCCCGGCTGCCGATGGTCAGGGCGCAAGCGCACTCAGCATTCGTACGTAGGGGCTCCAGCGCGCCGGGCGGGCCACCGTGCCCGTGCAGGCCAGCTCGGCGCGGTCCAGGCTGTCCTCCAGACAGGCGTCGTGGAGGGGGCGGAAGACGAGCGGCCACGTGAAGCGGGCCGTGCCTTTGGCGGCCATGGCCAGGGTGTGGCGCAGCAGGGTGTGGTCCCGGTCGACAGCGAAGGCTGCGTATTCGTGGAATCCGTGGAAGCCGCGCGGGCCGCTGAAGGTGAAGCGCACCCACTGCGAGGGGACGTACGCGGCGACGGTGTAGCGGACCGGCCCGTGTCCGCCCGTCGCCCCGGCCGACAGAGGGCGGTCGAACGTCATGGGGGGCCAGCTGCCCTGCGGCCACAGCTTGTCATCGCCGCTCGCCAGGCTGTCTATCAGCGCTCCCACTTCGCTGCGCTGTGCGGTCAACAGACGTTCATGCACGTTGTAGACGCCCATGCGTCCTCCTCGGGCTCCATATAGAGAGCGATCTCTAATATTGTAGAGAGTACTCTCCAACTCATGGCAAGACCACCTCGCTTCGACGTGCAGCAGCTCCTCGACGCCGCCGTGCGACTGGCCGCGGCGGCCGGCCCGGCCGCGGTGACCATGTCCGCGGTCGCGGCGGAGGTGGGCGCCCCGAGCGGTTCGGTGTACCACCGCTTCCCCAGCCGGAACGCGTTGCTCGCCGAGGCGTGGCTCCGGACGGTAGAAGGCTTCCAGGAGGGCTACTTCGAGGCCGTCGAAGCAAGCGCCGACGCGCGGCGGGCAGGGTGTGCGGCGGCGCGTCACGTAGTCGCCTGGAGCCGCGCACACCCTCAGGAGGCCGCCCTCCTCCTCTACGGCGCCCAGGACTTCGGGCGCGCCGACTGGTCCGACGAACACCTCCAGCGCGCGGACCGTGGCCACCGGCGGGTGCGTGCCACTCTCGCCACCCTTGCCACCGCCCTGGGTGCCGAAGGTCCGCAGGCCGCCGAACGGGTCGCGCTCGCCGTGGTCGACCTGCCCCTCTCGCTGGTCCGGCGGCACCTCCGGGCCGGTGACCCCCTCCCCGCCCACGCCGAGGACCTCGCCGAGGAGTGCACTGCGGCACTGCTGAGCGCGCTTCCCGCGCGGCCGGCGTCGCCGCCGACGCCCCTGGCCGACAGTTGAGGACTGCCTCATGACCACCCGTCCTGCTCGGCCGGACCTTCAGCCGGACCTTCGGCCCGGTCCAACTCGTGGGGTGCGGGCTCGCACTCGCTGCACTCGCCGCACTCGCCGCAGGCCGGCTTCCGGTTCCCGCCCGCTCTTGCCCGAGGTTCCGCCTCCCGTGGAAAGGTCCGGGCACCGGTTGGCATCTGCAAGACCGTGCTCAGACGCGGGTGCGTGCGGACGGCCCGCCATCGCGGAAGTCGCCCGGTGGCGTCCACCGCTCGGTTCGGCACTCGGACGGGACGTCCGGGCCTGGCCCGCCGACTGGAACTACCATGCACGGCCGTTCGTCCGGACGAAGACGGCCGACGAGGTCCTCCACGAAGTCGCCGCATACTGCCGACGGATCTCGGGACTCAGGACACTGGCCGCCCGTCCGATCCGGATCCTTCCGTCGTCGTGGGCCACCGCTTGTTCATCCAGTTCACGCTCCCGCAGTACGCGCGCAACATAGGGCGGGCGGTTCATGCGCGCACGGCTCACCCCGCCCGACGAAGGTGCCCGCCCCGCTCACCGAGAGCGCCGCGCCGTGACCCGCGAGGGGGCACCTCCTCGTCTCAGCCGCGCATGATCCCGGCCAGGCGGCCGCGCAGCCGGGCGAACTCGGGCGAGGCGCGCAGCGCGGAGACGTCCGTGTCGGGCTCACGGGCCAGGCCGACCGGCAGCTCCGCCGTGATCCGGCCGGGCCCCGCGGCCATCACCAGGACCCGGGAGCCCAGGAGCATCGCCTCCTCGGCCGAGTGGGTGACGAACAGCACCGTCGTCCCGAGCCGGCCGGCCAGGGTCCGTACCTCCTCCTGGAGCCGCTCCCGGGTCAGGGCGTCGAGCGCGGCGAACGGCTCGTCCATGAGAAGGAGTTCGGGCTCTCCCGCCAGAGCTCTGGCGAGAGCCACCCGCTGCTGCTGGCCACCCGACAGCTCCCACGTCCGCCGGGCCGCCATCCCGGGCAGCCCCACGCGCTCCAGCAGCTCGGCGATCCGGCCGGGCCGATCGGCGCGCGGCACCCCCAGCCTGGCCAGCGCGAAGCCGAGGTTCCCGCCGACCGTGCGCCAGGGGAAGAGCCGGGGCTGCTGGAACACCACCCCGGCGCCCGCGCCCGGCCGGGGGAGTGCACCCCGGACCCGGGCGCGGCCCGAGGCGGGGCGTTCGAAGCCCGCCACCACGCGCAGCAGGGTCGTCTTGCCGCAGCCGGACGGCCCGACGAGGACGACGAACTCGCCGGCGTGGATGCGAAGGTCCACGCCTTCGAGTGCCACGACCGGCGCTCTGGCCGGGCCGTACCGGACCGAGACGCCCGCCAGGTCGACGACCGCAACCCGCTTCGCCGGCTGGTCAGTTCGCGGCACGGCCGAGCTCCTCCACCGCCAGCGACCGCCCGAACGCCGCCTCGTCCGGCACCGTGTCGACCGCCTTCTGCCCCTTCAGGAACACGGCGGCGTCGTGCAGGTTCGCCGCGAGCTTGCCGGGGGCGCCCGGCGTGCCCAGGTAATCGGGGCCGGCCTGCTCCTTCGCGCTGAGCAGCACCAACTGCGACAACTGCCGCTTCGCCTCCTGCGCCGACAGCCCGAGTTCCGCCCCGATGGACTTCGCGGCCTCGTCCGGTGCGGTGCGCGCCTGGGCGACGGCCTTGTCCTGGGCCTTGATCCAGGCGGTGACCACTTCCGGGTGCTTGGCCGCGAACGCGTTCGTGACCACCCCCAGGTCGGCCGTGGGCTTGCCCTGGCCGGCCAGTTCACGGCTGGTGACGAGCACCTTGCCGTCCTTGGCCAGTTCACTCAACGTCGGCGTCCACACGTAGGCGGCGTCGATGTCCCCGCGCTTCCACGCGGCGAGCGCGTCCTGCGGCTGGAGGTCGATGATCTGTACGGCTGACGGATCGACACCGGCTGCGGTCAGGGCGGCGAGCAGCGAGTAGTGGGAGGTCGACCCGAAGGGAGTGGCCACCTTCTTGCCCACCAGGTCCTTCACCGAGCCGATTCCGGACTTGGCGACGAGCGCCTCGTTGTCACCGATCAGGTCGTGGATCCACACCACCTTGTACGGGATGTTCAGCGGCGCGGACAGGCCCTTGGTGACCGGGCTCGACCCGGCCAGGCCCAGGTCGACGGCCCCGGCGATGACGGCCGTGTTGACGTCGCCCCCGGACTCGAACTTCACCCACTTCACGTCGATTTCGGGGAGGGCCTTCTCCAGGAGCTTCTGGTTCTTCACCACCAGATCGGCGTTGGGTATCGCTTGGTAGGCGATCCGTACGGTGGTCCGTCCGGCGGAGTCGCCGGCCGTGTCGCCGCCGGCCCCGCAGGCGGTGGCGACGGCGGCCGTCAGGGCGACGGCCGCCGTGAGCAGGAGTGTGCGGCGGGACGGACGTGCGGGCATGGACGATCTCCGGTCTGGGTCGGGCGACGAGAAGGGGGGCGACAAGGGTGGTGAAGGGAGGGGAGTGGCAGGGGCGTAGCGGGAGCGGCGAGGATCAGGCACGGCCGCGCCACGGCACGGCGATCCGTTCGACGAGCCGCAAGAGCGCGTCCAGTACGAGCCCGGACAGGCCGATGGCGAGTATGCCCGCGATCACCAGCGCGGTCTGGTTGTAGCGCTGCGCGTCGCGGATCATGCCGCCGATGCCGGGCACGCCGTTGATGGTCTCCGCCGCGACGACCGACGTGTAGGCGATACCGACGGCGATGCGGATGCCCGTGAGGATCTCGGGCAGGGCGGAAGGCAGCCGCACGGACAGCAGCAAGGCGGTCGGGCCCGACCCCAGTGCCCGTGCAGCCTCGACGAGTTGGTCGGGCACCGTGCGCACCGCCGCCGCGGTGGCCGCGGCGATCGGCGGCAGGGCCGCGATCACCAGGAGCCAGATCTTCGGGGCCTCGTCGATGCCGAACCAGATGACGAGCAGCGAGAGGTACGCCAGCGGCGGCAGCGTCCGCAGGAACGTCACCGCGGGTTCCAGTACGACGGCCAGCGGCCGGACCGTACCGATCAGCAGGCCCAGCGGTACCCCGGCCAGCACGGCGTACGCCGAGCCGGTGCCGATCCGGCCCAGGCTCACGCCCAGGTGTTCGATCAGCAGGTGGCCGCCGTAGCCACGCACCCCGTCGTGCACGGTGGAGGCGAGGACGAACTGCCGCCACACGTCGCCGGGCGAGGGGACCAGGACCCTCGGCCACACGTCGGCGGAGACCGCCGCCTGCCAGGCGGCGAGGAGGACCGTGAGGGCCACGAGCCGCAGCGCGCCCCAACGGAACGCCTCGCGCAGGCGGTCCCGCCGGGGGGACGCGGCCCCGGCCGGTTCCGGGCCGGGCCGCGGGCGGAGTTCCCGTCCGGCCTGCGCCGTCGTGAGCGCGGTCATGCGGCGTCCACCCCGGCCAGGGCGCGCAGCCGCGGGGCCACTTCCTCGCCGACCCGATAGGCCTCTTCGAGGTGCGGGTAGCCGGAGAGGACGAACTCGTCGATGCCCACGGCGCGGTACTCGGCGAGCCGCGCGGCCACCTCGTCGTGCGAGCCGACCAGTGCGGTCCCGGCCCCCTCGCGGACCAGCCCGATGCCCGCCCACAGGTTGGGCGCCACCGTGAGGCGGGCGGCGTCCGCGACGCCGCCGTGCAGTGCCGTCATCCGGGCCTGCCCGGTGGAGTCCATGGCGGCGAACCGCTCCTGGCTCGCCCGCACGGCCTGCGGATCGATCCCGGCGAGGATCCGGTCCGCCTCCGACCAGGCCTCGGCGGCGGTGTCCCGGCTGATGACGTGCAGCCGCAGGCCGAACCGCACGGTGCGGCCGACCGCCCGGGCCCGCTGCCGCAGCCGGTCGACGCGCGCGGCGACCGCGGCGGGAGGCTCGCCCCACAGCAGCTGCACGTCGGCCCGCCGGGCGGCCACCTCCTCGGCGGCGGGCGAGGCTCCGCCGAAGTACAGGGGTACGGGGTGGCGGAGTTCGGGATCGGTGAGGCGTGCGCCCTCGATCCGCAGGTGGCTCCCGTGGTGGTCGGCCGTCTTGCCGTCCAGGAGGGTGCGCAGGACCGTCATCACCTCCTCGGTCCGGGCGTAGCGGGCGTCATGGTCCAGCCAGTCCCCGAACGCCCGCTGTTCGGCGGGGTCGCCGCCGGTCACCACGTTCAGTGCGAGCCGTCCCCCGGCGAACCGGCGGAAGGCGTCGGCCTGTTGGGCGAGCAGTGTCGGACTGGCGAACCCGGCGCGGAACGCCACGAGGAACCCGATCCGGGCGGTGTGCTGCGCGAGCGCTGCGGTGAGGATCCAGGGATCCACGCAACCGAGGCCCACGGGTGTGAGCAGCGAGTGGAATCCGGCCTGTTCGGCGGCCCGGGCCACCTGGGTCAGGTAGGGGATGTCCGCGGGCCGCCGGGTGGCGGCTCGGGTGCGGCCCTGGACGGCGGTGACGCCGCCGGGATCACGGCCGTCCCCGCCGGTGGGCAGGAACCAGTGGAGCAGGAGGGGGTGTTCCGGCATGAGGGGACCTCGTCGAAGCAGCGGCATGACACGTGCCACCATCACAGGGGGAGCAACACGTGTGCACGAGCAGGAGGGCAGGCGGAAGGCGGCGCACGGACAGCGCGCGTTCGTCCTTGCGATGTCAGAAGCGGCGGATCAGCGGATCAACAGCCGTGCGCACGCGGGAGGTCGGCCCGACACAGCATGGTCGAAACACGCAGCAGATCTACGTGACGACGCGATACGAGTACGGGGGCCATGGCCGTATCCTGTCGGCCCGGCTCGCGGGCGTGCAAGCGGTGTCCGGATGATGGACGTTGTCATCCCGTATTTCGGTCGCCTGGTGTTCTGCGCCCTGTGGAGCGGCCGGAACGGCCGGATCGGAGGAGCGGCCGCCCCGTAGCTGGCGTGGCGCTTCCGCGGTACCGCCCCGGTGGAGCACGGGAGCCGGTACGGGCGCACGCGGCGCGGGGAGGTGAACGCGCGCGGGACGGCGACCGGCCAGTCTCGGCGCGGTGCGCCCTCAGTTCCGCCGGTTCCGTACCGCCAGCACCGCGCTCACCAGCCCGGCCATTCCACCGCCGATCAGCGGCGCGGCCTGCCCCGAGGCCTTGTGGTCCACTGCGTAGAAGCCGAGCCAGACGAAGGCCACGCCGAACCCCACGACGATCGCGTACTCCAGCAGCCGGAAGCCGTAGCCCGTCCACTGGTCCAGGCGCTCCTGCCGCAACTGGCGTTCCACCAGCGCGCGCCGCCACGCGAGGTGGTCCGGTTCGATCTCCTTCCACTTCGACGCCTCATCCGCGTGGGGGAAGGAGGGTATGGCACTCGGGGCCGACGCCGCGGGTGAGGCCGCAGCGGGTACCGGTATCGGGGCGGCGGGGTCCTGCTCAGGCATCGGTGCCCCCGTTCCCGTTCCCGTTCGGGCGGGGCGAGGCGGCTGCCAGCCGCTGGTCGACCCGCAACAAGGACTCGTCCACGGCCCGCTCGGCCGCCTCGCGGCGGGCGGCGAACTCCTGCTGCGACCACCGCGGCGGCGGTACCAGCGACAGCCGCGACCGTAAGGGGTACCGCGCGCCCCCCAGCCGTACGGTGGCCCGTACTTGGAGCCCGAGGACGAGCAGCCCGAGCGCGAATGCCATCCACGACAGCACGGTCGGCCAGAAGGGAGCCGCTGCGACGGAGCCGGCGTACTCCAGCACCGGGCGCGCCGACAGGACGCACACCACGATCAGGGACAGCAGCAGCGCGGCCGTCACGATCAGCGTGCTGTTGTCGCCGGGTGCCGTGATGCGGGGAGGGTGTTCGGCGTTGGGGGCCGGCGCGGGCTCGGGCATGGCTTGCGCGGGGACGAGGTCGTAATCGTGGTCGTGGTCGTGGTCGTGATCGGGGGCCGCGGTCACGGGCGCCGGCCGGGCTTGTGGCGGGGCGTCCTCGCCGACGGGCCCAGAGCGGTTCAGGATCCTCCAGGCCTGGGGGATCGTGAGGCGGGCCGCGGGGTCCTTCCGCAGGAGCCCTTCGATCAGCGGTTCCAGTGACCGGGCGCGCCCCATCGGCGGGGGCGGCTGGTTCAGGATGGCGGCCAGGGTGGCTTCGGGAGAGTAATGGAGGAACGGCGAGATCCCCTCGACTGCCTCGTACAGCGTGACCCCGAGGGCGTACAGGTCGCTCGCCGGCTGTTGCGCGAGTCCCTGGATCCGCTCCGGCGCGAGGTAGTCCACCCGGCGGATGAGCCCGCTGAGTCCGGGCGGTTCGTCGTCCCCGTAGTCCCCGAGGTGGACGGCGGTCCCCGGGTAGATGATCAGCGCCACTCGGTCGCCGTCCATCATCACATTGTCGGGACGCACCGCGCCGTGCACGATCATCGCCTTGTGTACCTCATGCAGCGCGGTCAGCAGGGCGGTGGCGACGTGTGCGGCCTCCGGCGTGCTCAGCGGCCCCTGCTCCTGGAGGCGCCCCGCCAGCGATTGCCCTTCGGCGAACTCCATGACGGTCCAGAGGCTGGGGCCGTCGACCACCAGGTCGTGGACGGCCACCAGGTTCGGATGCCGGGGCAGTCCTGCCGTCCGACGTACCTGCCGTTCCGTGCGCCGCAGCCAGTTCCCGCGCGCGGCGTCCGTCAGCGTCCAGGGCGAGCGTAGTTCCTTGGCCACCACGCGCGTGCCGAGGAGCTCGTCGTACGCCTCCCAGGTCCGCCCGGATCGGCGGGAACCCAGCGGGCGCACGAGCCGGTAGCGACCCCCCAATACGGGCCCTGCTCCTTCTGCGCCGGCCATGCTCCCCCACTCGGTCCCACCCCTGCGGATGCACGTAGCGTACGGAATCCCAGAGGGGTGCGTGAGGCCATCGACCGAATCCGTGGACAGTGATCGACCCCTGCTGCCCAAGGCCGAGCGTCGAGCCCGGCGCCCCGGGCGTACGCGGCATCCGGACCGGTTGGTGTTCCAGGGCATCCTGTTCGCCAAGCTCCGCAGCGCGAACGCTTGGAAACTGGCGGTGGTGAGTACCCGACCACTCGCCGACGCAGCTCTGGCGCGCGAACCATGACGCCGGTCCGCTGAAAGGCCCGTCCGCGAGGATGAGCCTCCGACGGCGCAGGCCCTGTCGGCGGTCGGAAGACGCCTGGCCACGTGGCGCTCCCGCCGAGGGTGCGGCGGACTCGATGGGCGCGGTACCCGTCGATGCCCACCGCATCTTCCAACGCCCCGTACGGGCGGCGTGCTACTTGTCGGCGGTGAGCGTGCCGGCGGCGCCCCAGCTGTCCGTCGGGACCTCGTGAATCCACACCTGGACCGTCTCGGCCGGGATCTTGTACGCGTCGACGAAGGCGTCCGTGATCTGCTTGACGAGCTCTCGCTTCAGCTGGACGTCGCGCGGACCCTGTTGGACGGTGACGATGGGCATGGTGTAACTCCTCTTCCAGCGGCGGCTTCCCGGCCTTTCCGGGTCGCTCACCGGCGTGACCCCAGTCCATCCGATCGGTGTCGTCCGACCAAGGAGCAGACTGCGACCGCAACGATCAGTGTTCGTGATCGCTGCTGTTGGGGAGGGGTGCGAGCGTCTTCAGGAGCGCTTGCAGACCGGCCGAGGGGGTACCGCGGCGGACGGCGAGGCCGATGGGCAGGGCCAGGGCGGGGGCCCGGAACGGGCGGAAGGCGATCCGAGGATTGAGCAGTACCCGTGCGTGAGCCGCGTACACCACGGTCCACATCGGTATGGAGCCGGAACCGATGGTGGCGAGGGTGTCCTGTAGCGATCCGCTGACCGGACCGGGCGCCGGCTCGAAGCCGGCCGAGTGGCAGGCTTCGACGACCAGGTCGACCAAGGCCGGGTTGGTGCGGCGGGCCGTCATGCAAAGCTGTAGGCCGGCCAGGTCGGTGATGGACACTTCCGTCTCGCGGGCCAGTGGATGGACCGCCGGCAGGGCTGCTACCAGGGGGTCGTTCCCCAGGTGCAGGATGCGCACTCCCGGGGCGGGCTCCAGGGAACGCACGAAGGCGGCGTCGAGGCGGCCGTCCGCGACCTGTTCCAAGCGGTCGCGGAACGCGGCCGAAACCAGCTGTACCGCGGTGTCGGGGGCAACGACGGCCAGGTCGCCGAGCAGCCGGTCCAGGTGCTCACCGAGGCCGGTGCTGGTCCCGAGGCGCAGGCTGGTCCGTTCCCGCACGGTGGCCCTGGCGCGTTCGGCGGCGGCGAGCACGGCCCGTGCCTCGGGCAGCAGCCGCTCTCCCGCACCGGTGAGCCGCACGTGGCGCGGCGAGCGGTCGAAGAGGGTGGTTCCCAACGACCTTTCCAGCCTTTGCACTTGCTGGCTGACCGCTGACTGGACGATGTGCAGTCGGTCGGCGGCACGGCCGAAGTGCAGTTCCTCGGCGACGGTGACGAAGTAGCTCAGCTGCCGCAGTTCCATCTCCCGACTGTATCCGCCGGCCCCCGCCGATGCGCCGTCGCCGAACTGCGCCGGCTTCCCCGGCACTGTCTGCTCCTATCGCGCGTTCGGCCGGACGCATTCGATGAGGTAGTCGCCGGTTTCCGGATCGATGGTGACGCCGTGCGCTTCGCTGTGGAAGCCGGGGAAGAGCCGGTCGAACGCCTCAAGGGCGCCCAGGTAGCGCAAGAGCGGCCCCTCCTGGGTACCGATGGCTTCGCCGGGCATGAGGACCGGAATGCCGGGGGGCGTGACGGTGACCATCGCGGCCGCGATGTGGCCCGCGGCGTCCGCGAGCCGCACCCGCCGGGTGCCTTCGCGGATGAGCTGCTGGTAGCAGTGCTGTGGTGGCGCGACGGGTTGCGGCAGTTGCCGGAAGGCGGTGTCCAAGGCGTTGATGAGATCGGCCCGGGTGAGGTGCTCGTGCATCTCTTGGCACAGGGCGCGCAAGGTGAGTTTGGCGTAGCGGCGAGGGAACTGCGCGCTCAGCTCGGGCAGGACGCGGTGCACCGGCACGTCGCTGTCGTAAAGGGCTTTGAAGTCCATGAGCGCGTCCATCAGGGTCCCCCACTTGCCCTTGGTGATGCCCATGGAGAACAGGACGAGCGTGCTGTAGGTGTCGGTCTTCTCCACGACGATCCCGCGGGTGGCGAGGTAGGCGGTCAGGATCCGCGCGGGGATGCCCCACTCACCCGTTTCGCCGGTCGCGGTGACGCCGGGGCAGGTGAGGGTCACCTTGACCGGGTCGAGCAGGCAGTAGCCCTCGCTCAGGTCGGAGAACCCGTGCCAGGCTGCGCCGGGCTTGAGCTGCCAGCAGCCGGGCTCGCGGGTCAGCAGAGCGGGTGGCGCGTCGGCGAACGCCATGCGTTCGCCCGTGGCGGGATCGGTGACGGTCTCGGGCTGCCAGATGCCGAAGAACCAGTCCGGCCGGTCCCCGGCCGCGGCGATACGGCGGCCGGTACGCACGACGGCCTGGCGGAAGCGGACCGCCTCGGTGATGGCCTCCTCGATCAGCCATTCGCCCTGCGGGCCGTCCATCATGGCGGTCGCCACGTCCAGCGACGCGATCGCCGGATACAGCGGCGAGGTCGTGCCGTGCATCATGAACGCCTCGTTGAACCGCTCGTGCGCGACCGGTGCGCGGGGTGCGGACTTCACGTGCACCATGGCCGTCTGGGAGAGCGCCGCCAGCAGCTTGTGCGTCGACTGCGTGGCGAAGACCGTGGGGCGCAGCGGCCCCTCGAAGGTGTCGGGCCCCACGGCCATCCCGTAACGGCCGGCATAGAGGGGGTGGAAGCGTGCGTAGGCGAACCACGCTTCGTCGAAGTGCAGACGGGGTGTGCTGGGGGCGAGGGCGTGGGCGACCTGCACGGCGTCGTAGCACAGGCCGTCGTACGTCGAGTTGGTCAGCACGGCGTACGTGGCCTCGGGCGAAACCGCGTGCTCGGTCAGCGGGTTCGCCGCGATTCGGGCGCGTACCGCCGAGGGGCTGATCTCGGTCGGTGGCAGCGGACCGGCCAAGCCGTAGCCGTTGCGGGTCGGAACCAAGTACACCGGCCGGGCGCCGGAGATGACGAGCCCGTGCAGCACCGACTTGTGGCAGTTGCGGTCCACCACGGCGATCTCGTCGCGGGTCACGCTGTAGTGGCCCACCATGCGGTCGGCGGTGGAATCGCCGTGCAGGACGAAGTACGTACGGTCTGCGCCGAAGACCCGGGCTGCATTGCGCTCGGCCTCCCCGATGGGACCACTGTGTTCGAAGAGCGAACCGAGCTCACCCACGGAGATCGACAGGTCGCTGCGGAAGAGCCGCTCGCCGTAGTAGTCGAAGAAGGCCCGCCCGGCCGCCGACTTCAAGAACGCCACGCCGCCCGCGTGGGCGGGCGTATGCCAGGAGTACTCGTGCGCGTCGTCGAACTTGCGCAGCGCCTTGAAGAACGGCGGCAGCACGTCCTTGCGGTAACCGCGTGCCGCGGCGGTGACGCGCCCGGCGATGAAGGCGGGAGTGTCCTCCAGGGCCCAGATGTAGCCGATGACCGCCTCCGACACCCAAAGGGGCAGCCGTTCGAGATCGTGCTCCGATTCGTCCGACATCACGAGGAACACGGGGAGGTTCTTGAAGCGCCGCTCGATGTGCCGCAGCACCGCGCCGCTGCCGCCCTCCGCCGCCGGGGCGTCCGTAGGGGGCTGGAGATCCCAGGCGACCAGCGCCGCCGAAAGCCCCGTCTCGGTGTGCATCACGGCACGGGCTTCCCGCGCATCGCGGGCCCACCGCACGGTGAGACCCCGATTCTCCAGTTCCTTCCCGATCCGTCGCAGCTGCTCACCGTCGGCGCCGCCGCCCAGCGGGTTCTCCCGCAGTGCCAGCAGGACCACACCGTCCGTCATGTCATCCGCCTCACGCCGTCGCCCGAAGTGCTCGCCGAACAGTCTTCAACCAGTCCGCCGCAGCCGTGCGGTTCTCGGCCTTCGTTCACCCTCAAGAGGGCGGCAGCCCGTGACGGCACGCCTTCGGTACGTGCCCGGGGTAGCAGCTGTCGCTGACCGCCCGTGAGGCGGTGGCCGAGGTCCTGGCGGAACCTCGCGGGGGTGAGGAAGGGCCACCGGATGGTGTGGCCGGCGAGCGACCGGCGCGGGTTGGGGGTGCGGTGCCCGGTTCGGTGGTGCCGATGTGGCGCGAGGGCCTCACCGCCTCGGTGCTGTCGCCGGACTACCAGCGGCTCATGAACGCTCTGGCGGGTCGGGGTGGGGCGGGTGCCGTGGCGATGGACTGTCGGGAACTCGCGGTGTTGGTAGGGCTGGAGCCTGTGCCCGTGAAGGTGGAGGGCGTGCGGTCGAAGGTCAAGCGCCTGGCCGTGCGCGGCTGGCTGGCAGAAGTGCGTCCGGGAGTGTTCAGTGCCGTCGCCGGGCGAGGCGGCGGCTCTTGACCATGCTCATCGACCACATGATCGTCACCTCGGCGCCGTCGGTGCGGGCTTCGTAGTCGCGGACCAGGCGGCGTGAGCGCCTCAACCACGCGAACGTTCGCTCCACCAGCCATCTTTTCGGCAGCACGACGAAGCCGGTGGTGTCGTCGCTGCGTTTGACCACCGTCAGCGCGACCCTTGGCCCAGCAGCGTGTTGCCGGAGGCAACCCGACTGACTTCCGGCCGACCGCCGGACGACCCGGCACCCATCGGCCGGCGAGCTGAGCGCGTCACCAACATCACCGGCGCCCCGCCACAGGACGGGCAAGCACTGCGCGCCCGCCCGTGAGGAGGGGCCGACGCCACGAGGCTGGGGGCCGGCCGTTATGGATGCGATGGCCGGCAGATGCTGAGCGGCCTGAGGTCAGCCATCTGCTGTCCCGGCGGTATCTGCCTGAGCAAGTGCCGCAGGCGGACCGCAGCCGGCGGGGGATGCCCGCGGGGCCGCTGCGGCGGCATCTCGGCGAAGCGGCCCGTCAGCCCGGTCCGACGGACGTACTCGTCCAGCGGCTCACCGGGGTGGACGGGCTCCGTGCGTGAGCCCGAGACCCTCTTCGCGGACGGACTTCTTCGCGGACGGGCAGACGTAGGTGACCCGCCTGCGTGAGGAGGCAGGCCGCAATGCGCGAGCAGCTCGTCGTAGCCCGGACGCCCCC
This sequence comes from Streptomyces sp. NPDC026522, assembly GCF_055567555.1. Classification (NCBI taxonomy): domain Bacteria; kingdom Bacillati; phylum Actinomycetota; class Actinomycetes; order Kitasatosporales; family Streptomycetaceae; genus Streptomyces; species Streptomyces sp. NPDC026522. The sequence continues at coordinate 52,030 of NZ_JBVHQF010000013.1, forward strand.
CGAGAAGGCCGGACCTGCCCTGCTGCCGGTGCCGTCGTCGTTCAGCTCTTGTGGGCCAGCGGTTGCCCGGTGAAGCTCACCTGTGCCAGGCCATGGGCCATGAGGTTGCGGATGTTGCCGTGATCGGTGTCGTCCGGCGTCGCCTGCACGCTGCGATAGTGCTCACCGAATGCCGGCAGCGCCTCCTGGTCGCCCAGCCCTTCCAGTAGGGCCAGCCCCAGCGTCTTGCAGGAACCCTCGTTCTCACCTGCGGCATTCTCCAGCTCGCCGTTGCGGAACGCCTGCGGCTGGTACGCGTAATGCGCGGCGGCGAAGGCCCGGGTGTCGGCGAACTCGTGCTCACCCGACGCAAGGCTTGCCCGCAGGGCGTTCAGATCAGTCATGGCGGTTCCCCGGGGGCGAACGGACGACCGATTGCCGTCCGTGACCGGACGACGACAACCCCGCAAGGCCGGCCGGTAAGGAGCGGCATCTTCGCAGGTCACGATGTGCGACTGGGCGATCCGCTGAGAGCCGGTTCCGGTCCGGGCGATCGGCCGCGAGGGCGATGCCGGTCAGCGGGTTGTTGCCGTTCCCGTCCTGTGTCGCAGGGCGGCTCGGTCGCGGGTGTGGCAAGGCGGCGTCGGGCGGGGCGCATGTTCGCGCCCTGGGGCTGAGCCGCCGGGGTGAGTGCGCCACCGGGAGGCGAGCCACCGCGTTCACCGAAGGGGGTCGGATCGAATGTTCCCCGGGAGCGGCTCATACCGGGACTCTCCGGATTCTCGTGTGAGCGGGGTCCGGTGACGGCGCCTGTCGCGCGGTTTCCGGCGCGATCAGGTAATCAGGAACGGTGAACAAGGACGCGAGCGACCCCTTCGTGCATGTCCGGGGCGCCAGTGAGAACAACCTGCGGAACATCGATGTCGACGTTCCGCGGGACGCGATGGTCGCCTTCACCGGCGTCTCCGGTTCGGGCAAGTCCTCGCTCGCGTTCGGCACGCTCTACGCGGAAGCCCAGCGGCGCTACTTCGAGTCCGTAGCGCCGTACGCCCGAAGGCTGTTGCAACAGGTCGGCGCGCCGCACGTGCAGGAGATCACCGGACTGCCACCCGCCGTGGCCCTGCAGCAGCGACGTGGGTCGCCCAGCTCGCGCTCGACGGTCGGCACCATCACCACGCTGTCCAATCTGCTGCGCATGCTGTACTCGCGCGCCGGCACCTATCCGCCCCGGGCCGGACGGCTGGAAGCCGAGTCGTTCTCACCGAACACCGCGGCCGGCGCCTGCCCGGAGTGCCACGGACTGGGCGTCGTGCACGACGTCGCCGAGGACCTGCTCGTCCCGGACCCCTCGCTGAGCATCCGCGAGGGGGCCATCGCCGCCTGGCCGGGCGCCTGGCAGGGCGCCAACCTGCGCAGTGTCGTGAGCGGCCTGGGGATCGACGTCGACCGACCGTGGCGCAGGCTCAGGAAGAAGGACCGGGACTGGCTGCTGTACACGGACGAGCAGCCCTCCGTGTACGTCGAGCCGGAGGAGGACCGCGTCGACTACGGCTACCAGGGCAAGTTCTGGAGCGCCCGCAAGCACGTCATGCACGTCCTCGCCGACTCCAAGAGCGAGAAGATGCGCGAACGGGCGCTCCGGTTCGTCAGGAGTGTGCCCTGCCCCGAGTGTCACGGCAGCGGACTGCGGCCCGAGGCGCTCGCCGTGACCTTCGTCGGACGTTCCATCGCCGAGATCAACGCGATGCCGCTCACCGGGGTCGTGGCGCTGCTGCGGCCCGTCGCGGGGCGGTCCGAGGCCGACGCCACCACGTCGACCGCCCGATCCGGGGAGACGACCGAGGTCGCGGTCCGGATCTGCGGCGATCTGGTCGCGCGGGTCGACGTACTGCTCGAGCTGGGCCTCGGATATCTCAGCCTCGGGCGCCGCTCCACGACCCTGTCGCCCGGCGAGGCACAACGCCTGCGGATCGCCACCCAGCTGCGCTCGGGGCTGTTCGGCGTCGTCTACGTCCTCGACGAACCCTCCGCGGGCCTGCACCCGGCCGACGCGGAACCGCTGCTGGACGTGCTGGACCGCCTCAAGGCGGCGGGCAATTCGCTGTTCGTCGTGGAGCACGACATGGACGTCGTACGGCGGGCGGACTGGGTGGTCGACATCGGCCCCGGCGCGGGCGAGGGCGGCGGACGCGTGCTGTACAGCGGCCCGGTAGCCGGTCTTGAGCGGGTCGGGGAGTCGGCCACGAGCCAGTACCTGTTCGGGCGCGCCCAGCCGCTCGATCACCGCCCGCGCACGCCGCACGGCTGGCTGCACCTGCGCGGCGTCTCCCGCCACAATCTGCACGACGTGTCCGTCGACGTACCGCTCTGCGTACTGACGGCGGTGACGGGCGTGTCCGGTTCCGGAAAGTCGACACTGGTGACGCAGGTGCTCGCCGAGGTCGTCCGCGGTCACCTCGGGCTCGTAACCGAGGAGCCCGACGAGGCGCAGCTGGAGGTCGACGTCCAGGACGCGTCGGGGGTCGAGTCGTTCGACCGGCTGGTCCTGGTCGACCAACGGCCCATCGGCCGAACTCCACGGTCCAACCTGGCCACGTATACGGGAATGTTCGACGCGGTGCGCAAGCTGTACGCGGCGACGGACGAGGCCAGGGCGCGCGGCTACTCGGCTGGGAGGTTCTCCTTCAACGTGCCCGAAGGGCGGTGTGAGACCTGCCAGGGCGAAGGGTTCGTCGCAGTGGAACTGCTGTTCCTGCCCGGCACCTACGCGCCGTGCCCGACCTGCCAGGGCGCCCGGTACAACGCCGAAACTCTGGAAGTCACCTACCGCGGCAAGAACATCGCGGAAGTGCTGGCGCTGTCCGTCGACGCTGCCGCCACGTTCCTGTCCGCCGTCCCGGCCGCCTCCCGCAGTCTGGAGACGTTGCGCGAGGTGGGACTGGGGTACCTGCGGCTGGGCCAGCCCGCGACGGAACTCAGCGGTGGTGAGGCGCAACGCATCAAACTGGCCACCGAACTGCAGCGAGCCCGCCGCGGGCACGCGCTCTACCTGCTCGACGAGCCGACGGCGGGGCTGCACCCCTCGGACATCGCGCTGCTGCTGCGACAGCTGCACCGGCTCGTCGACGCCGGCAACACGGTCGTCCTCGTCGAGCACGACCTGGACACGATCGCCACCGCCGACTGGGTCATCGACCTCGGGCCGGGCGGCGGCGACGCGGGCGGGCGGGTGGTCGCCGCGGGGCCGCCGGCGAAGGTGGCCAGGGCCCGCCGCAGCGCCACCGCACCCTATCTCGCGGCCCGGCTCGCGCGCTCCTGACGACGGCGCGGATGCGGACCGAGTTGCAAGCCGGAGGTGTGAACAACCTGAGCGCCAGTGGGCCCGGGTCCGAACAGTCAGTACCGCAGCTGCACTTCCACGTAGTTCCTTGCTGGTCGGACGACGCGTTCTCCACCTGGCCCACTCAACAGTCCCGTCACCGGACCGCCGATGACCCCGTCACACCGCTCGCCCACGCCCTGGCTGCCACTCACACGACGCGATCACACCACGGAAGTTGAGCCAGCACCCGTTCTCGTGGGCAAAGCCACGCTCGAGAGGTATCCCGTCTGGGCTCATTCCAGGCTGAGTTCGGGGACGCTGCGCATCTTGATGTCGGTGTGCCGGGGGATCTCCCGTAGAACGTCCCGGCCGTCCTCGGCGCGCAGGCCGGCCAGCGTCGTGACGACGATGCCGATCGCCCTGCAGATAGTCCTGATGGCGGCCCCGGCCGCATGCTGGTGGGCGCGGCAGACCGTGGAGCCGACGTTCAAGTCCCACGTGCTCGCTCCCTGCGCGTCGGCCAGGGACTGCTGCCGGGTGAGGACTTCGTGCCGGGTGCCGTTCCGCTGCCATCGGCGGAACAAGTCGTAGGCCCGGCCCCCCGGCCCGTACCCGACGGGTACGGGCCGCCACGGCAGACCGGTCAGGACCGGAACCATATGCCGTTGATCAACTGCCGCCGAGACCGGACAGGCGGCCGACCCGCTCGCGCACTGGCGTCTCTCCCTGCGGACGAGCGCGATCGGCTACTTCGCGGCGAGGCGATCCGGTCCGTGGGCGTCGGTGGGGTCGTCGGCTACAAGCACACCAGTGGCGAGTGGCCGCTTGCCTGTCAAGCCGAGACGGACCGCGTCCCGAGCCGGTCCACCGTGCGGTCCCTCCTCTCGCGCCTGCCCTACGTGGCGATGGCGCGGACGCCGCCGCCCTCTCCACCCCCGCCCGTAGAAGCCGGGCGCCCCCGGCCTTTGCTCAGCCGGCGGCGGGCGTAGGGAGGCGGCGCGTTCCGCGGGTCGGTCTTACAGGACCAGTGACAGCAGCAGGACGAAGCCCAGGCCGACCACCGAAATGATGGTCTCCATCACCGACCAGGTCTTGACGGTCTGTCCGACCGTCATCCCGAAGTACTCCTTGACCAGCCAGAACCCGGCGTCGTTGACGTGGCTGAAGAACAGCGATCCGGACCCGACCGCCAGCACCAGCAGGGCCGTCTGCGTGGTCGACATGCCCGCAGCCAGCGGAGCCACCAGCCCGGCCGCCGAGATCGTGGCGACCGTCGCCGAGCCCGTCGCGAGCCGGATGGCCACGGCGATCAGCCAGGCCAGCAGCAGGGCCGGTATCGACCAGTCCTTCGACAGGTCCAGGATCATCCGGCCGACGCCCGCGTCGATCAGGGTCTGCTTGAAACCCCCGCCCGCGCCCACGATCAGCAGGATGCCCGCGATCGGGGCCAGCGAGTTCTCCACCGTCGTCGAGATCCGCGCCTTGGTGAATCCGGCCGCCCGCCCGAGGGTGAACATGCCCACCAGCACCGCCGTGAGCAGGGCGATCAGCGGCGATCCCGCGACGTCCGTGACCCGCTGCAGCCCGCTCTCCGGATCATCGACAACGATGTCAACCAGCGCCTTGACCAGCATCAGCGCCACCGGCAGCAGCACCGTGAACACCGTCGCCCCGAACCGCGGGCGGTGCTCCAGCTCCGCCGAGGGTCGCTGCGGGGTCATGCGCTCGGGCGACGGAATGTCCACCCAGCGGGCCGCGTACCGGGAGAACAGCGGCCCGGCGATGATCACGGTCGGGATCGCCACCACCACGCCGAGCGCGAGCGTCACGCCGAGGTTCGCGTGCAGCGCGTCGATGGCGACGAGCGGGCCGGGGTGCGGGGGGATCAGGCCGTGCATCACGGACAGGCCGGCCAGGGCCGGGATGCCGATCCGCATGAGCGAGTAGTTGCCCCGCTTGGCCACCAGCAGCACCACCGGGATCAGCAGGACGATGCCGACCTCGAAGAAGAGCGGCAGCCCGATCACCGAGGCGATCAGCACCATGGCCCAGGGCATGGCCCGCCCCTTGGCCTTGGCGAGGATGGTGTCGACGATCTCGTCGGCACCACCGGAGTCGGCGAGCAGCCGGCCGAGGATCGCACCGAGCGCGATCAGTACGCCGACCCCGGCGACCGTGGCGCCGAGCCCGGCCGTGAAGCTGGCGATGGTCTTGTCCAGCGGGGCGCCCGCGAACACCCCGAGGGCGAGCGAGCCGACCGTCAGCGCCAGGAAGGCGTGCAGCTTGAGGCGGGTGATGAGCAGGACGATGACGGCGATGCCCGCGAGGACGGCCACGCCCAGCTGGGCGTCCCCGGCCGAGGTGATCGGTGCGGGCGCGGCCGCCGCCAGTATCTCGACGCTGAGACCTGTCACGGTGGGTTCCTTATCTTTCTCGGGAGGGAGCGGCCGGCCGGTCGGCACCGGGCAGCGCGGACAGCGCGGCCAGGGCCCGTTCGGTGATCTCCTCGGGTGATCCGGACACGTCGACGACGACGCCGAGTTCGTCCCGCTGGAGCGGTTCCAGCGTGGCGAACTGCGAGTCCAGCAGCGCGGGCGGCATGAAGTGGCCCGTACGCGCCGCCATGCGCCGCTCGATCAGCGGGCGCTCGCCGGTCAGGTGCACGAACACGGCATCGGGCGCGGCGGCGCGCAGTCGGTCGCGGTAGGCGCGCTTGAGGGCCGAGGAGGCCACCACCGCGCCCTGCCCCGGCGGCCGGGCGCCGATCCACGCGCCGATGGCGTCGAGCCAGGGCCGCCGGTCGGCGTCGTCCAGCGGGATGCCGGCGGACATCTTGGCGACATTGGCCGCCGGGTGGAACGCGTCGCCCTCCACGTACGGGAGGCCGAGCGCGTCCGCGAGCAGCCTGCCCACTGTCGTCTTGCCCGTGCCGGCCACGCCCATCACCACCATCACGCGCTGGGTGCCGCTCATGTCGTGCCTCGCTGTCTTCGTCGACATCGGTTCGTGCGCCCTCACTGAAACCTATTAAGTAGTACTTATTCAAGAGTCTGACGGCAAAAAATCACATCTTTTGTTGGGCAAGGGGCCACCGTACGCTTACGCCATGACCACCGAAGGCCAGGGACTCCACTCCCACGTGCTGGACACCCTCGGCCTCGCGATCACCGCCGGCGAGCACCCGCCAGGCAGCGTCCTTCGCACCGACGAGATCGCGGAGCGCTTCGACGCCTCGCGCACCGTGGTCCGTGAGGTCGTCCGCGTCCTGGAGTCCATGCAGCTGGTCGAGTCCCGCCGCCGCGTCGGCGTCACCGTACGCCCCGCCGAGGAGTGGAACGTCTACGACCCGCGCGTCATCCGCTGGCGCCTCGCCGGCGCCGACCGCCCCCGCCAGCTGCGCTCCCTGACCGTGCTGCGCTCCGCGATCGAGCCGGTCGCGGCCGGCCTCGCCGCCGCCCGCGCCACCCCCGGTCAGTGCGCCGCGCTCACCGAGGCCGCCCTCGGCATGGTCAGCACCTCGCGCGGCCACCAGCTGGAGGCGTACCTGCGCCACGACATCGACTTCCATCGGATCGTGCTCAACGCCTCCGGCAACGAGATGTTCGCCCGGCTGGGCGACGTCGTCGCCGAGGTCCTGACCGGCCGTACGCAGCACGCCGTGATGTTCCCGGACCCCGACCCGGCCGCCGTCACCCTCCACGTCCAGGTCGCCGAGGCCGTACGGGAGGGCGACGCGGCCCGCGCCGAGTCCCTGACGCGGCAGATCGCGGTGGGCGCCCTGGAGGAACTCGACGTCCTCGCCCCGGCGCCCATCTCCCCCACGACCAGCCCCTGAAGCGCGTTCGACCCGGCGTTTTCACGGCCGGTTGCCCACCTGAGCCGTCTCGAAGCCCGTGCGGTTTGCGGCGGCCCGGTGTCCTCGGCGCCGTACCCCGCCCGGCATTACCGCCGTGATCGACTCGCGCTACCGCCCCACGCGACTGCGCCCGCCTCGGCCAGGTCCTCGACGTAGCACTCCCAGCCGCCCGGGGAGGAGATCTGCAGGACGCGCGGGGGCGGGTCGGAGGCGCGCCGCAAGGCGTGCGGGACGCCCCGGGGCAGCAGGGCGAAGGTCCCTTGCGGCGCGGAGTGGGTGCGGTCGTCGAACTCGATGGCGAGGACTCCCTCGAGGACGTAGACGCACTCGTCGGCCCGGCGGTGGACGTGGCGCGGAATGTCCTTCGCCGGCGTCACTTCGAGGAGTGACAGCCGCCCCTCCGTGCCGGCCGTGGCGGCCTTGACGGCGAAGGCGGGTGGCAGCGGTACGCGGCCCGGCCGGACGGCACCGGGTTTCAGCAGGACGAAACGGTCCTCGTCCTGCGTCGCTCCGGCCTTGCGCGGCAACGCGGTGGTCACCCCCGGGTCCGGTGTCCGGGGGCTCGGGGAGCCGGCCATGGTCAGGAGGTGATCCGTGGGGCTGTAGTCGATCTCCCAGTCGATATAGACATCGCAGAATCCGTCCGCGATGTACCTAAGGCCGACGGCCACCCAACGGACCCGATCCATCCTCGCCGAGGGAGAAGGCAACTGCGGCCTCAATCTTGTCCCTTCCGCACGGACAGTAAGCCGGGCCGGACCTCTCGGTCTCCCAGTAGTCCTCCTCCCAGTAATCCTCGCTGTCTGCGACGAACGCACGGCTGCCGCAGCCAGAGCACTCCCGCTCCGCTCCACAGTCGTTCACCAGCACGAAGAACACCCGGCCGCCGCAACCTCCACAGCGGGAAGAAGCGATTCTCACCGGACGGTCATCGACAGCGCCCCGGAGAAACACCGCGAGCTCAGCAGGGACGCCCTCCCCAACCTGGTCATCAGCATGCACAAGCACATCGTCCCAGACGCCTAGAAACACCCTCCGATCGTCTAGGTATGCGGAGCGGCCGCCCGAACAGGCTGTGTTCGTTGAAGGTTCCGTCCCGGAGCATCGCGAAGAGGACGTCGGCTTCCACCGGGCACTGATCACCACGGCCTCCCTGCGGGTCATCCCGTTCCGGACGCGTTCTCGGACCGCGGCCCGCGCGGCCGAAGCACCCGGACCACCCCCTCAGCGGTAGCATGCCCGGCCCCCCGCCGCGGCCACCGTCAGTGGGACGGTCAGGAGCGCCGCCAGCCAGAACAGGGGGCGGTAGTCGTGCGCCTGGGCGGTGGAGGCCGCCAGCCCGGTGGCCACGGCGCTGCCCACGTAGAGGGCAAGGCCGAACATGGCCACGCCCGTTGCGCGGGCCGCCGGGGACAGGGCCGTCGCCCACGACTGGATCGTGGAGTGCATGAAGGACCAGCCGCCCCCGAGGAGCAGCCCGACCAGGACGAGCGCCCCGGTGGACTGGCTGTAGCCGGCGAGCAGGTACGCCGCAGCCATCTGCACGCCGCCGGCCACGATCAGGCCCACCGCCGACCACTGTCCGACGAGCCGCTTGACCACCTGCGCCGCCGCCATGGAACCGACCCCGTACACGGCCGCGACCGCGCCGGCCAGAGGGGTGGGAACTCCACGCGCCTCCAGGGCCGGGGCCAGGTAGGTCAGGAAGCCGAGGAGCACCGCCCCCTCCAGCATCGCCACCGCCATGACGTACCACTGCCACGGCGAGGACAGGACTACGCGGAAGGGCGCCAGCAGCGATCCGGAGGGGGCCCGTTCGGGCTCGGGCAGGCGGCGCAGGGCCACCGCCAGGTAGGCGGCGAGGAGGCCGGGCAGCGCGAACACCAGCCGCCACGTGAGGTAGTGCGCCAGCGCCCCGGCGACGACCGTGGCCACGGCGGTGCCCAGCGCGAACGCGGTCATCAGCTCGCTGAGGGGGCGCTGCCGTGTCGCGGCGGGCACCGTGTCGCCCACGTAAGTCAAGGAGGCGGCGATGGAGGCGGCGAAGAATGCGCCGGCCAGCGCGCGGGCCCCGATCAGCACGGGAGCGTTGGGAGCGAGGGCCGAGGCCAGGGCCGCCAATGCCGCGCCGGTGAGCGACACCCGCATCACCCACACTCGGCCCCATCGGTCGCTGGCCACCCCCCACACCGGCTGCATCAGCCCGTAGGCGAGGTAATAGCCGCTCGCGGCCAGCACCACGGTGGGAAGCGGGGCCCCGAGCCGGGGGCCGATGAGGACCAGCATGGGCGCGATGCAGAAGCGGTCGAAGTTGCTGACGAATCCAGCGGTGCGCAACAGCCGCAGGGAGGACGCGGGCAAGGTCGCCACCGGTGTCGACGCGGTGGTGGTCATGGGGGGACGCTCCCTTCCGAGAGGGTTCGACGAGAACCGGTGACAGGGACGGACCGATCCTGGGCGGATGCGGTCCGCCACCAGTTCAGCACCGGGCCCTTCGGGACGGAGACCGCCGACTATTACCATGACTCACAGCCTGCCGGTTCGGCATCGCGCCTGTTGACGGCAGCATCACCAGAGGGCGCCCGCGTTCGGGCGGACGCCCGCTGTCCGGAGAAGAGGCACCATGACGCGCGGCAGGCTGTCGCCCCTGGACACCTGCACCTCGCCTATTGCGGACCGCGGTTCCTCGCCAGCCGGGGCCGGCCGCCGGCGCGGTGGTCGGTGAGCGCCGTACCCGCGCCCTCGGGCGAGTCCCCCCGCCGGGAACTGGGGGCCTTCCTGCGGTCCCGCCGTGAACGGCTGACGCCGAGAGACGTGGGCCTGCCGGAGGCCCCGGGCCGCCGGACCCCGGGGCTGCGGCGGGCCGAGGTCGCGGAACTCGCCGGGATCAGCGTCTCCTGGTACACGTGGCTGGAGCAGGGCCGGGTGCGTACCTCGGAGCAGGTGCTGCGCGCGGTGTCGCGAGTGCTGCGACTGGACGCCGCTGAAACCGCGCACGTCCTGTCGTTCGTGGAGGAGAGCAGGTCACCTGCCGACGCTCCCACCTGGGTGTCACGCAACCTGCTCAGTCTGGTGCAGGCCATGACACCACACCCGGCCGTGGTCCTCGACCCGCACTGGGACCTGCTGGCGTGGAACGCCGGGTACGCCGCGCTGCTGACCGATCCGGCGCGGCTGCACCCCAAGCAGCGCAACCTCCTCTGGCTGGTGTTCCGCTGGCCGCCGGCGCGCACCCTGCTCGCCGACTGGGAACACGAGGCCCGCACCCTGCTCGGCCAGTTCCGGTCCCGGGCGGCTCGCCGGCCGGACGATCCGCGGTTCGCCGAACTCATCGGCGAGCTGCTGTCGGACGGTGACGCGGCCCGCTGGTACGAGCGCCGGGAGACAGCCGGGTTCCAGCCCTCGGTCCGTCGTTTCCGGCATGCGGCCGTGGGCGAACTTCGCCTGCGGTACGTGAAGCTGGCCGCCGTGGACGAGCCCGGTCACCACTTCCTGGCCTACCTGCCCGACGACCGGGACTCCGAGGATGCCCTGCGCCGTCTGCAGGCGGGCGGATGAGCCACGGGGGTCCGGTCGTTCCGGGGCGCGCGGGTTGGGTGTGAGCAGACCGATGAAGGCTGTAGGACAGGCTCGGATCGGCGTCCCGGAGGGTGTCGGTGGCACCGGGCACCGGTTGTTGGACGATGTGTGGGGCGACTACAGCGCGACACCGCTCCGATGTGACGCGTACCCCTTCGCCCGCTCGCATGAGGGGCGAAGGGGTGTGCTCCTGGCCGACGGCACGGCTCCGAAGCCGCTGTATTTCGACGCGAACTCGGGCAGCGGTGGCTGGGACGTTCGGCGCTGGAGCGTCTACGACGGCCAAGAACACCACCGCCGACCGCGCGCAGCGCCCCCGCGGGCCGAGTGCACCTGCGGCTGGAGGGGTCAGGCCCGCACCGTGGACTGGACGGCCAAGACCCGACCGCCCAAGCAGAAGACCCGGCCGCTCGCGCAGCTGCGCGTCTGGTGGAAGACGAGCGCGATCCTCACCTGCGGGGTGGCCCATCACCTTCCGCCTCGAGTGCGCCCGTCCGGCGGCTGCCTCGATCCAGCCCGGGTCGACGCCGTGGTCGACGTTGCCCTGGCGGCCGTCGACGTCGCCGCGACCGTGTTCGTGATGAGCGACGGCGGCCGCCTCCACCGCAGGCACCTGCTCGCCGAAGCCCGACGCCACCTCGCCCTCGTCCTGCGCGGCCACCGCCGCGACCCCGGCCTGGACGACCAGATCGTGGCCGCCGCCATCTCCACCCACTGCCTGGACATCAGCGAGCCGAAGACCGTGCGCGGTCTGGAGGCCGGCTACCGCCTCTACACCGTCCGGTGGGCGCTGTCCGGCCTCCCCGCCCGCCGCCGCCCACCAACTCCCGCGGCCGACCGGACCGGCAGCCCCGGCCGATCCCAGCGCGCCGACTGCGCCCCGGCCCCCGGACCAGGACATGGGGGAGTGGGAGGTACCCCGCCTCCCGTTGCAGTACGAGCGAGTTGTCCTCGCCGGCGCGGTGGTGCGGGAGAAGCTGCGCACCGCCACCACCGCCACCGCTGTTCGGGGCCGGGCGTGGGGCGTCGTCGCGCACCAGCAGGCGGCGATGCCCGAGCTGCTGCTAGCGCCTGCGGCCGCCGAAGCCGAGCACGACAACCAGGAGCCGGAGGCCGGGCGCGGGGAGGCGATCGACCTGACGGCGCTGCGGGCCTTGAGGGAGTCCCGCACGGACGTGGAAGCCCTCGATCTCACGGCCGATAGGCTGTGCCACCCCCAGGACGCGTTCTCCAAGGCGGCCGACGCCTCCCGCACCCGCGCGGACCGCTGTGCCGAACAGGACGATGCCGATGGAGCGCAGCCGGTGCGCCAGGACGATCAGCGGGCGCACCACCCGCAGGAGCCCGGACCGCACCGCGGCCGGGAGGCCGGCCACTGAGCGCACCCGATGCCGCGCACCCGATGCCGTGGTGCACACCGACAATGCCCGGCTCCACTCCACCGAGTGGAGTCCACCGCCCATGGGGTGGACGACACCGACAGGGGCGATGGGGTGCGTCCACCCGGTGCACGCCGTCCGTGTGCCGCTTATAGGGCCGGGGCGGTGGTGGGTGGCACGGTGAGGGCGCGGATGGCGGTCTCTTGGGAGTAGGCGAGGAGGCCGATGGTGGTGGTGGCCATGATGAGGGCGAAGAGGAGGTGGCCGGGTATGGAGGTGATGGCCAGGCCCGCGGCGTTGAGGGCGAAGTGGCTGCCGATGCGCAGGGCGATCAGAGCGAGGGCGATCTTGCGGGTTTCCTTGCCGTGCCAGAGTGCCTTGGCGAGCCTGATGCGCTTGCGCATGAGGGTCAGGGAGATGGTGATGTTGGCGGCCAGGAGGATGAGCAGGACGGGCCAGGCCGACGGGAAGGCTCTGAGGATGTCGAAGGCGGCGGCGAGTACGCCTTCGAAGGCGAAGAACCAGACCGGGAGCCGGTAGTCGGCCGGGATCAGATCGCTGGTGTCGGCCAGTGTGGCCGGTGGGGTCTTCTTGCTCAGGATGTTCATGTTGCCCCCGTGGTCGGTGTGTTGACCACCAGTCTGGTCGGGACTGCACCTCCGCGGCAGGGCCGCGGATCATAGATGCTGCATGACAGGTGTCATGCCGGATAAGCGGGCGCGACAGCCCACCGGGGGAGTAGAACCTCAGCGGTGGTCGCCGGGCTGGCCCGGATCCGTGACGGTCCGTGGGCTGCGCGCACGGACCGGGGCCCCGTGTGCGGGTGCCGTGCCGGTGGAGGGGGGATACGGCCATCGGCCATGCGTGCGCCGAGCGTACGAGTCCGGGCACGACGAGGTCCGGTCTTCAGAGGGGACTGGCCGGTTGCTCCCCTTCCGTGCGACGGGTCCCCTCCCCGGCGCCGCCTGCGCCCGTAAGCCCGGCGGACCGTCGAGGGGGTGGCAGTCCCGCTCCTGAGCCCGTCGCCCACGATGGTGCTGGCGAACCGGGTGAACGAGCTGACCACCCAGCGCGCCGACGTGACGGTCGGCGCCGCGCACGAGTACGGCGCATTGCTGCCCTGTTCGCTACGGCCGGGCAAGGAGCAGCGCCGTCCCCGGGCCGGCCCCGGTTCCGCGGGACCGGCCCCGTCACGGCTGGGCGGTGAAGATCTTCCCCGGGTTGAGGATGCCCGCCGGGTCCCAGACCCGCTTGATGCCCCGGTGCAGGTCCAGCACGGCCGGACCGAGCTCGGACACCAGCCCGCGCATCTTGAGCAGCCCCACACCGTGCTCGCCGGTGACGGTGCCGCCGAGCGCGACCGCCTCTTCGACGATGGTCTCGAACACCTCCCGCCCCCGCGCCAGCTCACGGTCGTCGCCGCGCGGCACCACGATCATCGGGTGCAGGTTGCCGTCGCCCGCGTGGGCCAGGCCGGCGATCCGTACGCCCTGCGCGCGGCCGGTGGCCTCCAGCCGGGCGAGCATCTCGGGAACGAGGGTGCGCGGGACGCAGATGTCCTCGCTGAGTACCAGGCCCTGGCGCTCCAGCGCCGGGTACACCAGGCGCCGTGCCGCGAACAGGGCGTCGGCCTCGGTCTGGTCCTCCGAGCGCGCGCTCCAGGTGGCGCCTGCGGCCCGGAAGCAGGCCAGCACGGTGTCGGCCTCCTGCACCCCGGCCTCACCGGGCGCGTCGCAGCGGGCCAGCAGCAGCACGTTGCCGGTGTCACCCAGTCCGGTGTTCTTCCACTCGTCCACGGCGCGCAGGCAGTAGCGGTCGACGAGCTCCAGCGCACTGGGGACGACTCCGGAGGCCACCACCCGGGCAACGGCCCCGCCAGCGGCCGGCAGGTCTTCGAAGGAGCCGACCACCGTGTGTTCGGGTGCGCGTTCCCCGCGCAGCCGCACGGTGACCTCGGTCACCAGGCCGAGCGTGCCCTCCGAACCGACCAGCAGTCCGGCCAGTGCGAAGCCCGCGCTGCTCTTCGCCGTCCGACGGCCGAGCCGCACCACCTCGCCGCGGCCGGTGACCGCCTCCAGGCCGAGCACGTAGTCGCGCGTCACGCCGTACTTCACGCAGCACAGCCCGCCCGCGTTGGTGGCGACGTTCCCACCGATGGTCGACCAGGGCGCGCTCGCCGGGTCCGGCGGGTACCACAGGCCTTCGGCGGCGCAGGCGGCGCGCAGGTCGTCGTTGACGACGCCCGGCTGCACCACCGCCAGCCGCTCGTCCGCGTCGATCCGCAGGATCCGGTCCATGCCCTTGAACGAAACCACCACGCAGCCCTCCACGGCGTTGGCCCCGCCGGACAGGCCGGTCCCGGCGCCGCGGGCGACGACGGGCACGCCGCGCTCGTGGCAGTACGCGACGACGGCGGCGACCTCGGCGGTGTCGCGCGGTTCCACCGCCGCCGCGGGCAGGACGTACGGGGCGCCGACGGCCTCGTCGTGTGCGAACGAAGCCAGCCGCACCGGGTCGGTGACCACCCGTCCGGCGGGGAGGAGCTCGGCGAGATCAGAGGTTGTCGTGCTCATAGCCGGGAGGCTCGCACCGGTCCGAACGGGGGGTCAATTGGCCCTTGGTACACGCCTGACAGGGTGTGTACCAAGGGCCAATTGCCTGGTCACAGCCCTGTGGGCAAGTCTGTTGACGCCAGGTCAGGCCGTGGACGCGGCCGATACGAGGGGGTGGGTCAATGGCGGCAGTGGTCACCGGGATCGGGGGGTACCTCCCGCCCAGGACGGTCACGAACGACGACCTTTCGCACACGCTGGACACGACTGACGAGTGGATCCGCACCAGGACCGGTATCCGGGAACGGCGGGTGGTCTCCGAAGGTCTGTCGACGGGCGAACTCGCGGTGCGGGCCGGTGCCCGGGCGCTGAGCTCGGCCGGGCTGAGCGGCGTCGACGCGCTCGTGGTGGCGACCACCTCGCCCGAGCGGCTCTGCCCGGCCGTCGCGCCGGAGGTCGCCTCTCGGCTGGGGCTGGGCACGATCGCCGCGTTCGACCTGACGTCGGCGTGCAGCGGGTTCCTCTACGGGCTCGCCACCGCGGTCGGGCTGATCGAGTCGGGCACCGCCGACACCGTGCTGTTCGTCGGGTCCGAGGCGTTCACCACCTTGGTGAACCCCGCAGACCGGGCCACGGCGCCGATCTTCGGCGACGGGGCGGGCGCGGTGGTGCTGCGCCGCGGGGAGCCCGACGAGCCCGGCGCGCTGGGCCCGTTCGACCTCGGCAGCGACGGCGCCCTCGCGGACCTGCTGGCCATCCCGGCCGGCGGATCCCGCCAGCGGTCCGCCGCCGGCGGCCTCGGTCACGCCTCCGTACCTGCGGAGGACTGGTACCTGCGGATGGAGGGCCGGGCCCTCTACACCCAGGCCGTCGAACGGATGACGCAGTCGGCGCAGACGGCCCTCAAGCGGGCCGACTGGTCCGTCGGGGACGTCGATTGGTTCGTCGGCCACCAGGCCAACATCCGCATCGTGGCGGCCGTGGCGGAGGAACTGGAGGTCCCCGAGGAGCGGGTCGCGGTGAACATCGACAGGGTGGGCAACACCCTCTCGGCGTCCGTGCCGCTCCTGCTCAACGACTACGCCGCCCGCGGCGACCTCAAGGCGGGCCAGCGGGTGCTGCTCTCCGCCTTCGGCGCCGGCCTGTCGTGGGGCTCGACCGTCCTGGTCTGGCCCGACATTCGCGCCGAGCCCGTCGACTGATCCACCCGTCGACTGATCCATCGGCGCAACCGACTTCCGGCCGGACCACCGGCCGGACAGCCCGCCGGCGGCCGACCCGCCGGGGCCGGGCATCCCGTTCACTTCCAGGAGGAAACACCATGAGTTCCGTCCACGACTCCGTCGTCGAGGTCTTCGTCGCCCGCTTCGACCTCGACCCCGAGACGGTCGTTGCCGACGCGACCTTCGACGACCTCGGCCTCGACTCGCTCTCCCAGATCGAGCTGGCCACCGCCCTGAAGAAGCGCCTGGGCGTCGCCATCACCGATGAGGAACTGTCCGAGGTCTCCGTCGTTGCGGACATCGTCGCCCTCGTCGAGCAGAAGGGCGCCGCGGTCTGATGACCGGATTCGCCGCCGCCATCACCGGCATCGGGCTCGTCACGCCCGCCGGCATCGGCGTCAAGGAGAGCTGGGACCGGGTGGTCGACGGCCGGCCGACGGCCGCGCACCACCCCGACCTTGCCGGCCTGCCGGTGACGATGGCGTGCCGGGTGCCCGGCTTCGACCCGGCCGGACAGGGCCTGCGCGCTGCGTGGCAGTGGGACCGCTACTCCCAGTTCGCCGTCGTCGCCGTCCGCGAAGCCCTGGCGCAGGCCGGGCTCATCCCGGGCGAGTGGGCGGACAGCTCGCGGGTGGCCGTCATCCTCGGTTCCGGGGCGGGCGGCACCGCGACGCTGGAGGAGCAGCACCGGGTGCTGATCGAGGAGGGCCCCTCCGAGGTGTCCCCGATGACCCTGCCCATGGGCCTGCTGAACATGGCTGCGGGGCAGGTCGCCATCGACATCGGTGCCAACGGTCCCTGCATGGCCCCGTGCACGGCGTGTGCCGCGGGCGCCAGCGCGATCGGCCTCGGCCGCGAGCTGATCCGTTCGGGACTCGCCGACATCGTGGTGGCGGGTGGCGCCGAAGCCCCCATCACCCCGCTGTACGTCTCCTCCTTCGCCCGGATGCGGGCCTTGTCCAGGCGCCTGGACGACCCGCAGACCGCGTCGCGCCCCTTCGACGTCGACCGTGACGGCTTCGTCCTCGGCGAGGGCGCCGGCGTGGTCGTACTGGAGTCCGAGGAGCACGCGCGGGCGCGCGGCGTGCGGCCCGTGGCCCGGGTGATCGGGTACGGCGCTTCCGCGGATGCGCATCACGTGACGTCCCCGCACCCCGAGGGCAAAGGGGCCGAACTGGCGGTCCGGGCGGCGCTCGCCGACGCCGGGCTGACCGGGAGCGACATCGGCTACATCAACGCCCACGGCACGTCCACGCCGCTGAACGACGTGATCGAGGCGGGCGTCATCCGCCGGGTGGCCGGGACGGACGTCCAGGTCAGCTCCACCAAGGGGGTCACCGGGCACCCGCTGGGCGCTGCCGGCTCCATCGAGGCCGCCTTCGCGGCGCTCACGGTGCACCACGGCGTCATCCCGCCGTCGGCGGGGACCACCCGGATCGACCCGAGGGTGGAGGTGGACGTCGTCCACGGCGCCGCGCGCCACCGCCGGGTGGAGGTGGCCCTGAGCAACTCCTTCGGCTTCGGCGGCCAGAACGCCGCCCTGCTGATCGCATCCGCCTGACGGTACCGACCGCACGGGCCGCGCGGGGGAGGAGGTGGGCCGGCGTACCCACCTCCCACCTCCCCCGCCCGCGCGGACGGGCCGCCCCACCGGCGGACCGCCCCGGGCGGCCCGTCCCCCCGACCCGGCAACGGCCGGCCGACCGCACGATCCGAACCGCTGGAAAGGACCCTCAGATGACCTCGTCGGCCTCCGCCGACCTCACCCGGCTGCTCTTCGACGGCAGGTACGAGCAGACCCACAAGGATCTCCACGACCTCCTGCTGGACCCCGTGTTCGACCCGCGCGAGGGTCTGGACATGACCGGGGCCGGTAAGCTGGCCTACGAGCGGTCGCGCGCCGTGCACGGCGCCCTGGAGAGCCCGCGGGAGATCCTGGCCGACCCGTGGCGGCTCTTCGCCCTGGCCGAGTGGCCTTCGCTGGTGGACGTATCGACGTTCTCGCTGCTGATGGTCCATTACAACCTGGCCTTCGGCACCGTCGTGGAGCACGGCGACCGTGAGGACCTCAAGGACCTGGTCGACGAGCTGGACCGGCTGGACTCCTTCAGCCCGTACATGGCCACCGAGCTCGGCTACGGCAACAACGTGGCCGCGCTGCGCACCGAGGCCGTCTACGACCCCGAGACCGAGACGTTCGTCCTGAACACCCCGGACGCGCTCGCGCAGAAGTACATGTCCTACAGCGGGTTCCAGGACGTCCCCAAGCTGGCCGTGGTGATGGCGCGCCTGAAGGCGGACGGCAAGGACCACGGCGTGTTCCCGTTCCTGGTGCGCATCAGCGACGGAACGAAGCTGTGCGAGGGCGTCCACGCGGCCCCCTGCCCGGAGAAGCCGGTGCAGGGCCTGGACAACGGCCTCACCTGGTTCGACCACGTACGGGTCCCCCGCCGCAACCTGCTCCACGGCGACATGGGCGGCTTCGGCGAGGACGGCGTGTTCCGCCCCGCCTCCGGCAACCAGCGCAAGCGCTTCCTGCGGGCCATGAGCCGCATCCTGCCCGGACGGCTGTGCGTCTCCAGCGCGGCGACCGGCGCCGGCCGCGCGAGCGTCTACATCGCCCTGCGCTACGCGGTGCAGCGGCTCACCAACGCCCCCGGTCGCAACGACCTGCCCGTCATCGAGTACCGCAGCCACCAGCTGGCGCTGTTCACCGCACTGGCACGGACGTACGCGATGACGCTGCTGCTCAACCACGCGAAGCGGGAGTTCACCGCGGCCCCCCAGAACGCCGCGCCGGCCGAGCTGGGCCACCTGGTGTCGATCACCAAGGCGCTGTCCACCTGGGAGATGACCGACGTCATCGCCGTATGCCGGGAACGCTGCGGCGCCCAGGGCATCTTCAGCGTCAACCGGATCGCGGACTACGGCTCCCTGCTCCAGGGCCTGGTCACCGCGGAGGGCGACAACCAGGTGCTGCTGGCCACCACCGCCGGGCAGATCATCGCCGCGGGTGACGCGGACGCAGAGCCGTCCGCCGCGCCCGACCCCCACGGCCGCGACCTGCGCGACGCGGGGTTCTTGATCGCCGCGCTGCGCCACCGGGAACAGGAACTGCTGCGCCGGGCCCGCACGGCCATGGCCGACGACTCCGCGGACCGGACGTACTTCGAGGCGTGGAACGCCACCATCAACACCGGCCTGGAGATGGCCCGCACGCGCGGCGTGCGCACCGCGCTCGAGTGCCTGTCCGAGGCGGCCGCCGCCGCGCGCACCGAGGAGTCCCGCGCCGCACTCGGCCTGCTGACCGCGCTGTACGGGCTGACCGAGGTCGGCCGGGACGCAGGCTGGTACCTGGCGCGCGGTGTGCTCACCGCCGACCAGGTCGAGGAAATCGCCGACCGGACGGACGCGCTGTGCGCAGACCTGCTGCCGCACGTACAGACCCTCACCGACGGGTTCGGCCTGACCCCGGAGCTGCTCCGCGCGCCGATCGCCGCCGACGACTACGTGACGGCCTTCCAGCAGAGCACCGGCGCACACGGGCCCGCTGCCGCCCGGTCCGTCGCGGAAGGAGACCGGTCCTGATGGCACGGCACAGCTACCCCTGCCCGATCCGCTGGTCGGACATGGACGTCTACGGCATCGTCAACAACGTCTCCTACCTGCGCTACCTCGAGGAGGCCCGGGTCGACTTCGTCTTCCGGATGGCACCGACCGACGGCGACGCCTTCTTCCGGGACGGCTCGGTGGTGGTGGAGCACTCCATCCGCTACCGCAAGCAACTGGTCCACCGGCACGCCCCGGTGGAGATCGAGATGTGGGTCTCCGACCTCCAGTCGGCGACCGTGACCGTCGACTACGTGGTCCGGGACGGGGACACCGTCTACGCCACCGCCTCCACGGTGATGGCGCCGTTCGACTACGAGGCCGGACGCCCCCGGCGGCTGACCGAGGCGGAGACCGGCTTCTTCGAGAAGTACCTCGAACAGAGCCCGGCGGCCGGCTGACA
The DNA here is from genome assembly GCF_055567555.1 of Streptomyces sp. NPDC026522. Taxonomy (NCBI): domain Bacteria; kingdom Bacillati; phylum Actinomycetota; class Actinomycetes; order Kitasatosporales; family Streptomycetaceae; genus Streptomyces; species Streptomyces sp. NPDC026522. The sequence goes on from NZ_JBVHQF010000013.1 coordinate 71,932, forward strand.
TGCGGCTGCTGAGGATCGGGCCGCCGGGGCGAGAGCGGCCCTGTGCCGTCGGCCCCGGCGGCACCGTCCGGGACCTTTCCCCGTGGGTGCCGGACTGGACGGGCGCCCACCTGGACCCGGACGCGCTGCGTGACCTGGCGGCGAGGCTGGAGCGGGAGGGCCGGAGGCTGCCGGAGGTCGATCCGGCCGCCGAGCGGATCGGGCCGCCCATCCGCCCCGGCGGAAACCTGCTGTCGATCGGGCTCAACTACCGCGCGCACGCCGCCGAGGCGGGACTGCCCCTGCCCGGAGAGCCGATCGTCGCCAGCAAGGCGCCCTCCACCATGGTCGGCCCACATGACGACCTCTTGCTGCCCCCGGGCGGGGAGAAGACCGACTGGGAGGTCGAACTCGCGGTGGTGATCGGGCGGGTCGCCCGCTACCTGCCGGACCGGGCGGCCGCCGCCTCGCACATCGCCGGCTACGCCACCGCCAACGACGTCTCCGAGCGCAGCTGGCTGCTGGAGCGCGGCGGGCAGTGGGTGAAGGGCAAGTCCTTCGAGACCTTCGGCCCGCTGGGTCCGTACCTGGTGACGCCCGACGAGGCCGGGGACCCGCAGGCGCTGCGGCTGACCTGCAAGGTCAACGGCCTTCTCGTGCAGGACGGTTCCACCGCGGACATGGTCTTCGACGTGGCCCACCTCGTCTGGTACCTGAGCCGCTTCATGGTGCTGCACCCCGGCGACGTGGTGCTGACCGGCACCCCCGGCGGCGTCGCCCTCGGTCGGCCGGACCAGCCGTACCTGCGGGCCGGAGACCTGGTCGAGGCGGAGGTGGCGGGCCTGGGCGCGCACCGGCAGCGCTGCCGCCCCGCCGTGGTACCGGCCGTCGCTCCCAAGCCCGCGCCCGCAGCCGGCCTCCCGACGGCACCGGTCCGGCCGGCAGACCCGGTGGAGGCACGGTGGTGATCACAGGTCTGCTGCCCCCACAGGCGGCCGCCTGGGAGACCTTTCAGGACCACCCGGAGTTCGCGCCCCACCGGGCCGAGGCCGCCTCGCTGCGCAGCTCCGCGCGCGGGCGGCGCCGGGAGTTCGCCAACGGGCGGTACTGCGCGCACCGCGCCCTGGAACGGCTCGGCACGCCCGCCGCCTCGATCCCTGCGGGGGAGCGCGGCGCGCCCGGCTGGCCCCGATCGGTGGTCGGCAGCATCACACACTGCCGCGGCTACACGGCCGCCGCCGTGGCCCGGCGCGGCGAGATCGCCGCGCTCGGCATCGACGCCGAGCCGCACCTGCCGCTGGACGCCGAAGTGCTGGAGTTCGTCGCAGGCCTCGAGGAACGCGCGCTCGTGGCGGAGCTGCTCGTCCGCCGGCCCGAAGTGCGCTGGGACCGGCTGCTGTTCAGCGCGAAGGAGAGCGTCTACAAGGCGTGGTTCCCGGCCACCGGACTCTTCCTGGGCTTCCTTCAGGCCTGCGTCCGCTTCGACCCGTCGGCGGGGACCTTCCGTGCCGACGTGCCCGACGCCGTGCGGGCCGGCGCACGGCTCCCCGGCGGGACGCGGCTGCCCGCCCGGTTCACGGGCCGCTGGCGGGTCTCGGGCGACGTGCTCGTCACCGCCGTCGCCGTGCCAGCCACCGAAGCCGAGACCACCCCCGCCGCCGTCCTGGCCGTGCCGGCCTCCCCGGAAGGAGAACGAGAGTAGATGACCGTCCAGCAGGAATCCCCAGGCCGGGCGCCGCAGCCGCGCACCGACGCCCGTGGGCGGGTGGCGGAGCTGCACGCGACCCGGGAGGCGGCTGTGCGGGGCCCGAGCGACCGGGCGACCGAAGCCCAGCACGCCAAGGGCAAGCTGACCGCCCGAGAGCGCATCGAACTGCTGCTGGACGCAGGGTCGTTCAACGAGGTCGAGCAGCTGCGCCGGCATCGGGCCGTCGGGTTCGGCATCGAGGAGCGCCGGCCCCATACCGACGGTGTGATCACCGGCTGGGGCACGGTCGAGGGCCGGACCGTGTTCGTCTACGCCCACGACTTCCGGATCTTCGGCGGCGCGCTCGGCGAGGCTCACGCGGAGAAGATCCACAAGATCATGGACATGGCCATCGCGGCAGGTGCCCCGCTGGTCTCGCTCAACGACGGGGCCGGCGCCCGCATCCAGGAGGGCGTTTCCGCCCTGGCCGGCTACGGCGGCATCTTCCGCCGCAACGTCCGGGCCTCCGGGGTGATCCCGCAGATCTCGGTGATCCTCGGACCGTGTGCCGGCGGGTCCGCCTACTCTCCCGCGCTGACCGACTTCGTCTTCATGGTGCGCGGCACCTCGCAGATGTTCATCACCGGTCCGGACGTGGTCCGGGCGGTGACCGGCGAGGACGTCACCCAGGAGCGGCTCGGCGGCGCCGACGTGCACGCGGAGCTGTCCGGGGTGTGCCACTTCGCCTACGAGGACGAGTGGACCTGCCTCGGCGAGGTGCGCTACCTCCTCTCCCTGCTGCCGTCGAACAACCAGCAGGACCCGCCTGCCCCGGCTGCCACCGACCCGGACGACCGGTACTGCGACGCCCTGCTGGGCCTGGTGCCGGCCGAGGGCAAGCTGCCCTACGACATGCGCAAGGTCATCGAAGAGATCGTCGACCACGGCGACTTCCTGGAGGTCCACGAGCGCTGGGCCCCCAATATCCTGTGCGGGCTGGCCCGGCTCGGCGGCCAGGTCGTCGGCATCGTCGCCAACCAGCCGGTGTCGCTGGCGGGCGTCCTGGACATCCGTGCCAGCGAGAAGGCCGCCCGCTTCGTGCGGATGTGCGACGCCTTCAACATCCCGTTGCTGTCCCTGGTGGACGTCCCCGGGTTCCTGCCGGGGGTGGACCAGGAGCACGGCGGGGTCATCCGGCACGGCGCGAAGCTGCTGTACGCGTACTGCGAGGCCACCGTCCCGCGCATCTCCCTGGTCCTGCGCAAGGCGTACGGCGGCGCGTACATCGTGATGGACTCCCGCTCCATCGGCGCCGACCTGTCCTACGCCTGGCCGACGAACGAGATCGCGGTGATGGGCGCCGAGGGCGCGGCCAACGTCATCTTCCGCCGGGAGATCGCCGCGGCGGACGACCCGCAGGCGACGCGGGACCGGATGGTCAAGGACTACCGCTCGGAGCTGATGCACCCCTACTACGCGGCCGAGCGCGGCCTGGTCGACGACGTGATCGACCCCGCCGAGACCCGGTCGCAGCTGATCCGCGCCTTCCGGATGCTGCGGACCAAGCACGCGGACCAGCCCGACCGCAAGCACGCCAACACACCGCTGTGAAGCGGCTGCACCGGCCCTCGAGATCCGCGGCCGGTGCCGCCGCGTCCCGGCCACGGAGGCCGGGACCCAGACCTGAGAACCGAACCGGTATCCCTGCGACGCCTCGGAGCGAGCCATGACCATCACCTTCACCCACGAGCCGGCCGACCCGCTGCCCGCTGCCGAGCGGGCCGCGCTCCTTGAGGCACCCGCCTTCGGCGAGGTGTTCTCCGACCACATGATCAGCATCGACTGGGACCGGGAACGGGGCTGGCACGACGCGCGGCTGCACCCCTACGGCCCGCTGGTGCTCGACCCCTCGGCCCAGGTCTTCCACTACGGCCAGGAGGTCTTCGAGGGCATGAAGGCCTACCGCCGTCCGGACGGGACCGTGGCCACCTTCCGCCCTTACGCCAACGCCGCGCGGTTCAACCTCTCCTGTGCACGGATGGCGATGCCGGCCCTGCCGGAGGAGACGTTCGTTGAGGCGCTGGAACTGCTGGTGGCCGCCGACCGCGACTGGGTCCCGGAGCAGCAGGGGCACAGCCTCTACCTGCGCCCCTTCATGATCGCGACGCAGCACACCATCGGCTTCTACGGGCCGTCCGCCGCCTACCGCTTCATGGTGATCGCCTCGCCCGCGGCCTCGTACTTCACAGCGGGAGCGAAGCCGCTCAGCGTCTGGCTGTCACAGGACTACACGCGGGCCGCGCCCGGCGGGACCGGTGAGGCCAAGTGCGGCGGCAACTACGCGGGCACGCTGGTCGCCCAGGCGCAGGCCCGGGAGCAGGGCTGCGACCAGGTGGTGTGGCTGGACTCGACGGAGCGCCGCTGGGTGGACGAGATGGGCACCAGCAACCTGTTCTTCGTCTACGGGTCGCGGTTGGTCACTCCGGAGCTGTCGGGCACCCTGCTGGCGGGCGTCACGCGGGACTCGGTGCTGGCCCTGGCGGCCGAACTCGGCTACGAGGCCGAGGAGGGCCGGATCAGCGTGGAGCAGTGGCGCGCCGACGCGGAGTCGGGGGCGCTGACCGAGGTGTTCTCCTGCGGGACGTCCTCCATGGTCACCTCGGTCGGCTTCGTGCGCAGCGTGGACGGTGACTGGACGATCGGCGGTGGGAAGCCCGGCCCGGTCACCACGCGTCTGCACGCCGAACTGACGGGGATCCAGACCGGGCTCCGGCCGGACCCGTTCGGCTGGGTGCACAAGATCGCCTGATCCGGGGCCGCGGCCGCGGCCCCGGGACGACACAGAGGTACGCAGGGTCCGGAGCCCGTCCGTGGGGCGGCCCGGGCCCGGGGAAAGGGTGCGTGAGAGATGAGCCGTTCGGTCCTGGTCACCGGCGGGAACCGGGGCATCGGCCTCGCGGTGGCGCGTGCGTTCGCCGAGGCGGGCGACAGGGTCGCGGTGACGTACCGCACCGGTGAGCCGCCCGCGGAGCTGAAGGAACTGGGGTGCCTCGCGGTCACCTGCGATGTCACGGACGCCGACGCAGTGGAGCGGGCGTTCGGGGAAGTCCAGGAGGCCCACGGGCCGGTGGAGGTGCTGGTGGCGAACGCCGGCATCACGCGTGACCGGCTGCTGATGCGGATGTCCGAGGAGGACTTCACCGACGTCCTCGACACCAACCTGACCGGTGTCTTCCGGGTGGTGCGGCAGGCCGCGGGGGAGATGCTGCTGGCCCGGAGGGGCCGGATCGTGCTCGTGTCCTCGGTGGTGGGCCTGCTCGGCTCGGCGGGCCAGGCCAACTACGCGGCGTCCAAGGCCGGCCTGGTCGGCTTCGCCCGGTCGGTGGCGCGCGAGCTCGGCTCCCGCGGCGTCACCTGCAACGTGGTGGCGCCGGGCTTCGTCGAGACGGACATGACCCGGGGCCTGAGCGAGCGGCAGCGGGCCGCCATGCTGGACCGGGTACCGCTGGCCCGCGCGGCCCACGCGGACGAGGTGGCCGCGGTCGTGCACTTCCTGGCCTCCGAGGGCGCCGCGTACGTCACCGGAGCCGTCCTGCCGGTCGACGGCGGGCTGGGCATGGGGCACTGAGTCGCCGGGGGCTCGCGCGGGACCGGACCCCCTTCCGGTCCGGTCCCGCGTTCACTGGTGTTCGGAGACGAGCACGGCCCGGGTTCCGGGGTCCAGCGCCTGGAAGACGTGCGCCACGTCCGCCGGGTAGCAGATGTAGTCACCCGGGTGCAGTTCCACCGGTTCGTCGGCGGTGCCGACCATGGCCCGGCCGGAGCTGATGACCACGTGCTCCACCACGCCGCGCAGGTGTGCGGCGGAGGAGCGCCGAGGCCCGGGCTCGGCCGCGATGCTGTACACGTCGCGCCGGGCACCCGGAGGGGACGCGGTGAGGAGGGTCGCACGGTAGGGGCTCTGCGCGGAGTCCACCGTCGGCCCTTCGCCCGCCCGGATCACCTGGACCTGTTGCCGGGGGGCGGCGAGCAGCCGGGAGAACGGGATCTCCAGGGCCACGCACAAGGCCCACAGCGTCTCCAGGCTGGGGTTTCCGGCGCCGGATTCCAGTTGCGAGAGCGTCGACTTGGCGAGTCCGGCCCGGCGGGCCACCTCGGTGAGGGAGAGCCCCGCCCGTACGCGCTCCGCCCGCAGGGAGGCGGCGATCACTTCGAGTGGGGGCTTGAGGGCGGGATCGGCGTCGGACACGGCGTTCGCTCCAGTGGTCGATTGTTCGTCTTGACGAACGTGACAGTGTTGTTCATTATAAAGACCATGCGTTCGATATGGAGAACATTGGGCCGGGGCCCGTTACGCGACATCGCCCTCGTCTGCCTGGCCGTCGGCGTCATTGGCGTCTCGTACGGCGCCGTCTCGGTCACCGCCGGATTCCCCTGGTGGTTCCCCGTCCTGATGGGCGCTCTCGTCCTCGCCGCCTCCTCGGAGTTCCTGTTCGTCGGGATCATCGCGGCCGGTGGCAGCCCGATCGCCGCCCTCCTGGCCGGCCTCCTGGTCAACGCCCGCCACCTGCCGTTCGGCCTGGCGGTCCCCGACGTGCTGGGGCGCGGCTGGCGCCGCCTGGTCGGCACCCACCTGATGAACGACGAGACGGTGGTCTTCGCCATCGCCCAGGACGGCCTCCCGCGCAAGCGCGCCGCGTACTGGGCCTGCGGCCTCGGCATCCTGGTCATCTGGCCGGTCGGCGCCGCCCTCGGGGCGCTGCTCGGAACCGTGGTCCAGGACACCGGGGCCCTGGGGCTGGACGCCATGTTCCCTGCCGTGATCGTGGCGCTGATCCTGCCCGCCCTCAAGGAGCGGGCCCTGCGGCGGACCGCGCTGGCGGGCTGCGCCCTGGCCCTGGCGGCGGTCGCGTTCCTGCCCGCCGGCCTGCCCGTCCTGGTCGCGCTCGGCGCGCTGCCGCTGTTCGTTCTCCTCTCGGCGCGGCAGGGCGGGTCGGCTCCGTCGGCCGGGTCGGACGATCCTGCCGCGGTATCTGATCCGTCAGGTCCATCAGATCCGTCCGAGCCGTCAGCTCCGTCCGAGTCATCCGAGTCTTCCGAGTCGTCCGAAGGAGCGGTCCGTTGAGCGACGCCGTACCCGTGATGCCGACCCTGGCCGCGATGCTGGCCCTGGCGGGCGGCACCTTCCTGCTCCGCCTCTCCGGCCCGGCGCTGCGCGCCAGGGTCACCTTTCCGCAGCGGGCGGAGAAGCTGCTGGAGGTCTCCGCGGTCGTCCTGCTCGCCGCCCTCGCCGCCACGTCGGCACTCGCCGAGGGCGCCGGCTTCGCCGGTGTGGCCCGGCCCGCCGGCGTCGTCGTCGGCGGCGTGCTCGCCTGGCGCAAGGCGCCGTTCCTGGTGGTGGTGCTCGCGGCCGCGGGTACGGCGGCGCTGCTGCGCCTGGCCGGAATCCCGTAGGCCCGCCCTTCAGCCCCCTCCGGTCGCCCCCGGCCGGACCTACCCGCTGCGCCCGCCGGCACCCCCGGCGGGCGCTTCGGCGTCCGGTCCTGCGGGCCGGCCCGCCGCGCGGTACGTCGGCCCCTTGCGGCTGCGTCCGAGGCCCTTTGTCCGGGCCTCCGGGTGTCCACGGACCGGACCGGATTATTTCTGGTTTATTTCGCAACGAGAAAAGCGAGATATCCGGACCGGCGGCGGACGATTTTCAGCCGGATGGTGTCTCAGATATTGGATCACTCATTGCCTGTACCGGAATGCGTCGGTAGCGTGACATGCGCGGTGACCAGGGAGTAACCCCTTTCGTCGCCGAGAACGCGTTGACCGCTTGCGTCCGAGCCACCCATTCCTTCAAGACACCCGAGGGAGTTGTCATGGGCGAGGGGCGTGCACCCTGTGACCTGGGGGACCTTGAGTATGGTCGTCTCGTGGTCGAGCAGGGGGAACCGCTTCTGCAGGAACCGGCCTTCGGTGCCTGCGGGTGCATGTCTGCGGGGAGTCTGTCACCCGGTTTCCGGACCCTTCGGGTTCACCGGCCCGGGCGGTACCCGTCTCCCTCGGTGCCATTCCCGTACGGCGGCCTCTGTGGTGTCCCGAATCACATTCCCGCGTGGCCAGAAAGAAGGTGGCCGATAATCGCCGTGCAGCTGACTGAAAAAATAGGGAGGAACGACGGGGGCCCAGCGGCCGAGTTACGCCTGAGGGCTGCCGGAGATATCCGGCGTCGGGTCGCCGCAATATCCCGTGACTTCGCTTCGGCAGTACCCAGAGGAACCCGACTTCCCTGTTGCCTGAGGGAGGCCGGGCGGCACCACACCCACGTCATCCCCCCGTTCACTCCCTGCGGTGCGCCGACACCCGGCGCCCTCGGACGGCGGGAACCAGCCAACGCCCGCGCCGCCTCCCAAAACCCGCCCCCGAACGGGGCGCAGCGCGCACCCACCCGGACCGCGTGGCTGCGGCCACCCGGCTCCGCCGGCCCCTGCCGGTTCCCGGCAGCGGCAAGCACCCGTCGCCGGGCCGTAGCCCTCTGCGGCACGCATCCGGACTGATACCTGCGGTCCCGCCGGGTCGGTCGGCCCGGGTTTGCGGTGGCGTCCGCCCTCCCCAGACGTCACTGCCGCGCGCCCGGACGCCGAGACGGACGCCCGGAGCGCACCGCCATCACCGTCCATCCTCCACAGTGAGCCCGCCGCATCCCAACTCGAACCGGTTGGGCCCGCAGGCGGCGCCCCTTCGTCCTGCCGGACTTCGGGCCGGACCGCGCCGCCCCCGACAACGCCGCCCACGCCTCCGGCGCCGGCCGCCGCTGGCCACGACGCCGGAACGCGACACCGCACGGAGGGCTGGGTCACCCAGCCTCCGCACTCCGGGCTTCCCAGCGCGCCTTCGATGTTTCCCCAACCCTGGACGGGCCTGGGGGCTGTGCCCGGACCGGGCGGAACTCGGCGCGCCCCTGCACGTGCCGCCACTCGCGCGCGGTGCCCGTCCGGCGGGACGTTCCCCCGCTCCGCCTTCCTCCCTCCCCCCACCGAAGACCAGGGCGACCGGCCACGAGCCCGCCCTCCGCCGGCCGACCCTACGCCGGCAAGTAATGAATGAAGGAGCGTCACATGACCACGCCCAGGCCCCGCACGGCCTGCTTCGAACCGTCGGTACTGCCGACGACCCACCCCACGGTCTAGAACTCAGGAGTCGGTCAACACCATGAACACCGCAGAGACCAGGAGCCCTCACGCCTGGGGCTCCTACCTCGTTACCGACCGGGGGGCCGCACCCCACGACCGCGCCTGGGACGCCGTCCTGGCCCGCGTGCCGCTGCTGTCGGAACGCGAGTTCGACGTCTTCCAGCTCCTGGCGAAGGGGGCTTCCAACCGGACCATTGCAGTCCGTCTCGCCATCACCGAGCGCACCGCCAAGGCCCACGTGGCACAGATCCTCGCAAAGCTGGAAGTGGAGTCACGGCTCCAGGCCGGCATCGTCGGATTCGCCTGGGGGACCCTCAGCCGAGGAGGCGGCGAACCGCCCAGAGCGCTCGCCCCCTCCCGGACTTCCCTCTTCGGCAGCCCGCCTGACCGGAAGCCGACCCCTGACCGGCATCCCCGTCCCAACTCGCACCCTCCGCTGGCCTCGCTGTAGAGGGACGCTGGACGGGGCGGCACCGGCGGAGCGACGGGCGGCGAGCGACGCACCGAGCAGTGACCGGCCCTCGCCCACGACCTCGTCAAGGCTCGACGAGCACACCACTTGACCTGGTGCTGGGAGGGAGCGCAAGTGCTACGGACCGACCAGCAGTGCGGCCAATTCGCCTTGGCTGCTCGACTGGTGCAGATCACTGACTTGGCCGTCACCGACTTCGACGACCCGCCACGCCCCGTCCGAGCGAAGGGCCATGTCGGTCGTGACGAACCGGCATGCCAGGCGCCGCACTGCGGGCGCGACGTGATCGAGGTCGGGTACCAGCCCGCGCCCGAACGGGCTATCCGGATGGGGAGTCAGCAGCCTGGGTACCCCGTCCAGCCACCAGACGCGCACTTCAGCCGCGACGGACTCAAGCCGCGAGAACGTCTCGAAGGCGCGGAGAACGATCCCACCGGTCAAGTACTCCTCCTGCAACTCGACAAAGCGCTGCACGACCCGTGTCAGCTGCACGGCGTCGGCGAGGTCGGGAATGAAGCAGGCCTGTTCCCAATCGTGCTTGCGGGACTTGACGTAGTCCTTCACGATTCCCGCCCCCGGCAGCAGGGGCTCGGCGAGAGCAGCCAGGTCGTCGGAGGTCGGCATCTCACCGGGTTCGGTGGGGCGCCACACGCTCGCAGGCGTGATGTCGGCGAAGGCCGCATGCCAGCCCGGCAGTTCGTGAGCGGTGCGGTATTGCTCCGGTGTGACGATCAGCTCGGCGCCACGTCGGCGCAGGGCCTCAGCCAGCGCGGCGTATCGATCGCTGGGAATCATCCAGCCTCGGTACCAGACGTTTCCCAGCCCAGCCGGAACGTGTGCAACAGCCAGTTGTGCTTCGCCCCGCAACAGCGCGGCGTGGTCGATCAGCCCTACTGCCCCGCCCAAGGCGCGGACCTCCCGTGCTTCCAGCGCGAAGTGTTCGTCCACGCGTCGAGGGTTCAACGCATCACGGCAGTACAGGAAGGGTGTCGGCATGACTGGCACGCTACGGAACCTCCAGCTTCCGGGCCACTGGTTTCGTGCTGCCAGGAGCGGCGCCTCGCCATGTGCAGAGAGCGGAGCCCCCATGGCATTTTGCGTGCTCAGCCTCGCCTGTGTGCCACCCAATTCCCGGGTGACCGAACGGCCTTACGATGGCCGCCATGACCTCCGCACTGATCCTCATCGACCTGATGCCGCGCATCATCGCCCTCCCGCTGGCACCTCACTCCGGTGACGAAGTGCTCGCGCGCTGCCGTGCACTGGCCCGTTCGTTCCGGGCGAGCGGACAGCCGGTGGTGCTGGTCCGGGTGGAGCGCCCGAACGTCGCGGAGCAGCCGCCGGGCAGCGATTTCGCCGATGGCCTGGTACAGCGCGGGGACATCGTGGTCGTCAAGCGCACCATCGGAGCGTTCTACGGCACCGACCTGGACGAACAGCTGCGCAAGCTCGGCGTGGACACCGTGGTGCTCGCCGGGCTGGTCACCACGATGGGCGTCGAATCCACCGCAAGGGCTGCGGCCGACCACGGCTACGAGGTGGAGTTCGTCGCCGACGCGATGTCCGGACTGGCCGCGGACGAGCACGAGTTCACCGTAGCGCGGAGCTTCCCGCGCTTCGGCGAGGTACGGAACACCGCCGACTACAGCTGACGCCGGCCCAGTCCGGTACGCCCCGCAGACTGGGCGGCGCCCGCGTCTGGACCGCTGCGCGGGCGGCCGACCGGATTGATCACGACTGCTGCACCCTCCGCCAGCCCCGCGCCCGCGTCGCAGTCCGCAGGCGGCGGCAGCGGTAGGCGGCTCTGCTCCTCGGCCGGCGTCGCTTCCAAGGCGGCGATGGTGCGTTGACCTGGTGCTGCTGCCAGGTCAGCCACGCCTGCACGGCACGCCACCGCTCCAAACGCTCCCGGGTCCCGCTCACGACGGCCTCGGCGGCCCGTCCCAGCTCACCCGCCGCACCGCGCTGTACCCGCCGGCCGGCCAGAACGGATGCCCTCTGATCTGGCAGGAGGGCTGGATCAGCTCCCGCCGCAGCTCCGCACCACCCCGTTCCGGCCGGACCGCGAGCAGGTTTTAGGTGCGGGACCACTTCTGCTGGAGGTGGATCAGGTCGTCGGGGAAGGGGAGTGGTGCCATCCATTCAGTGAAACATGCGATGAGTACCCCCGTCCGCGCCCCGCGCCCCGCGGCCGTGACCTGGTGGCGTGATGAGGCCGGCCCGTGCCGGCGATGTCAGACCTCCACCCATGGGTACGGGTGGGTGGGAACCCGCTGTGGACGGCGGGCGGAGAACGCCTGAGGCAGGCGCCGCACCGCCCCGTGTGAGGCCATCCCGGTGCGCTCCACCGGACCACCGATCTCGCGTTGCGGTGGCTGACGCCGCTCGTGGGGACCGTGCGCGTGTGGAGGCGGGCCCGGGTGGTGTTGTGGCCGCCGGTGGAGCCGATGCTGGCGCAAGCTGTGGAGCCGGTGCCGGGTCCTGGCGTGCTGGGCGAGTTACGTTCGGGCAGAAGTTACGTGCAGGTATTGGTGTCTGTCCGTTGTCCGGCGTCCGGGGCGGTGTGGCCGTCGGCGGTGAAAATGCGGTCGAGGTGATGGTGGAGTACGGCGATGGCTGATTCGGAACCGCGCTGACCGACGAGGATGCTCGTCCCCATGGTCGCGGTCATGGCGAGCAGGCTGATGGCCTCGGTGCGTGCGTCGGCGCCGGGATCGGCCAGGCCTGCCGCCTGGGCTCCTTCGATCAGGCCGGTGAGCGCGTTCTCGGCCGCGTCGGGGTTGTCGATGAAGGGCTGGGCGGCGAGCGCCTCGTCGGTCACGGAAAGGATCGAGTAGGAGCTGTACAGGAGGTGGAAGGTCCGGCCCTCCTGGTCGGTCGGCAGGGATGCCAGCAGCAGCGCCTCGATCGTTGCGCGCGGGCCCGGGTCCGGGCCGGCGGCCGCGAGACGGGCGCCCATCCGGGTGGTGAAGCGGTCGGTCAGATGCTGGAGCCCGTAGAAGACCAGTTTCTCCTTGGTCTCGAAGTAGTACTGCACGAGCCGGAGGGATACGCCGGCCTCGGCCGCCACGTCCCGCATGCCGACCGCGTGCAGCCCTCGCCGGCCGGCGACCTGGATGAGGGCCTCGGCGATCTGGGTGCGCCGTTCCTCGTGGTCCACGCGCTTTGGCATCAGTGCTTTCTCCGGCCGTGGGTGGGGTGGGTGGTTCGGGGGGTTCGCAGTCCGGCTCGGTCCGAACATTTTCATGGTACCGCCGTATCAACGGTGTGGTACGTTCGTATCACGAAGAACGGATCTTCCCGGAGGTGCCCCGTGCCCGAGAACACGACCCGAGTGCGACGAGACATCGGCCGCTACGTGAGCGACGAGTTGCGCGACCGCTACTTCGCCACCTGCGACGTCCTCTATGCGAAGGGGGCGCCCGTCCGGTCCGAGACGGACGTCGAGACGCGCTTCGGCACCACTCACGTCTACCGGTACGGCCCCGCCGACCCGGCAGCCGAGTCACGCACGCCCGTGGTCCTGATACACGGTTCGGGCGGCTGCTCCGCCATGTGGTACCCCAACACCGCCGCGCTGAGCGCCGACCGGCCCGTCTACGCCCTCGACACTCCCGGCGACCCCGGCCGCAGCGTCCACCGCGAGCCCATGTGGCAGCCCGAGCGCGCGGCCCAGTGGATGGACGAGGCCCTCGACGCGCTGGGCCTCGACAAGGTCCACCTCGTCGGCTCCTCCTACGGCGGCTGGCTGGTCATCAACCAGGCCCACCGCCGGCCCGAGCGGCTCGCCTCGGTGACCGCCCTCGACCCGGGCGGCCTGGAAAAGGTCGGCCTGCGCTTCTTCGTCTGGATCTTCGCCAGCCTCTTCGCCACCTACGCTCCCAAGGCGTGGCGCCCCCGCCTCGCCGCATGGCTGGAACAGCCGGTGATCATCGTTCCCGAGCTGCGTACGTGGATCCAGGCCGGCGTCCGCGCCTTCCGGATCCGCCGCCCCGCCCCGCTGCCGCTGTCCGACGCCGAGCTGGGCTCCATCCGGACGCCGTTCTACCTGGTCATGGGCAAGCGCAGCCTGCTCGTGCACCCGAAGCGGCAGCTGGAACGCGTACCGCGGCTGATCCCCGGCGCCCGCGCCGAGATCGTCGCCGCGACCGGGCACGGACCGCAGATCGACCACCCCGACCTCGTCAACGCCCGGATGCTGAGCTTCATGGAGGACGTCGACTCCCTCGACCCGGCAGCGAACCGAGACGCCACGAACACGCAGTCGTGAGGAAGAATCCCTCCCGGACCGTCCAACAGTGCACAACAGAAGTTCGACTGGTACCGGGCGTTGCTGTTCACCCTGACCGGGGCGGGCGACGAGTGGCTGCTGGTGCAGACCCGGCGCGGGACGCTGCTCCAGGACCGGTTCCCTGACCTGGTCGTCGCCGCCGACCGGCGGCCGGACGGCCTGGTGCTTGATGGGGAACTGGTCGTCTGGGACACGGCAGCGGGCCGGTTGTCGTTCGAGGGGCTGCAACGCCGTACCGCTGCCCGCGGGGCACCGCGCGCGAGCTCGCTGCGTCCCTGCCTGCGTTCTTCATCGCCTTCGACGTCCTCCAGGAGGACGGGGTCGAGTTGCTGCGCCATCCGACTCTGATCCGGCTCACCTCCGATGACGAGGCGCACGTGCGCGAGCAGGCCACCTTCGCACACGGGGGCAGCTCGCCGAGGTGGACGGGCCGGAGATCAGGGCGGCCCCGCGGCGGCGCGTCGGTGACGAAGACCCAGAGACGCACGAGGAAGCCGCACGAGGTCTGGCAGTGCGCCGGGATCCGGGTGCCGTTGCGCTTGCGGCGCTGCTCGCCGAGCGGACCGCGTACGTACAGACGTTCACCGCGGCGGCGGTACTGGGCGATCCTGGGCTGCTGCCCGCGCTGAAGAAGTACGACCCGGCGGATCCAGGTGTCGGCGAGGCCCTCCAGACCTGTGACCCGACCGCCAGGGAAGGCCGCGGTGTTGCCGCTTGCGCGCTGCGGGAAGCGGTTTACACCCTGCTGCCGGCAGCGGACACGCCTCTGTACACGTCGCGCTTGGATGCGCAACTGACGCTGCTGCTCGTCATCCCCGGTCGCGGCGAGGTGATGTGGAACGCGGATCCCCTGCTCAGCCGCGCTGGCGGGGGATCCGCAGCGGGCGGCGGTGCTGGTCGCCGGAGATCTCTGAAAAGGCGCTGCGCAAGTCCACCCCTGCCGACCGCGCAGCGACCCTGCGGGCCGAGTGCACCTGCGGCTGGACGGGGCAAGGCCCGCACCGTGGACTGGACTGCCGCAGGCGACCTGCCGTTCCACGAGAGCGGGTCCAAGGACGCGGACCGCTGCCGAGAAGACCGGGACCGCCACATCGTCCACGTCCGCGATAGCACGATCCCGCTGGCCGCCGAGCTGGGAGCCGTGCCTGGAAAGCGTCACCGCCGCGATCGAAAACTCGGCCAGGACTTACCGACCGCCGCCCTCAAGGCAGCCCGCACCAGGGAGATCCTCGCCCAGCGCACCGCGCACTGGCCCGCACAGCACGCCCGTTCGCAGGATCCCGGCGCCCTGGGCTGCCGCGCTCGGCCTGAACACCGATGAAGCCCGCCAGCTCCTGGCCCGGTTCGGTGGCTGGAGCCCCTACCGCTGACCGAAAGGAGAGACCGCTCGGCCGACCCTCGGCGCAGGTGCCGCCCTGTTCCTCCGTACCCACGGCTTTGACCGGAGCCGCAAGGGCGCGTACTGGTACGTCAAGGACCACCACAGTCTGGCGCCGGGCCGATCGCCGCTCACACCGCCGTCCGGGCCCTGCCGTTAGGCGGTCGGCGGGGGCAGGTCGCGGTTGATGACGCCGGCGGCGCCTTCAATGATGGCGATGCCTTCTTTCAGCGAGCGGTTGTCGTGAGAGAGCACGACGATTCCGTAGTCGTGACCGCCGCCCGTGAAGGCGCCGATGCTGTGGACCCGCCAACCGTTGGTCGCGCGCGGCAGCCACCCGTTCTTCACATGGACCGTCGCTGTGCCGGATGCCCCGGCTGGCACCCCCCACCGCTGGTCGGGGATTACTCGGTTCATCAGGCTGAGTACGTAGGAACGTGCGTTCCGGTCGAGGACGGAGTTGTCCGAGGTGAGCATCCGCAGCAACTGCAGTTGGTCGTCGGCGGTGATCTGGGTGTGCCCCCACAGTCCCTCTGGTCCCGGAACGGTGTGCCGCATTCCCGCCAGGGTGAGGAAGCGCTGGATGTCCTTGTGCCCGACCTCTCGCCACAGAGCGGATGTCGCGTCATTGTCCGACTTGGTGATCATGGCCGTGGTCAGGTCCACCTCGGCCGGTGTGAGGATTCGGTGCTCAGCGGTGGCCTTGTGCAGCAGAGCTCCGAGCACCGTGACCTTCACCACGCTTGCCGAGTCGAAGGTCGCGTCGCCCCGGAACGAGCACGAGGTCTCCGTGGGGCGGTCGTAGACCGCGAGAGCTGACGACCCCTGGTGTCCGCGGAGTGCGTCGGCGATGTCCTGCGACAGTCGGGCCGCCAGTTTCGGCTGCCGTGAAGTGCACGTGACCTGTGAGCCGCCGACGGGGGCACTGGCGGAGTCGGAGGCGGCCGCGGACGGCGCGGGGAGTGCTGCGAGAGCTGCCCCGGCGGCCGTGAGCGCAGCCAGACGTCGCAGTGCGCGGCGCGATATGCGCGGTCCGGGCATGAAAGTTCCGTCCTGTCCTGTTGCTGGGGGCACGACCGGGCCCGGCGCAATCAGCGACGCGAGCCCGAGGCCCCGCAAGATGTGGGCGGCTGTGGCCCGTCGGCGTGCTTGTGGGGCGGATGCCCCGCGTGCCCGGCGAAGACCGGCCCGGCTGAGCGGGCGGCGGCGCAGGGCCCCGGGCCTTGGTCACCGGCAGCAGCCTGACGAACTTCCCGGCCCAGGGAATCACGGCGACGATAACAGGGGCCTCGGAGGGCGGCACGGCACGGGTGGCGATATGACCCTATTGCGCGCTTTTGCGATGTGTGATGTTTGTCAACCCATTCGTCGTCCGAGTCGGTGGGTCTTCGTGTCCTTGCGGTCAGGGCGGCGGTGGCGGATCCGGGCGGCCAGTACGGCGACACCGTCCTCGGCGTGGCGCGCGTGAAGGCGTCCACCACGATGCCGACCTTCTCCATCTCGGAGTGGCTGCCTTCCTTGATCTTGTGAGCCAGACGCCTAGCCCGTCTCAGACGCCGCCTCATTAGCGACTTCCGCGGCGCCAGCCGGGGGCACCCTCTGTTGCGGTGTGGTTCGGCAGCCCCGCGCAGAACGTGAGGATCGGACCCCTGAGTTTCCCCAAGTGGTGAAGAGAAGGGTCCTGATGTCTCTGGCGTCGTGCACTGAGCGATCCGGCCTGCGGCCGCGGCCGGAATTTCACCAGTTCGTCATCTCCAGGCCGCCGTTGATGCCATGTCGCGCTCCTGAGGATCAGTTCACTGGAGCGCCCCCCCTCAAACCGGACCTGAAAGAGGGACCCATGCTAAGACGCGGGCTTATCACGCTCGTTGCCGTCGCCCTGGCCATTTCCGTGGGGTCGGTGGGGTCGGTCGCCACGGCATCGGCAGCCCACAGCCCAGTGACACTCGCCGTGTTCGGCGACTCGCCGTACGGCAGATCGGCCTACCCGCCCGCGGGCCAGAACGCCGACACCTCGCAGTTCCAGAAGACCCCGGCGTTCATCGGCACCATCAACAGTGACCCGACGATCAGCGACGTCATCCACGTGGGCGACATCCACTCGGGCAAAGAGTTCTGCACCGAGGACCACGACGCCTCGATCGCGTCCGTGTGGCAGACCTTCACCAAGCCGCTCGTCTACACGCCGGGCGACAACGAGTGGGCCGACTGCCACAAGGCGTCGAGTCTCACCTCGCCCGGTCAGGGCGGCGGCTTCTACGACTCGGCCTCGGGCGCGACCAACTACATCGGCACGAGCGGCCTGTCGGCCAACGCGGCGGACTGCGTCAGCTACCACTGTGGCAACCCGCTCGACAACCTGGCCAAAGTCCGGCAGGACTTTTTCGCGCAGCCCGGCCGAACCCTCGGCAGCGGGACACTGAAGGTGCTGTCCCAGGCCACCGCCTATGACCCGCGCCACCCGGGCGACGCACAATACGCCGAGAACGTGAGGTGGGCACAGAACGGCATCGTCTTCGTGACCATCAACGTGCCCGGCAGCTCGAACAACGACGCCGACCCCTGGTACAAGGTGCCGACCGCCACTCAGGCACAGACCGACGAGCGGACCAACCGGACCGCGGCCGACGTCCGCTGGCTCGATGCCGCCTTCGCCCACGCTGCGGCCCAGCACGCCAAGGCTGTGGTCATCACGGCACAGGCCGACATGTGGGACCTCGACGGCAAGACCAAGGACCACCTGACGAACTACGAGCCGATCATCAGCGAGGTCGCGGCGAAGGCGACCGAATTCCGCCGTCCGGTGCTGATGCTCAACGGTGACTCGCACCTGTACCGCTCGGACAACCCGCTGTCGCCGACGGCGACGTGCACCGGCGAGACGGACCCGGCCACCGGGGCTGGAGTATGTGCCCACGACCCGGGTGCCAACGCATGGAACGAGCACCCGTACTACAACGTCTCGAACTTCCACCGGATCGTCGTGCACGGCAGCACCATTCCGCTGGAATGGCTGAAACTGACGGCCGACCCGAAAGCCCACTACGCCGTCACCGACACAACCTACGGCCCGTTCAGCTGGCAGCGGATGCCGCAGCCGCAGCTGTAAGACCCGCTGATCGCACACGACCGGCCAGGTGTCCGAGGTGGGCCCCTGGCCCGTCGCATTACCACAGCCGACGATCACCGCCTCAGGCCCGCGGCGCATGCCCTGCGCAGCCGCCGCCGCAGCGTGCCGAGGAGCGTCTCATGCCCGGGACCGCGGGCGGATCGTTGATCCGGTGTGACCGCCCACCATCATCTCGGCGACCGGCCATGGGCGGCTGTCCGGGCCTGCCCCCGCGGTCCGCGCCGGCCGGCCCGGACTACCGGGGCATCATCAACGGCGTCCTCGGCTGCAGACCGGTGGCCGCCGCCGGCGCGACCTCCCCACGCGCTACGGACCCCGGCACCGCTGCGCGGAACGCCTGCGCTGTGGAGTACCAACGGGACCTGGCAGAACGTCCTCACCACCCTCACAGGCAGCGGACATCGTGCCGAAGCAACTGCACGTGACCGAGAAGCGGGACCGGGACCGGCGGCAACCACCGACGCCCCGCCGACGTCGCCCTCCCGGGCGACTCTCCTGGTGACCTGCCCTCTGTTCCGGCTCCTGCTCCGCTTCCTGTTACGCCTCCTGCCGACCGAGCCCCTCGGCGGCGAACAGCTCGCGCACCCGGGCCCAGGAGTCCTCGGCGGCGGCCTTGTCGTAGGGTTCGCGTCCCGGGATGAAGAACGCGTGCAGCGCGCCCGGGTAGACGACCTGCTCGTGCCGCACCCCGGCGGCGCTGAGCACCTCGTCGATCCGCGCCCGCTGCTCCGCGTCGATGACGTGGTCGAGTTCCGCGAACAGCGCGGCCCGCAGCTCCGCTTCCATCCCTTCCCTGGTCAGGCGGCCGAGCAGGTCGCAGTTGCGCTCCCGGTTGCGGCGCTCTCGGGCAGCCCCGCGGCGGTCTCCAGGCCGGACCGGTGGTAGAGGTTCGGGGCGATCGCGACGTAGCCGAGCGCCGCACAGTCGTCGCCTCCGGCCGCGAAGCCCGACAGCCGGTCGGCCAGCGCGTCGTGGGCGGTGAGGAAGAGCACAGCATCGAAGCCCGCCGCGCGCATGGCGTGGCAGACGTCACGCCCGGCGGAGTCCGGCAGACCGACGTCCATGACCACGGCGTCCACCCCCGTCGTGGACGGTGCGCAGCGCGCCCGCGCCGTCGGAGGCCGTGAGCACCTCGAAGTGCTCCTCGCGCAAGCCGCGAGCGAGCATGTCACGAAGCCCCTGGTCGCCCTCGACGACCAGCAGCCGGTGGGCAGTCACGCAAGCCGGTATTGCCCGGCGGGGGCGTCTCCCCGAACCGGTGCTCAGGTTGTGTTCAGGTTCGGGATGCAAGCCTCGCCCCCATGGCTACCACCACTGAACCAGCCGCGGCCAGGCATGGCGCCCGGCAGCTGCTGAACAAGGTTCCCGAGGTCACGATCTGGTTCTGGATCATCAAGATCCTCTGCACCACGGTCGGCGAGAGCTTCGCCGACTGGATCAGCACGACACTCGGTGTCGGTCTGATCAACACCTCCCTGATCTTCACCGCCGTGCTGGCCGGCGTCCTGGGCTGGCAGCTCAGCACCAAGCGCTACGTCCCGTTTGTGTACTGGCTCACGGTCGTGGTGCTCAGCGTGACCGGCACCCTCTACACCGACATCCTCACCGACAGCCAGGGCGTCCCCCTCGCGCTGAGCAGCAGCGCGTTCGCCGGCCTCCTCGCCCTCGTCTTCGGGATCTGGTACGCCCGCGAGCGGACCCTGTCGATCCACAGCATCGTTACCCGCCCCCGGGAGCTCTTCTACTGGCTCGCGGTCCTGGTCACCTTCGCCCTCGGCACAGCGACCGGCGACTGGACCCTGGAGCTGACGGGCTGGGCCCCGGGCGTCTCCGTACTCCTTCCGCTCGCCTTGATCGCGGCCATCGTGCTCGCGTGGCGCCTGGGCGCCAGTTCGGTGCTCTCGTTCTGGCTGGCCTACATCCTCACCCGCCCGTTGGGCGCCAACCTCGGTGACTGGCTCGCCTCGCCCAGCAGCGACGGCGGCTTGGGCCTGGGGACCGCAGTGACCAGTGTGGTCTTTCTCGCCGCGATCCTCGCGACGGTCGGCTATCTCACCCGCAGCCGCGGCGACGTCATCGAGACCCACAGCCAGACCCGGTCCGCACGGGCGGCGGACCCGGTGCGCGAGCGGATCATGCTCGGCTACTACGCCGTCATGGCGCTCGCCACCGCCGCGCTCCTCGTCTGGGCACATCAGCAGCCGCACGCGGCCGTAGCCGGAGAGGGTGACACTCCCGCACCCGCGTCCACCCCCCTCACTCCGAAGCAGGCGACGTCCTCGTTCCCGCCTGGCGAGATCGCGAAGTTCCGCACGATTGCCGCTGACACCTTGGCCAAGCTCAACTCGGGCAACCAGGCGGCCGCGACCACCCGGGTCACGGACCTGGAGAAGGCATGGGACGACGACCAGCCCACCCTCCAGCCCAAGAATCAGCAGGCATGGACCTTCCTCGACGGCGAAATCGACCGCGTGCTGAAGGCGCTGCGTGCCCCGAGCCCGGACAGGGCCACCGAGGGCGACGCGCTCAACACCCTCCTCACCTCACTCAGCTGAGCGACGCGCTCCCGGACACACCGTGAGCGCACGGTGCCCGTCGGTGCCGACCGGCGGGCACTCTGGCTGCGGCTGGCGGTAGCCCGTGGCAGCCGGACGCTTCACGGTGATCTGGGTGGCCCTGGTGCCCGGTGTCCGTGCCGGACAGCCAGGCGTCGGCGAGGGGCGCCATGTGGTTGATGTCGACCTAGTCGGGTGACGAGTGGTCCGGGCGCCGAGGCGGGTAGGGCGCGGGGGCCGGGCTCCTCCGAAGCAAGCTTCCACAAAATGTTGACCGACATCTATCGGAGGGCTTCGCCAGGGCGCACCATCCAGGTATCCGCCGGGCACCTGACGCATCGTCGGCCCGAGCGGATGTGACCCTGCCTGTCCTGTGCCGTCGGGAGGTATCACGACATGGACCAGCCGAGCGACCGCCCCGCCACACCGGCAACCCGGCCCCCCACCCCCGCACCGCCGCCCGGCGCGCCCAGCCGGCGCGGCGTCTTGACCGGCCTGGGCCTGGCCGCGGCCGGTTCCTTCGCCCTCGGCGCCCGCCAGGGCAGGCCGAGCACCGTCGACGTCCGGGGCAGCCGTACGGACGACCGGGCGCCCGTCGCCCGGCCGACCGTGCTCCACAACGCCTCCCTCGCGCTCACCATGGACCCCGCGCTGGGGGAGGGCCCGCTGGGTCTCGTCGAACACGCGGACGTCCTCCTCGGCGACGGCGTCATCAAGGCCGTCGGTACCGACCTCCCCAGACCGCCCGGCGCCAAGGTGATCGAGGCCTCCGGCAAGCTGCTGCTGCCGGGGTTCGTGGACGTCCACACCCACCTGTGGCAGTCCTCGATGCGCGGCGGCTGCGCGAACAGCGACCTTTTCGAATGGCTGGCCGACTGCAACCGGGCGACGTTCCCCCGCATCACCCCGGCGGACATGTACCGGTTCGTCCGCCTGGCCGCCCTCGACACCGTCCAATCCGGCGTGACGACACTCGTGGACTGGGTGGACGCCATCCCGTACGACACCACCGTCCAGTACGTACGGGCCCTGACCGACACCGGAGTGCGCTTCGCCTACGCCATGTTCCAGGCCGAGGGACAGGCCGAACTCCTGACGCGGGCGAAGAGGGAACTCATCGACCCGGCCCCGCTGGCCTCGGCGCAGATCGCCACGCATGCCGCGCGGGCCATCGAAGGCCTCAACCGGGTCCACTGGGAGATCGCCCAGGACCTGGGCGTCATGCTCAACAGCCATGTACTCGAACGCGTCGAACAGCGCGCGGACGACCCTATCGGGGTACTGAACGACATCGGCGCGCTGGGTCCGCGTCTGCTGATGAACCACGCGATCCACCTGAGCGACGACGAGATCCACGTCGTCGCCGCGCACGACGTACGCGCCGCGCACTGCCCCCTGAGCAACATGCGGCTCGCCTCCGGGGTCATGCGGCTGCCGGACCTCGGCCGGCGGGGCGTGAAGGTGGGACTCGGCCAGGACGGCGGCACCAACGACACCTCGGACTTCTTCGCCCTGATGAAGACCGCCATCGGCCTCCAACGGGCACGCTCGCTGCACGCCGACGTCTTCCCGGAGGTCCAAGACGCGCTGCGCTCCGCGACGCTCGGCGGCGCCGAGGCGATCGGCATGGCCGACAGGATCGGCTCGCTGACCCCCGGCAAGAGGGCCGACCTCATCATGATCGACCCCGCCACACTGAACTTCGCACCGCGCTTCGACTGGGTCAGCCAGATCGTCTTCAACGGCCGCCCCCAGAACGTGGACGCCGTCTTCGTCGACGGCCGCCCGCTCAAGCTCGACGGCCGCCTGGTCGGCGTCGACACCGAACGCGTCGTACGAGAGGCTGAAGCAGCCGCAGGCCGCCTGCGGCACGCCGCATGACGTGCGACAACCCGTACATCGCCATCCCGGGCCGTGCCACGCGGGGCCCCGCACCGCCGCCCCGGCGCGAGTCCGACATCGGGATCGCGACCGAATGAGGCCCAGGCCCAGGTACCCGGCGGCGAAGGAGACCAGGTCCGCAGCGAACACCAGCGCGCCTGGCAGGCGGTCGGAAAGAGCCCCGGCGCAGTAGCTCAGCGCGGCGTAGGTAAGGTCGTAGGCGGCGTATGCGGAGATCACCGCGGCCGTCGAGAGGTCCAGGTCATGCGCGCGCAGCGACAGCAGCGCGTCGGGGAAGTTGAGAAGGCCGAAGGCCGTCAGCGCCGCCAGGACGCGCCAGTATGACCGGGGCAGGGCTCGCCACGGAGTGCGGTCCGGTCTGGCCCGAGGCGTGCGTGCCGTCGAGACGCGGGGGTCTTCGACGGCGGCGGCCAAGGCCACGGAGGCGAGCGCGGGCAGGACGGCGCCCCAGAGCAGCGGGCGTAGGCGCTGGTCGAGCGCCTCGTTCAGGGCCAGGCCGATCAGTGGGCCGACCACCGCGCGGGCGGTGTCGGCGGCGCGGTGCAGGCCGAACACCTTGCCGCGCACCGTGGGGGGCACCCCGCTGACCAAGAGGGCGTCGCGGGGCGCGCCGCGCATCTTCTCGCCGGACCCTTGGACGTCGTCTCATTTGGCGGATCGGGTTGGCTGTGGGCCGTGGTGGGGATCGTTGAGCGGCTGGTGCCGGATGAGTTGTGGGTGCTGTTCCAGCGGGTGGTGCCGGAGGCGCCGTCACGGCCTCAGGGGGGTGGCCGGCGTCGGCATGGTGACCGGGAGGTGCTGGCCGCGATTGTGTTCGTCGCCACCTCGGGCTGTACCTGGCAGCAGCTGCCTGCGGCATCGTTCGGGCCGTCGGGGGCGACAGCCCACCGGCGCTTCGCCGAGTGGAGCAAGGCCCGGGTGTGGGCCGAGCTCCACGGCCTGGTCCTCGACGAGCCTGGCGCAAGAGGCGAGCGGGACTGGTCCCGCTGCGCGATCGACTCCGTCGACATGCGGGCCCTGAAAAGGGGGACCTGACGGGTCCGAATCCTGTCGACAGGGCAAGTTCGGATCGAGGATCCATTTGATCACCGAGCGGACCGGGTCTGCCCCTGTCCGTCGGAATCTCAGGGGCGAACCTCCACGACAGCCAGGCCCTCGAGCCCCTCGTCCGCGGCATACCGCCCATCCGCTCGCGCCGCGGACGCCGGAGGCGCAAGCCCGGCAAACTCCACGCCGACGCCGCCACCGCTGGACCATCGAACGGACCATGGCCTGGCTCGCCGGCTGCCGCCGTCTCCACCGCCGCTGCGAACACAAGGCCGAACACTTCCTCGCCTTCACCAGCATCACCTGCACCCTCATCTACTACCGCAGACTCGCCGAATGAGATGACTTCATAGAGGGTGGGCACCACCACGGTCTCACCGTCGACGCACACGTCGGGGTGGCAGAGTTCTGCAGGCGGCAGAGTGGCCGACCATTCGATGTGCTCGATGTGCCCCATGGGGGCTCCGACGCCCTGCCGACGGCATCTCCCGGTTCAGCACGGTGGTCGGAAGGCGCCCGCTCCAGGCGGCGCAGTTGTCATATCCCTGGCCGCGGTGAGGAGCGCGGCTTCGGTGCGCGGCATAGGGGTGCCGTCGGGCAACAGGGGGAGCAGGGGGTCTACGACGGTTCCAGGGTCGGCGGTGGCCGCTGTCGGGTGCTTCACGGTGACACGGTCTGTCGGTTGGGGTGAGAGGGACTGCCGGTCGCGGATGAATGCGATGAAGCTCTCATAGTCGCGTTGGTGGCGGTAGGGCTCGTGGAAGGCGGAAATTGCCGGATAGCCGTCGGAGGCGAGGAACGTGTAGGAGGGCGCCGCCAGCCGGTACTTCCGGGCGGGGTCGAGCCGGCGGCCGTCGATCAGGACGTCTGAGGGCGCAACTCGGTCGCCCGGGGCGCCGAGCGCGTCGAAGCTGTAGCGCACGTTGTGGGAGACGGCGAGCGGCGCGAAGCGCAGTTCTCCTGCGGGGGTGAGGGTCCACTGCTCTTCCAGGGCGTCGTGGATCTGCTGCCCGCTGACCCACGCCGCGACGATCGGGTCGCCGAACCCTACGGCCCGCCATGCCTGGCCGAAGGTCATCACACCGTCGGAGGCGGCGTCGTACACCAGATCGCCGGCGATGATCGCCACGCCGACGCTGGGTGCGACGGCGACGACGGCGAGCTCGGCCGGAACATTCGGGTGGATGTTGGCGTCGTTGGCGGGGTCGGTCGGCCTGCGGCCCGCCCACAGCGTCCAGTCGGCGACCAGGTCGCCCATGGTGCTCTCACCCGTCGCGTTCCGGGTGCGCAGGAAGGAACCCGTCTGCCGCCCGATCCGGCTGCGATCGCGTTCGGATGCCTGCCCTGCCCAGAAGCGGGTGAGGTCGATGAGCCCCCGGTGCGGGGTGATGTCATGGGTGTTGGGGTGGTTGGTGGAGGTGGTGAGCTGGCGGATCACCTCGCCGGTGCTCGGGTCGAGCCGCAGGTTGATCTCGTTGATGACCTGTCCGTAGCACCCCGCCTCGACGAAAGGCCGCGGGACACCGTCCGGGTCGGGGACCATCATGTTGAAGCGCGTGTGCCAGTGGCCGGCGACGATCGCGTCGATGTCCGGGGAGACACGGAGCGCGAGGTCGAACGCCGGGCCGGAGGGGTCGACGCCGCTGTTGAAGTCACCGCCCGCCACGGCACCGTCGTGCACGCTGAGGACGATCGCGTTGACCCCCACCTTCTTGAGCTCCGCGGCGTAGCGGTTGGCGGTGGCGATCTCGTCCAGTGTGGAGATGCCCGGCTGGAAGGACCCGGGGAACGACTCGGTGCCGAGGGCGGTGAGGTGGATGAACCCGATGGGGAGCTTCCCGCCGCCGGGGGTTCGCACCCACTCGATGTTGTACGGCGGCAGGACGTTCAACCCCGAGGCTGTCCACGTGGTGTTCGCGCTGTAATAGGAGAAGGCGGCGCCGCGGAAGACCCGGCCCGAGGAGTCGGGGAAGGAGGTGTCCCGGCCCGCCACAGGGAACGGAACGCCTTGCTCCATGTGCAGTCGGATCATGCCGGGCGACTTGTCGAACTCGTGGTTCCCCGCTGTGGCGAAGGCCAGGCCCATGCGGTTGAGGGCCTCGATCGTCGGCTCGTCGGCGAAGGCACAGGCATCGAACTCCCAGCCTGAGAAGAGATCTCCGGGCGCGAAGAAGATGGAATTAAGGCGCCCGTCGCGGAGCCGCTCGAGGTGGGCGGCCATGTATGCGACGCCACCGACCAGATAGCTCTTACCGCCGTTGCCGTGGATGACGGAGTACCCGGCGGGCGCGCCCTGAAGATACCCGTGCAGGTCCGTGATGCTGAGCAGCTGTACGTCGACGTACCCGGCAGCGGTTCCGCCGTCACGCGCAGCGCCCGTAGCGTACGCGGGAACACCCATGGCCACGGTGGTGGCGGCAGCGCCCATTGCTGTGAGGAATCTACGACGCCCCGTCCCACCCTCGTTTGCACTCCAGTCCCAGGCCCGTGTCTGCGTCTCCCGTCGCTTCTTCACGGGCCCACCCTCCCACCTGCCGGGAGCCGTCCGCGATACCCCTGACGGGTGGCGCCGGTTCCCCACCGCAACGTACCGCCGCCCCACTTGGTCGGAGTCCTCACAGTTGAAGCAGGCTCACACGAACGTAGTCCTGAACGACGTGTCGGTGGGCGAAGGATCGGGACCTCTGCGCGCCACCGGAATCGAGCAACTGTTCAGTCCGGGTGCGTGCGACGCTCCGGAGGGGCCGGCCGTCGTAGAACCCGTTGACGCCGGCCTGCTGCGGATCACGTCAGGGCAGCTGGTGGTCTCGGACCCCGGCTGGATCGGAGAGACCCTGCGGACCGTCGCTGTGCCACCGGGCGCGTTCCCGGTCACGCTGTCGCTTTTGCGCACGACACACGGAGCCGGTGTCGCCGCGGCCAGGGTGACGTTCCTGGACATCCCGCCCCGCGAGTGGGAAATGGCCCTCAGATCCGACGAGGACCTAGGGCTGCTCGGCGAGGGCCAGTTCTACGGGGTTGGCGTGGATACCGGCACAGTGGCTTTCATGGATGCGACTCGGACGGTGAGCGAAGACCAGCTGGACGAGGACCTGTTCGTACCCCTCGACAGCCATTTCACCGTCGAACTGCCCAGCACGGAGCCCGAGCCGAACCTCATCGCCTTCCGTGCCGGCCAGGGCGACGGGTCCTACCCCGTCTGGATCGGCCGCACCGATGACGGACAAGTTGGTTGCGTCGTCGTCGACTTCCAGCTCCATTCCGCTGACGGGGGAGAGTAAGGAGCCGCCGACCACCGGCGCGAGGCCGCACTGCCCGAGACCACGGCGAATCTCCAGAATGCACAAGGCGATTGCGGAGCTCGGCAACTCGATCACCGACTTCGGCCTGGTGGACGCCTTCCCGGAAGACGTCAAGGAAGCTCGCCAGCGGTACTACGTGTCGATGCACATGGGCGATAGGGCCACCGACGTGATGCGCTGGCATGGTGGGCCAGCAAGTCCAGAAGGGCTGGCCCGATCATCCCCCACCGCTCTGACACCAGTCGAAGAGCGACCACGTCACGCCCGCTCCCGCTCCCCACGTTCCCCAGTTGGTTCACGTGAGTGAACGCAAGCCGTGTCCGAGTGACTTGTCGGACGAGCAGGGGTGAGCGCGCGTAGAGGTCGCCGAAGTAGGACGGGGCGATGGTGAACAGCTCGTCCCCACCGAATCCGCCGATGTGGACGTCGGAGCCGGTGGCGGCGAAGATCCCGGACATCGTGGTCTTCCGCGCCCGGTTGCGGATGAGGGTGTACGGCTCGCCCAGCCCGTACGGGACGTCCTGGACGAGCCCGCGGCACGGGTTCCCAGATGCCGTCGTACGGGCCCGGGACGTCCTCGGGACCGAGGACGGTCAGGGGCCGGTCGATCTCCCGGGCCGCGATCGCCGCCCAGTGGGCGTCGTCGTAGTTGGGGTCGACGGTCTGCTCGACGAACGACTGGAAGCGGGCTCCCTGGCCGGCGAGGAGGAAGCAGAGGGAGGTCGAGTCCATGTCGCCCGACAGGTCCGCGGAGAGGCCGCCGGCCGTGGCGATCCGGACGCCTACCGCCTCCTCCAGGGCGGCCCGCACCTTCGGGGCGCGAGTCCACGAGGTGGTGGACTCGACCCGGTCGGCGGTCATGCACAGCCTCTGGTCGGCGGGGAGCCGGTGGACTCCGTGCCAGTAGGAGCCGGGTCGGCCCGTAGTCGAATCCGGGGTGCAGCATCCCCCAGGCGACCATCTCGATGCGCGGGGTGGCGCCGCTGAGCCGGGCCAGTGGTTCGACCGCTTCGGACGCGGCGTAGGAGCCGTCCCGGCGCCGGGCGTAGAACACCTGACGCAGTCCCGACGCGCTCCCCTGGACGTAGGTGGAGCGGCCGTCGGTGTAGAGGATGTGGAAGCTGCCGGGGATCTCGTGCGCGGCGGCCATCAGGCCGGGCGCTTCGTCGTGCCGCGCCAGCAGGAGGGCCAGACGCCCCGGGTCGATGCTCGTCCCTCCGAACAGCGCGAGGCGTCTGGCGCCGGCTTCCGCCGCGGTCACACCCCGGCTGACCTGCCCGAACGACGGCAGTCCGGCAGACTGGGAAAAGCGGGCTCCGCCGCGCCGATGAGTTTGCGGGCACCTGCGGGTCCAAGTCCTGACGGAGAAGACCGACTCATCGGGAGCAAGCCATGGGCCTCATCCACATCGAGCTGTTCACGACCCTCGACCTCGTCGGGCAGGCGCCCGGCGGCCCCGACGAGGACCCGACCGGGTTCCCGTTCGGCGGCTGGCAGGCGCCCCTGCTGGACGAGACGACCGGCGCGCAGATCGCAGCCGCGTACGAGGGCACGGACGCCCTCCTGCTCGGCAGGCGCACGTACGACATCTTTGCCGCCTACTGGCCGCACCAGAAGGGCGGCGAGGACGGCGACATCGCCGCGCTCTTCAACGGCGTCCCGAAGTACGTGGCCTCCCGCGGCAGGCCCGACCTCCCGTGGGCCGGTTCCACGCAGCTCGGCCCGGACATCGCAACCGCGGTGCGCGAGATCCGTGACCGGCACGAGCACGTGAAGGTGGTCGGGAGCCTGGACCTGGTGCAGACCCTGCTCCGCGAGAAGCTCTTCGACCGCATCGACCTCTGGGTGCACCCGATCGTGCTCGGCGTCGGGAAGAAGATGTTCGACGGCGGCGGGGTGCCCACGAACCTGACCCTCCTCGAACCGCCGGCAACCAGCGGAAAGGGCACCGTGTACCTGCGCTACGGGCTCGCCCCCGGCATCCCCGCGACGGGCGACATGAGCGCCCCCGACCGCGGCGTCGGGCCCGCCGACGGCTAGTATTGCAACGGCGCTTGGTATGACTGGTGGCCAGCAGTACGCCGCCGCCCGTCCGGACTGTCCGGTCTGCCTGGACGAACGCCAGTACGTGGGCCGGACCGACTGCAGGTCGTCGCGCAGCTGGCGTTCGGCCCAGGTCAGGCGCACGGCGGCTGGTGCGCTCGAACAGCGCGGCGCCGGCGTGCCGTTCCTGTCTTCTGATGACCTGGCTGACCGAGTCTGACCAGCCGGACGGCAAAACGCCGCTGAGTACTAGTCGGCACGGCCCCGGCTGAGCTCCCCCGGCTCGGCGGTCTCGCCGCGTGCGGGCGGCACTGCCCCGACCACCGTGGTGTACACCGCCGCGGCCGGCAGTCGCCGCTCCAGGGCGAGCAGCATGACGGCCCCCGCCGTCGAGCTCGCCGCCAGCACCAGCCAGGGCAGCCGGCCGTCGACCGCCAGCAGCCCGGTGAACAGTGACGGCGCCAGGGTCTGGGACAGCGCCCAGGACAGCTGGTAGGTGGCCAGGTAGCGGCCGCGCGCCTCGGCGGGAGCAGCGCCCACCGAGAGTGCGCCCGCGCTCGGGCTGTGCACCAGTTCGCCGATCGTGTACAGGACCAGAAGCCCGACCAGGCCGGCCATCACGCCCTGGCGGGGCATACCGCCCAGCAGGGCGTAGCCGAGGAACGCGGTGGCGAAGACCAGGGCGCCGACCGCGGCCACCCGGGTACGCCGGGCAAAGCGCCGGCCGAGCCTGCCGACCGGCACGCCGGCGAAGGCGCACAGCGCGGTGTTGACTGCGAACAGCGGACCGGCCACCGAGGCGGGCAGGTCGAACTGGCTCACGGCGTACACCGGCAGCAGCACGCTGAGCGCCGAATAGCCCAGGGCGATCAGGAAGTTGGCCAGGGTGAGCCCGGCGTACGGGCGATCGCGCAGCACCGCGCGATAGCCGGCCCGCTGCCGGCCGGTCGCGGGACGGACCGGGTGGGGGGTCCTGATCCGCAGCGCGAACAGTGCCGCGACGAAGAAGGTGGCCGCGTTCAGCCAGGCGACCGCCAGGAAGCCGCGGTCACCGCCGAGTTGGACCAATCCGGCGGCGAGCAGGCCGCCGGCGCCGAGGCCGGCGTTGTTCACGCTCCGGGCGAGTGCCATCAGCCGGTCCCGGTGCTCCCCCTGGGCGAGCTCGCCGATCAGGGCCTGCTGGGTCGCGGGGAACGCCTGGGCGCCGGCCGCGGTGAGGGTGGCGACCAGGGCGAAGACCGGCAGGGTGGTACCGAGCGGGAAGGCCAGGAAGCCGAGGCCGCGGACCAGATACAGGGCCAGCCGCACCCGCCGGGCACCGAACCGGTCGACGGCCCAGCCGCCGACCGGCATGGCACCCATCGCCAGCAGCCCGGCAGCGGTCAGGACGGTGCCGATCGTCGGCAGTGGCAGTCCGGTGATCCGCTGGAAGAAGACCAGGCTGAACGGCACGTACATACCCGTGCCCACCGCGTCCACCAGCATCCCGGCGATCAGGTTCCGCTCGCCGGGCACCCGGCGGTCCTTCACCTTCATACCCTCTCCTCGAGTGCGGGGTGAGGCACGGACCCGGGCGGCCTCTCCCAGCCGACCGTGTCGAGCAGCAGCTTCGCGGCCGCCGCCGCCCCGTCGGTGCGGATCGTGGCGGCCACGGCGGCCGCTCGTGTGCGGGTGCCGGGGGTCAGGGCCGTCTCGAGTGCGGCCGACAGGGACTCGTAGGTCAGGGTCGGACCGTCGTGCGCCGCGCCGATGCCCAGCTCGGCCACCCGGCCGGCCCAGTACGGCTGGTCCGCCATCTGGGCTGCCACCACCTGGGGCGCGCCGGCCCGGGCAGCCGTCGTCGTGGTGCCCGCGCCGCCGTGGTGCACGACGGCGGCCACCCGGGTGAACAGCACCTGCTGGTTGACCTCGCCGACGGCGAAGCAGTCGTCCCGGTCGTCGGTCAGGGCCAGGTCGGCCCAGCCGCGGGAGAGGAGGAAGCGGCGGCCCTGCGCGCGGACCGCCTCGACGGCCGCCCGGGCGACGCTCTGCGCGTCGCGGACGGGCATGCTGCCGAAGCCCACGTACACCGGGGGTTCGCCGGCGTCCAGGAACGCCTCCAGAGCGGCCGGGAGCGGGCTTTCGTCCGGCCGGATCCACGCGCCGGTCTGCACCACGTCGAGGTCGGCCGGCTGCGGCCACGGGCTCAGGGCCGGGTCGGCCGCCAGCCATGGGCGGTCGGTGAAGACGTGGTCGCGGACGTTCTCCACCGGGGGCAGACCGATCGCGGCCCGGTGGGTGTTGACCGCCTCGCCGAACAGTGCGTTCATGTGCTCGGTGTTCAGGTCCCAGAGCACCCGGTTGTCGGTCACCTCCGGCGGGAGCGGCCGGCCCGGCCACGCGAGCGGCGGGTGGTGCGGCGACGGCAGGTAGGTCGGGAAGTAGGCGACGAACACGTAGGGGACGCCCAGTTCATCGGCGACCGCCCGCGCGGCGGCCGCGGCCGGGATCAAGCCGGTCGCCACCACGACGTCGCATCCCTCGGCCACCGCGGCGACCGAGTCGTACGTCGCGGCGAGCATCCGGGCCGCACGCTCGGACAGGCTCTCCGCCGGCAGCGGCTTCCCCGTCCCGGTCACCGCCCTGGTCGCCAGCGCGCGCAACGACTGGCCGAGCGGCACCAGTGGGATGCCGGCCCGGTCCAGCAGCTCCGCGAAGTCCGGCGGGGCGCACATCTGCACCTCCGCGCCGAGTGCCCGCAGTTCCGCCCCGAGCCCGAGCATCGGCTCGACGTCCCCGCGCGACCCGTACGCCACCAACAACACACGCATTTCAGGATTCCCTTTGCTTTCCGTGGATTCCGGTCTTGGCCGGCGGGGCGTCGCCCGTGGTCTTGCTGTAGCCGAGGGACTCGACGATCAACCCGTCCCGTACCAGCGTGAGGCTCACGCCGCGGACCGAGTCGGTGGGTCCGTCGCCGAAGTGGTACCGCCAGCGGACCGTTGCCCGTTCACCGGTGATGACGACGGCCTCCGGCTCGAACTGGATCGTGCGGTCCTCGGCGAGTGCCCGGCAGAACTCCAGGCATTCGGCGCGGCCTTCATGGCGGGCCCCGTCGGGGGCCGGCTCCTTCGCCTCCATCACGCAGTCGTCGGCGATCAGGTCGGCGAGCGTGGAGGCGTCATGGTCGATGAAGGCGCGGTTGAAGCAGTGGATGACCTCGGCCGTGGTACGGAACGACATACCGCAATCCCTCGGGAGTGGAACGATCGGTCTACTATTTCCGGTCCGGGCCCAGCCGGGTGGCCGGCCTTCCCCGACGGTGCACATGCCGTCCCGTGCCGACGGCCGGGCGCCCTGGGTGGCCCGCAAGGCCCGGTTCGGCCGGGGCCTCCGGGCGGCGGCGATGTGCCATCGGCCGTCGTCCTTGGCGAGGACGTACAGCGGGGCGCCGGGGGCGGCTTCGGGGTTCGCGGCCACCGCGGACGCCCATCGGCGCTCGGCCGCGCCGGGTCTGGCGCACCTGCTCCGCGGGCCTGACCCTCGTGAGTAGGAGATCGTCCAGAAGGCGTCCTGGCGGAACAGCTCCGTGAACGCGTCCGGCAGGCCGTTTCCCTGGGCGTGCTCAACCTGTGCAACGAGGGTGACGACCGCGCGCACCTGCTCCTGCAAAACGGTGACGCCGGCGACGAGGGGCTTCATGAGGGTGTCCTTCCTGGGTGTGCTGGCGCCCCGGGACACCAGCTGGGCTCCCGTCCGGCACGCTGTCGGCGGCCGCAGGCGGGCCGCCGGGCGGTGCGGTGTCACCGGCACGGACGCCGCACCGCCCACGGACGACCACGGCGGTTCCGGCCGCTGTCGATGTTCCAACTCCTCACCGCGCCCATCAACATCCAAGATCAGTAAGATCCGATAACCGAGACTTATGACGGGGGTCGGCACAGGTGGACGTACGCGACATCGAGATCTTTCTGACGCTGGCCGAGGAACTGCACTTCGGCAGGGCGGCCGCCCGGTTGCACCTCACGCAGGCTCGCGTCAGCCAGGTGATTGGACGCCAGGAGCGAAGACTGGGCGGCTTGTTGTTCGACCGTTCCAACCGCCGCCAGATCCGCCTGACCCCGCTCGGCCAGCAGCTTCGCAGCGACCTGCGGCCGGTCTTCGCGAACCTGCGCGACAGCCTCGAACGCGCCCGGATGGCGGCCCGCGGCAAGACCGCACGCCTGCGCGTCGGCATGCTGCCGTTCAACGTGCCCGACATGTACCCCTACTGGGAGACCTTCCGCTCCCGTCATCCCCAGTGGGAACTGCAGCTGCGCCGGGCGCCGTACCTCGACCCGTTCGCCAGGCTGCGCGAGGGCGACATGGACGTCTTCCTCACCTGGCTGCCGGTCGACGAGCCCGATCTCACCGTCGGCCCCGTCCTCTTCCGCGATCCCCGCGTCCTGGCCGTCGCCGCAGGCCACGAGCTGGCCGAACGGCACACCGTCCCGTTCGAGGCCCTGGCCGATTTCGCCCATGCCATGCCACCCGACATGCCCGACTACTGGGAAGACGCCTACCTGTCGTTCCACACGGCCCGGGGAAAGCCGATCGAGCGCGTCGAACAGGTCACCAACGCCGACGAACTGATCCACCTCGTCAGCACCGGCGAGATCGTCCACCCCTTCCCCTCCCACGTCACCCGCTACTGGTCCATGTCCAACGTCCGCTTCATCCCCGTCCCCGACATGGGGACGATTCCCTACGCCCTGGTGTGGCGCAGGGACGGAGAGAACGACCTCGTCCGGGCCCTCGCCCAGACCGTCCGCGACATCGGCGTCCTGCACTTCTGACGACGCCCGCGTACAACCGTCGCCACTCGTACCCGGCTTCGACCTGCCGAAGTGTCGAGCTGGTGCGCCAGCAGGTGTCCACCAGCAGCTCCCGTTCCTGCAGGCGCAGCCGCCCATGGCCGGTCAGGCGAGCACCTGCTGCGCGTGGTGGGGTCTCCCGTTGACCGTGCACAGCGAGCACCCACATCACATGCGCGCGGTCACCCGGTAGTGGGAGGGTCCGGCCAAGGCCCCCACCCTCCTCCGCACCGCTACACTCCCCACTCCCAGAGCGTTGACCAGTAGGAGAGGCGAAGCGCGGCTGGAGTATTAGCGCGGAGTGGTGTCGTCGCCCTTGAACGGGCCGCCGTGGCCGGGCACGATCAGGTCCGCCGTGGCCAGTACCCGCTGCCGGGATGCGCGCAACACCTCGCGGTCGGGGGCCACCGGGTCGTCCGCCGGGCCGTTCGCGTGCCACCACAGGTCGCCGGCGAAGGCCACGACGCCCGAGTCGGTGCCTGCCAGCAGCGTGATGTCCTCCGGGCTGTGGCCCGGGGTACGGATCAGCCGTAGCGACGGGGTCAGTTCGTAGCCCTCCGCGTCCCGGCTCGTCCAACTGTCGCCCTGGTACTCCACCTTGTGGTCGTGCACCCGGGCACGACCGAAGAGGCCCACGTTCATGGTGTTGTCCGGGTGGTGGTGGCTGAGCACCACATCGGTGATGTCGTCGGGGCCCAGTCCCAGTTCTGCGAGGGGGGCGAGGATGTGGTCGTGGCTCGCCACCATGCCCGGGTCGAAGATCACATGCCGTCCCGCGTCGGAGATGTAGGAGACCGTGGCGGCGACCCCGGGGCCGGTGGAACCCACGTAGCCGGTGGTCAGGATCTTGTATGCGGCGCTGCGGCCGGCCGGTGCGTCTGTCATGGCCTCCATCTTTCCGAGTACGACCGTGAGCGACGAGTGGCACTGATGCCTCTGATCGCAGGATTCGTGCCAACCGTGTGCCACACTGCGCCCATGCCACCCTTCACGACCGTCGCCGCGTACGTCCCTCCCGGCGTCGGCCTGCTCGCCGTCGGGATCGTCACCGAGGTGTTCGGTCCCCACGGCGCGGCGCTGCCCGGTTTCGACTTCGCCCTGTGCGCCGACCGGCCGGGACCGGTGCCCACGGACCATGGCGTGCCGCTGTCCGTCGCGCACGGACTGGACCGGTTCGCCGACGCCGATCTGCTGATCGCCCTGCCCGGGGCCGGATTCCGCACACCGCCCGGCCCCGCGGTACTTGACGCGCTGAGGACCGCACACCGACGCGGCTCCGTGGTCGCGGCCCACTGCGTCGGCACGTTCGCGCTCGCAGCCGCAGGACTGCTCGACGGCCTACGGGCAACCACGCACTGGCGGTTCGCCGAACTCCTCGCCGACCGCCACCCGGAGGTCACCGTGGAACCCGACGCGCTCTACATCGACGAGGGGAGCATCGTCACGGGCGCGGGAGCCGCCGCGGGCTTCGACCTCTGCCTCCACCTGCTGAGGCGGGAGTACGGCGCCGCAATGGCCAACGCCGTCGCCCGGGACATGGTGCTGCCCTCCCACCGCGACGGGGGACAGGCCCAGTACCTGGCCGCGCCCGTCCCCGAGGACGGCGAGGACGAGCGGCTCGCCGAGGTCCTCGGCTGGGCCCGCGAGCACCTCCACGAGCCCCTGCCCGTAGCGGAGCTGGCCGACCGCGCCCTGATGAGCAAACGTTCCTTCGCCCGCCGCTTCACCGCCGCGACCGGCACCACCCCGCACGCCTGGCTGCGCAGCCTGCGACTGAGCAGAGCCGAGGAACTCCTGGAAACCACGGACCTACCCGTCGAGGAGATCGCCCACCGGGTCGGCTACGCGAGCGCCGCCGTGCTGCGCGAACAGTTCGTACGGCGCCGGGGAGTTCCACCCCGCTCCTACCGCCGGGCCTTCACCAGTACGCCCTAGTACTCCAGCCGTACATCGTGACCTTCAGCCTGATGTGACTCAACGCTTCTGTTGGCGGGTGAGCGCTCGAGTTGGCGAGCTGTGCCTTCCGAAGGGCAGGGCAGGTCCTGCAGGCAGGCACTTGCAGGGCCGCATCGACACTTGACCTCAACCAAACTTGAGCTTTTAGGTTCCTTCCAGAGCCACAGGAACCGACCAGCGTGCCTTTCCAAGGAGGTTCGCCGGGACCGAGCGCACAGCCCACATCGAGATCCCCTACCGCTACCGCTACCGCTACCGCTACCGCTATGCCGTGATCCCGCACATCATGGTCGACGACGCCGCCGCGGCGATCGCTTTCTACCAGCGGGCATTCGGCGCCCGTGAGGACTTCAGGATCGACGCTCCGAGCGGCGGGATTCTGCACGCCGAGATCACCATCGGACCGTCATCCTCAAGGACCCTTCGGGGCACATGGGGGTGTTTCTGACCCACGTAGAAGACGTCTCGCAGGAAGAGCTTCGGCGCCGCCTGGCCGCCGCTGGGGTGACTGGACCCCGTGCGCGCTGTGATCCGGACCGAATACCGAGCGCCGTACCTTATGGAACTTGCCAGCTGAACCGCTCGATCATGTCTGGGCTGCTTGCCGCCGGTAGTGGCCGGCCTGGGATCGGGCCTGGTGGCGACGTCGCCAGTTCGACCAACCGAGCCGGTGGGCGGCATGGCGGACAGGTCGGACGACGAGGGTGATGAACAGGTGCTGGATCTCGTTGCAGGTGAGCGGGATCAGCTCACCTGGCCCGGGGCGGTGGGCGTAGAGGGTGCGTTCGGGTGAGGATGACCGTCGCGCTATCTTCACGATCATGAACAGAGTACGAGCCACCAGGCTCATCGGGTCGAGCTTCGGGCTCTTCTTCGTCCAGGCCAATGCCGGTGCCCTTCCGAACGCCGTCGGCATCCCCCTCCGAGTCCTCGCCGTCGTCGCGCTCCTGCTCCTCGGGGTCTTCAACCGCCGGCCCGTACCCGAGACCACCACCGCCTCCCCGCCGCGCTTCGGCCGGTCCTACTGGTTCGTCGTCGCAGCCGAAGTCGTCGGCATAGCCGCCGGCCTCGCCATCATCAACAAAGTCCTCAACACGCCCGCTGCTACCGCCGGCTGGATCGCCTTCGTCGTCGGCGTCCACTTCTTCGGCCTCGCGACCGCATGGAGCCGACCCCCACTCCGCGTCCTCGGCGGCTCGATGGCGGCCTGCGGTGCACTCGGCATGACCCTCGCCTTCCTCGGCGCTCCCGCCTCCGCCGTCTCCACCGTCTCCGGCATCCTCCCCGGCGCGCTCCTCTTCGGCTCGGTCTGGTGGTCGAGCCGCTCCATCGCCTAGGAGTGCTGTCCGTCCGGCTCCGGCACCCGGATCGGCTCAACGGCCCGACGCCGGCCGGCTGTGTAAGCGACTCCAATTCGTTCGGTACCGCCGGGGCCTGCGTCTCCGGATAGGGGCGCCCGCGAGGGTGGACGTCATGGACGTGCCGGGATACGTCGCCCATGCGTGTGACAGGGCCAGGCCGCGGTCGCCGATTCTCCCCCGGCCGCGGCGTCGGGGTTTGGGAGGGAGTCGAGCGGTCACACGAGGCCGTGTAAAGCTTTTTCTATCGTCGGGAGTGATCAGCTGTGTCGGACGAGCAGAAGACCGAGGCGAAGGCAGAGCAGGCCAAGGGCAAGGTCAAGGAGACGGCTGGCCGCCTAACGGGCAACGAGGGGATGACCGCCGAGGGCCGCGCCGACCAGGCCAAGGGCGATGCGCGCGAGGCCAAGGAGAAGGTCAAGGACATCTTCAAGCACTGACCGTGACGTGCAGGGGTCGGTACCGCAGCGGCGGTACCGACCCCGTCCTTGTTCAACACCCCCGGCACTCAGCCTGGCCCCGCAGACGTCCAACCCGTCCGGGTACATGGTCGTCGATGTCGTCCTTCTCGAAGAGGAACTCCGTCTTCGTGGCGGCGACGCGCCTGGCCACGCCGGCGGCTTCCTCGTCGAACCGTGACCGGGACAGGAACGGGCCGACCGTCTGGGGCCCGGGGTCGGGCTTGCTGAGCGGGCTCAGGGTGCGAGGTGAAGGCGCAGGGTGAGGCCGGTACCGGTGGCGCGGATTTCGACGAGGTCGCACAGCTGGTGGATCATCCGCAGGCCCCGGCCGCCGTTACCGGAGGTGAGGGCAGGGTGCCGGCGTCCGGTGAGGGGGGTTGCCAGGTGGCCCTTGTCGCGGATCTCGGCCACGGCGGTGCCGTGTTCGGTGGTCCACAGTCGAAGGGTGCCGCCCCGCGGCATAGGGAAGGGGCAGGGCATGCACTGGTTCGGGTAGGGGTTCGTCGCAGTCGGCGCAGACGGCGGCGCGGTCGACGTAGGCCGCACTGGCCAGGTCACGGCCGTTCTCGAGGAGTGTGGGGTGGGTGCGCCGGGCGTCGGCGGCCACTGCTTCGGGTGGGGCGGTAACGTCGTAGGGGCACAGGATCGTGGCGGCGCGGCCGGCGAAGGCGGTGTTGATGAGCGCCTCGTGCCGGGTGGCTTCCAGCGTCTCTGGGCGCGAGCGGCTCGGCCAGATCGGCTCTCCCACGATGCGAGCGGCCCGGCCGGGGTGCCGGTCGGCGAAGTCCTGCAGGGCCGCCAGGATCCTCCCGGGGTTTCGGCCCAGCACCGCCATGTCCGCGAAGTCGACACCCGCGGCGTCGCCCCCCAACCACCCGCGCAGAGCGTCCAGATGTGCTTCGGGCACCGCCACGAACGTGGGCTCCTCTGCCCTGAGCGCGGCACGCACAAAGCCGCCCACTCCTCTGACGTACTCCTCCTGGGTGCGGTAGAACAACGCGGGATGCACGAAG
The DNA here is from genome assembly GCF_055567555.1 of Streptomyces sp. NPDC026522. NCBI lineage: Bacteria > Bacillati > Actinomycetota > Actinomycetes > Kitasatosporales > Streptomycetaceae > Streptomyces > Streptomyces sp. NPDC026522. The sequence continues at coordinate 110,516 of NZ_JBVHQF010000013.1, forward strand.
GGCCCAGCATCCGGAACGGTGGTCACGCTGTCGGTCATGCCGCCATTTCCAGGACACTGCACTCGTCGGGGAACATCTGCACTGCCCGCAGCAGCGACGGTGGAGGTTGATGCAAAACCAGCCGCCGGCCCTCACTCCTCAAAACATCTGCTGCGCAAACCAGTTGGGAAACGGCATCGACGTCGAAAAAATCGACCCCGCTCAGATCAAGGTTCACGACGGCGCCGGGCACGCGGACCAGCGCGCTCAGGGACGCCGCCAGCTCCGGGCGCGAGTCCAGATCCGCATGACCGACCAGTCGCGCCCCCGGCCCATCGAGGAGCGGCGTCACATGTAGCGCCGGCGCCGGCTGCGCGATGTGGGAGTATGCACCGTGGCGGCCTGCAGCCACGTGCGTGCGATGCGCGGCAATCGGCAGGGCCGCGGCGCCAGCGACGTCCAGGCGCCGATCGAATCACAGGCACAGCCCGGTCACTGGAAGATCGGCGAACACCTCCGCTTCCAGGCGCAGTTCGTACTCCAGGAATCGCTCCGCGCCCGGCACCTCCCGCGTGCACCAGTCCATCTCGCTTCTCGTGTCGCCGCGGACTGCCCGGCACCATCTTCTACGAGCCTGCGCCGGAGCCGCCCACGGGGCGCGTACCGGCATCGGGAGCGAACCTGAGCGCTGGCCGCGCCTCCTGCTGAATGCAGGCGCATTCCCTTGCCTGCCTTCCCGGTTAAGAAACACATAAGGATCGAGCGCATGGGTGGAGGGCGGCGGGGCACAAGGAGCCTCGGAGGTTGATAACTATGGTTCCCCTGCTTCTTGTTCTCCTGCTCGCTCTGATCCTTTTCGGTGCCGGTTTTGCGGTGAAGATCCTTTGGTGGGTCGCGATCGCGGTTCTGGTCCTGTGGCTGATCGGTTTCGTTGCCCGTCCCAAGGGCGGCAGTGGCCGCTGGTATCGCTGGTAGCCGCACGAGACCAGCCCGGTTCTGATTGCATGACAGCGGCCTGCCCCTTTCCCAAGGGCGCGGGCCGCCGCCATGTCGCCATATCGGGCGAGACATGGCTGGTGCTGGGTGAAGCGGAGATTCTGGGTTATCACGGCCATAGCCGGGGCGGTCGCCGTGGCACGCAGGGAACTGCTCACCCCCAACGATCGACGGCCGTCCCGGCCCCCGAAGCCGGGGGCGACGCCAGCCGCTAGGAGCATTGAATCCGCAGGACTCAGAGCGTAGGGGTTGCTGTTGCACGGCCCAGGTCGGCACGGTTTCAGCTGATGGCCATGCAGGTACAGGCGAGGCTTGTCGCCAGATATGTTTCTTCATCCATTTTCGGGTAGTAGTCATGTGGGACGGCGTCGATCTCGGCGTGGACCCCGACGCGTGGAGTGCACTACGTGATCCCATGCAACGGATGGGACTCCATGACCACTGCAAATTTCTCTGCCACTCCTGGTCACTGCGCGGGCGGTGCGGACGTATCGGCCACCAGACACGGCGGCTGTCGACCGAGACGAAGTCGGCCCTGAAAACGGCGGAGCTCTTCGCTGCCGCGGAAGGTTTTGCCGCCGTCGGGTGGGTGGGACGAGGGTGGCGTGGGCGAGGTCGGTGACCATGTGTCAGCCGAATCCGCCGGTGCCGTCGGTCGCGTCGGGGTGCGCATGCGCGGCGCATGGGGCTGGGGTCGTCGACGGAGACTCGGATGGTGTTCGGGTGGGCGCCCAGGTGGAGGGTGTAGGTGCCGCCGCCGTGGCGCAGGGGCGTTGGTGACGAGTGCGGATACGACCAGGACCACGCTGTCGGCCGCGTCGGGTGGGGCGGCCGACAGCCCGAGGGTTTCGAGGAGGTCCCGGCCGGCCTTCAGGACGGCGGCCACGCCGAACGCCCCCGCCTGGTCCTGCTTCTCCGCCTGTGCGAGCTGTGGTGGTGCGGCGGACATGTGCCAGGGGAGAAGGCAGCACCCGCTGGTGCGTCCGTGCGACCAATACCCGACAGGCCCCGCACAGAAGTCGGCCTCCCCTCGGAGGATGGCGGGGAGGCCGATTTCGGTACCGGGCTGTGCGCTGCGGCTGGTTCAGGTGGCCGCTGGGTGTGACGACGCGCTGTGTGCGCCGGCATCCGGGGCCTGGTGGTGTCAGTACTCGCCGTGCTGCTGGCCCTTGTAGTGGTCCTTGAGGCCGCCGCCGTTGATGCAGGTGTTGCCGAAGGCGGGGTTGAGGAGGCCGACGACGTTTACGGTGTTGCCGCAGATGTTGACGGGGATGTGGATGGGGACCTGGACGACGTTGCCGGACAGGACGCCGGGGGAGCCGATGGCGGCGCCTTCGGCTGTGGCGTCGGCGGCGGCCATGCCGGCCCCGCCTGCCAGGACGGCACCGGCGGCGGCGGTAGCGGCTACGGCCTTGGCGATACGGAACATCAAAATTCTCCTTGAACTTGGTTTGCGGGGAATCCAACTCGGACGACGCACCCCACAACCGCCCGGACCGCCTGTCCGTCACGGGTACTGGGCCGAATCGGTGACCTGCTACCTGGGTGTGGCCTACGAGCTCTGCCCTGACCGCTACGACGCCCGGGCCGCCTGCCCCGGACCGTGGCGGGATATGAAGGGGCCGGGGGAGTGGACGTGTCGGCTTCGGGTGTCCACGCACCCCGTGCGACGTCACACAGGGTGGCGAACGCTGTGCTTGTGATGCGGGGAGCTGGCCGGCTGCGGCTATGGTCGGGCGCAGTCCCCGCCGATAGGGCGTGCGCGGGCGAGGCCCGGTGACCAGAGCGCTCTGGCGGTAGCAGTACCGGGTCGCGGTCGGCGCGTACGGCGGGTAAGCCTGGACGCTGATGCCGAGGGTTTCGCACGCGGTGGTGAACACTTTCGACCCGGACAGCCCCGGGGATGCAGGGGTAGCACGCCCCGGGCCGGTGGACGCCGGCCGAGCGAGGGCAGGCCAGAGCCACCGAGCTCGTCGCGCTGGACTTCACCGAGGTGCCGCCCACCACGGTGCAACGCATGCGGCTCCCCTACCGCATTGGACGTGCGATGCCGTGCGCGGCGACGATGAGTGAGACGTTCTGCCCACCGAAGCCGAAGGAGTTGCTGAGCACGGCCTCCTGGGGGGCGTCTCGTCGCTCCGCGACGACATCGAGGTCGATGTCGTCGCCCACGCCGGCCTCGGTGAGGTTGCGGGTCGGTGGGATGACGCCGTGCTTCACACTGAGAACGGCGATGAGCGCCTCGATCGCGCCGGCTGCGCCGAAGAGATGGCCGAGCGCCGCCTTGGGGGCTGTCACGGTGGCGCGGCCGAAGACCTTCCCGATCGCGCGCGCCTCGGCGACGTCGCCGACCGGAGTCCCGGTGGCGTGGGCGTTGATGTGGCTGATCTGCTCGGGAGCCAAGCCGGCTTGCGCGAGGGCCTTCCGCATGGCCGAGATCTGCCCCGAGCCGTCGGGAGCGGGCGCGGTGATGTGGTGGGCATCGGCGGCGATGCCGGCGCCCGCGAGCACCGCGTGGACCCGCGCGCTCCGGGCGTTGGCATGCTCGGCGCTTTCGAGCACCACGACGGCCGCGCCTTCACCGAGGACGAATCCGCTGCGGTCCGCGGCGAACGGCCTTGATGCCGAGGCGGGTTCACCAGTGTGCCGCGAGAGTGCTTTCGCCTGGGCGAAGCCGGCGACGGTGATGGGGGTGATCGCGGCCTCGGTCCCGCCCGCGATGACCACGTCCGCCTCGCCGGCACGGATGAGCCTGGCCCCCAGGGCGATCGCCTCGGCACCGGAAGAGCACGCCGAGACGGGCGTGTAGACCCCGGCCCGCGCGCCGTACTCGATACTGATCAGCGCCGCCGCCGCATTGGGCATGAGCATCGGGACGGTGCGTGGCGAGACGCGCCGAGTCCCGGCCGCCTCCAGTGCGTCGTCTTCTTTCAACAGCGTCCGTATGCCCCCGATGCCCGTGCCGATCGCCGATGCCAGCCGGTCCGGATCCACCTGCGGGGCGCCGGCGTCGGCCCAGGCTTCGGCCGCCGCGATGAGGGCCGCCTGCTGCGCGCGGTCGAGCCGCCTGGCCTGCACCGGCAGCAGCAATTCAGCGGGATCGATCGCCATCGTCCCCGCGACGGTGTCGGGAAGGCCGGCGTCCTCGTGGTCGCGCAGGACTCCGCCGCGAATGCCGGACTCGCCGGCAAGCAGGGCGTCCCAGGTGGACGCCATGTCCCCACCGAGTGGCGTGGTCGCGCCGAGTCCGGTCACTACGACTTCAGTCCCGTGCATGCCCTTGGACCTTTCTTGTATGTGATACAAGTTCACAAAGCTTGTTGTATCACATACAATTCGGACGTGGAAACGAAACGAACCGAAGCTCGATCAACGTCGGGTCGCTCGCGTGACCGCGGTCGCGCGACCAGGCGCCGGCTGATCGAGGCAACCGCACAGCTCTGCAAAGAGCGGCCCGGCACCGAGCTGAGCGTCGCGGCGATCGCGAACGCGGCAGGGGTCTTCCCCAATCAGGTCACCTACCACTTCGGCTCCAAGGACTCGTTGCTCGTGCACGCCGCTTTTCTCGGCTTGCTGCACGACGCCCGCCGGATCGAGCGCATCGGGCGCCAAGCACCCGATGCGGCGACATTTCGGCGCAACATCGCCCGCGCCGTGCTGGCCATGCCCTCGCTCCCATCGGTCGCGCGAGCACTCGCCGCCGGGATCTCCAAGCCGGAACTCGCCCCCGTGGTCGACCAGCACCTCCAGTTGCTGTTCCGGCAATCCGAGCGCTTCGTGAGCCAGCTCATCGACAGTCGCGGCTGGAGGACCCGTCGACCGCTCAGTGTGGAGGCCAGGACGTTCTGGAGTACCGCGCTCGGCGCAGTACTGCTCGTCCGCGCCGGCGCACACGGCACTGTCGCCGACCTCGACCTCGCCGGAGCATTGACGATCCATGACGAACCCGAACCCGGCTAGATGAATGAGTCCGATGTTTGTGCTGGCCGCGACTATGGCGAAGGGCGCCCGATGGCCTGAGTGTGACTTCTGGCCTGGACGCCCTTCTGGCGGCACTGCACGTGTTCATCGACGACCATGTAGCCCCGCGTCGCCGGATCGGCGACCCCCCAAACTGACGGACGCCGAACTGCTGTGCCTGGCCGTCGCCCAGGTCCTGCTCGGCTTCCCCTCGGCCCGGCAGTGGATCCGCTTCGCTCACGCCCGGCTGGCACGCCTGTTCCGCTACCTGTCCCAGCAGTCCGCCTACAACAAGCGCCTCAACGCCGCCGGCCCGCTCATCAGCCACGTGATCGAGGCCCTGGCCCGGCAGCTGCCCACCTGGCACGACGACCTGCGGCTGTTCGACTCCACCCCCCTGCCCTGCCCCGCCTCACGCGAGACCGTCAAACGCTCCGACCTGGCCGGGCACTGCGGCTACGGCTACTGCCGCAGCGACTCCCGCTTCACCTGACTCCGTAGGCAGCGCATTTTCCTCAGCGACCCGGCTCCCGAGGATGGGGGGCGCCCGGTGGACTGCGTTGCTAGCTCTGCACGCCGCGGGCACCGGGCAGGGCCCGTACCGCCGCACCGTCCTGGACCGGGTGATCTCCTCCTACACCCCCACCATCCGTGCTCTGCACCACACCCGCCGGCGCCGAAACCAGCGCCGGGGCCGGGATGCCTCCACCCCCCGGTCCCTGATCGTCGCCATGCCGACCACTCCCGGCCTCAGCCCACTGGATCACGTGGCCGAGGAAGCCCGCCGGATCAGGGCCCTGCTTCCCCGCCCGGTGCAGCTCACCGGACCCGAGCCCGCGCTCGACGGATCGCCCGTTCCGCCGGGCGCCGATTCCCCAACCGCTGCCGCCGTGCTCACCTTGCTCCCGGAGTGTGGCATCGCCCACTTCGCCTGCCACGGCGACACCGACCACACCGACCCGTCCCGGAGCCTGCTGTTCTTGCACGACCACGCCACAACGCCATTGACCGTCTCGGCGCTGGCCCAGGTCGATCTCGACCGCGCGCAGCTGGCCTACCTGTCCGCCTGCAACACCGCGCATCCCACCGCCTCCGACCTCCTCGACGAGGCCATCCACCTCACCAGTGCCTTCCAGCTCGCAGGCTTTCCGCACGTCGTTGGAACCCTGTGGCAGATCGACGATCGCCTGGCCGGCGACATCGCTGAATCCTTCTACGCACACCTGGTGGCCGACCGGCCCGGAACGCCCGACCCCGACCGGGCTGCCACCGCTCTGCACCGCAGGATCCGGGCAGTTCGCGACCGCTACCCGGCAACTCCCTCCTTGGGGGCGGCCTCCCTTCACGTCGGCGCGTGATCGAGTCGGACACGATCCGAGACGCGGCGCTGGCGTTCCGTACACTCCTTGCGATCCACATTCGCTGGCCGTGGCACTAGACGAGCTGGGCCAAGACTTTCCCCGGCGCAATGCCCTGACCAAGGTGGCTCTCAACACCGTTTGCCAAAACAACATCACTACCACCGGCCGCCAGCTTCGCGAACTGATGCTCCGCGCCACCTCGTGCGCCCGGCGACCGTCGTGGCGGCCGCCGCGGCCGGCAGGTGGGACTCGCGCCAGGCGTGGGCGTCGGCCTTGTTCCCGGGTGCCGGCCGGGCCGAGGCGACGACCAGGTGGGTGTCTGCGTCGATGATGACCTGCACGTTCGCCGAGAACCGGTAGTTGTAGGAGGAGGCGCCGACCGTGCGGTCACGGACCGGGATGAGGGTGCCGTCCACGATCCACAACCGCTCGACCTTGGCAACCGTCCGGGGGCCGGCTCCGGCGCCAGCAGCGGACGCAGACGCTCGATGACCCGGCAGACGGTGGCCGGGGAGATCCCGAAGAGCGGGGCGTGCTGCCGCATCGTGAGGTTCGTGCGGTAGTAGACGGCCACCAGCAGCACCCGGTCGGCCAGCGGCTGGCACCACGGACGGCCCCCGCCCGGACCGTTCCCACCGATCGATCGGCAAGCCTGTGAACGTCTCCACCCATGCCGGCTCAGCGCGTAACATCCTGCCCGTACAGGCAAGATGCCCCACATCAGGCCTTCTGCGACACTCTTTATGCCGTCGTTGTGGTTGGGATGGTGTCGGGTCCTTTTTCGGTTCTTCTCCGGCTGGGGCTTGTGACTACGGGCAACGGCGGACGTTGCGGACTCTGTGGTGTTATGGCCGGGCGGCGCAGGTCACGCATGGGCGATCGGATGCGCCGGCAGAGTTCCTGCTGCTGTCGGCTCTCAGCGGGCTCGTGGCGCGAGGCTCGGGGATTGGTGCTGTCCGGCTCTGCGTACCGAGCGCAGGGTCTGGCAGAGGAGATCCCAGGCCAGCACCATGGCGGCGGTGACCATACAGCTGCTGGCTGCCATCGAGGACCCTATGCCGATCCCTCGTGCGTAGAAGGCGGCCCAGGGGCCCGCGCTGCCGAGGTCCCACAGGGGCCGTTGCGGCCAGTCAGCAGAGACCATGTCGCTCAGGGACCAGCCCACCAGGGCGAGCAGCGTCAGCCAGAATCCGGCGAGTACCAGCTTCCGGGCAGCCGGCCGCCGCTCCCACACTCCACCCATGCCCGCCCCCTGTTGTCGGACTGGCCACTATAGGGGGCCCTCCGGTGCAGGTGCCCTCCGGCTCACGCTTTCGTACCGGCGAGTAGCGTCGTGGGCATGGAATCGCTGATGGGCATCGTCGTGCTGACCTTGTTCGCGCTCGCCGCGTTCTTTGCCGGCTGGGGCGCGGTACGGCTTCTGCGCCGCGCCCGCCTCGGCTGGTACGCGGGCGTACCGTTGCTCGTCACCGCGGGCTCCGGCTACGGCGTGGCCTGGCTGCTGTGGCCGTCGTACTACGTCGGTCCGGCTGTCCTGGTGTGGTGGGGCTGCGCGTTCTTCGGAAACGTCTCGGGCTGGTTCTGCCCAGCCCGAGGACTCCACGCCTAGCGGGATGGCGTGAACACGCCCGGTTCGGGCTCGGCCAAGGTGCCGTGGTGAGCCGGCGTTTCAGATTGGCCCGCTTGCTCTCGACGTGCCGGGGTTCGGTGTCGGTGTCGAGGGCTTCGCAGAGGCCTTGGCGCGGAGTTCCGTCCGTGGCCGACTCGAAGGCGGCCAGGATGCGCCGAGGAGGCGTTGGTGTACCAGCCGTCGGCGTGGCCGGTGATGCGTCTGTCGCAGGCCGTTTACCCCCCGCCACCCTTCGCCGGACAGATGGTTCGTCCCGGTTCTGTACGCACAGGCCCGAGCCGAGCCCCGCGTCTATCCACCGCTGGGGTGGGCCCACCAGAAGAACCCATCGATCAGGCCCAGGGCCCGTTCAGCATCGAAGAGGGTGGGCGGCGCCGTGTTGCCCTCGCGATGTATGACGTCGTCGGGACCCGGCCGGCTGGCCGGGAGAAGGATCGACCGGTACTCCTCGTCGACATCACCGGCTGGACGGCAGACGAGGTCCGGACCGGCGCCGCGCTGATGACCGGGCTCGGCCGGTTCGGCGTCGGCGGCGGGGCCCTGTACTACCCGCGCCCCGGCGAGCGGAACCGCTGGAACTGGTCCGGCGACACCCCCTGACCTGGGCGGCAAGGCCGCCCTGGACCTGCCCGTCTACGCCTACGCCGCGAAGGATGGCACCCGGACGCGGATCAGTACCGTGAAATCGCCCGGCACCGCCCTGCCGCTGTCCGGGCTGGTCATCAACCTTGCAGCCCGTCGAGCCTGGGCGGGGCCTTACCTTCGGAGTCGTCGTGTTCCGATCCACTGGTACCTGGCCTCCCGCTGAACGCGTGCTGCCCGTGCCCACGAGTGATCCCCATGCAGGCGCATGATCCCTATGCTGACGACATGCTCGACATACCTCTTTCAGCACTGGAAGTCGCGATGGTCCAGACGGACACCCGCGCCGTGGACACGCTGCGGGACACCGCCGCCTTCGCACAGGGACTCGAACGGCTCGGCTACCACCGGCTCTGGTACGCCGAGCACCACCACTCGCCCGCGATCGGCGCGTTCCCGCCGGTCGTGCTGATCGCGCACGCCGCCGCCACGACCTCCGTCATCCGTCTCGGCTCTGGCGGGGTGCTGGCACCGAACCACGCCCCCATCATGCTGGCGGAGCAGTTCGGGACACTGGCCGCCCTGCACGGGGGCCGTATCGACCTCGGCATCGGCCGTGGCCCCGGAACCTTCGACGAGGCCACCGCGCGGGCGTTGCGCCGCGGCGCCGGACCGACGACCGACGCGGAGTACGGGAGCGACGTGGCCTCGGTCCTCTCCTTCCTGGTGGGCGAAGTCGCCCTCGACCCGCTGCCGGAGCCGTGGCTGCTCGCCTCCAGCACCGCGGGCGCCGCCCTCGCCGCGGCGCTCGGCCTGCCGGTGGCCGTGGCCCACCACATCCGACCCGACAACACCCTTGCGGTACTCGAGCGTTACCGGGCGGAGTTCACCCCGTCCCGTTGGTGCGAGCGGCCCCGGGTGTTGTTGTGCGTCGAGGCGGTGTGCGCGGAAACCGACGAGGAGGCCGTGCGGCGGACGGGGCCCATGGCCGTCGTCAAGGCCGGGCTCCTCAAGGGGGTGAGCGACATGCCCTTCCCGACCCCCGCGCAGGCCGCCACCCACCCGTTCACGGAGGAGGAGCGAGCGGTGCTGGCCCACTTCCGGGCACAGCAGGCCGTCGGGGCCCCGGAGACAGTCGTTCGCCGGCTCGACCGACTGGCGCGCGAGACCGGCGCGGACGAGCTGATGCTGACCACGCCCGTGCACGACCTCGGCGACCGCCTGCGCTCCTACGAATTGATCAGGAAGCGCTGCGGCTGAGCGAGAAGTACCGAGACGGGCGGGAAGACATCGTAGGCTGCGGACGTCGGGGGGCAGTCGCGGAAGGGGGGCCCGCATGGGCTTGCGAAAAGGCGCCAATGTGCCGGTGGAACACACTTCGGTGCGGGTGGAGTTGGGATGGCAGGAGCGCCCCGGAACTCCGGGCGTCGACGTGTCGGCCCTGCTGCTGACCGCGGCCGGAAAGGTGCGGTCGGACGACGACTTCGTGTTCTACAACCAGCCCGCCCACCGCAGCGGCGCCGTCCGCCACGAGGGCAGGCGACAGGACGGCGCGAGCGTCGTCGAGACGATCAGCGTGACGTTGTCGGCGGTGGAGCAGGACATCACGACCGTGGTGGTCGCGGCCTCCACCGACGGCACGTTCGGCCGAGTGCCCGGTCTGTTCGTACGCGTACTGGACGCAGAGAGCGGGGCCGAGGCGGCGAGGTTCGACGCCACCGACGCCGACTCCGAGACGGCGTTCCTGCTCGGCGAGCTGTACCGGCGGGGCGGTGCGTGGAAGTTCCGCGCGGTGGGCCAGGGTTACGCCTCCGGCCTGGCCGGGCTGGCCACCGACTTCGGCATCACCGTGGACGAGCCCACCACGCCGTCATCCCCACCCGTACGGCAGCCGCCGCCCGTGCCCCCGGCGCCCGAACCCGTACGGCTGTCGAAGATCACTTTGACGAAGGCCGCCCCCGCGGTGTCGCTGACCAAGCAGGGCGCCACCTCGGGGGCCATGCGGGTCAACCTCACGTGGAGCGCGGCCGAGCCGGGGCGCGGCCAGCTGGGCAGGGGCACGGACGCCGTCCGGCTGGAGGACGTCGACCTGGACCTCTCCTGCATGTGGGAGCTGCGGAACGGAACGAAGGGCATCGTCCACCCCATCGGCAACCAGTTCGGCTCGTTCGACCGACCGCCGTACGTCCTGCTGGACCAGGACGACCGGACCGGCGGCAGCGAGGACGGCGAGAACCTGATGATCAACCTTGATCACTCGGCCGAGATCAAGCGCCTCCTGGTGTTCGTGGTCATCTACGACGGGGCGCCCGACTTCGCGGGACTGCACGGCGTCGCCACGCTGTATCCGCCCGCCGGCCCTCCGATCGAAGTGCGTCTGGACGAGTGCACCGTCCCCTCACCGGTCGCCGCGATCGCGCTGATCGAGAACGTGGGCGGCGAACTGGTCGTACGGAGAGAGGCGAAGTACCTGGTGCTCGCGCCGGGAGTCTTCAAGCAGCAGGCCGCCGACCTCGAATACGGCTGGGGGATGAGCTGGCACTCCGCCACCAAGGACTGACACCAAGGACTGACATCGAGGACCGGCACCGAAGACCGGCACCGAGGACCGGCCGATCATCCGGCGAACAGGATGTAGGAGGCCGTCGTGGTCAGGGAGGATCCCGCGAGCTGGACGGGGAGCAGAGCCCAGAAGCACACAGATGCCGACAGCAGCGGCGTAAAGGCCGGATTCCCGGGACGAGCAGCCCGAAGGGCAGGAGGGCATCGATCGCGATCATCAGGGTCGACATGGGCCTGCCGACGCGCAGCGCGTGCTCCGCTGCCCAGGAGGCGGACGGGGGGCGTGGGGTAGAAGTACTCGCGACGGGGGAGGAGCGGGCGCACGGCCGCTCCCGCCTCGGCCCACTGCGCCACCCGCAGCCCGGAACGGATGTGGGGGAACGTGCCTTGATCCACGCGCTGTTGACGTACATCTGGGGGCGCCGCCTCAACGAGATGTTCACCCTCAACGGCATCCTCGACGGCGACGCGTTCTACGTGAAGATCACTCCCTGACCATTCGACGGAGCCCCCGATGCCTCTCCTTGCCGAGTACAGCACCTTCGCCCAACCAGACCGCGGGATCCTGGAGGTGTACGACTCAGGCGCGTACATCGGCGACGACGAGGCGTTGAAGCAGTCAAGGACCAACGTGGTCGCCGGAAACGGCTACCACCCCTACCTCCACAGCCTTCAACCGGACGTCGAAGCAGAAGTCACCATCAGGGTCTGGGACACCCCACAACAGCCACCAGCAGACGCCGAAGGCACCACCGCGGTATCCCTGGAGTCCGAGACCGGCCTGCTCGTCATCAACCAACTCACCTACGGGCCCGCAGGCGAAATGACCCTCCCACGCCCCGGCGTCTACGAGGGCCACGCCGCATGGCACGGACGGAACGCAACCGCCGCCTCCTACGACACGACCCTCCGGCGAGTTGCCGAGGAGCAATGGACACCGGAGCAGATCGGAGCAGCACGGAAGCAGTGTCCAGCCTCTGAGCAGTATGTTCTCGACCTCTGGTTCGCCCGGGAATCCGAACCCGAGGACGACGACGAGGAGTAACCACGGACCGCGCCGACCGCGTGCGTCGGTCTGCAGCGGCAGCGCTGGCGGTCCGTGCGACGAGGCGGCCTTATTCGAGAAGCCGCGTGTCGCCCTGCGCCGTCGCCTTCTTGCCTGTGGAGTACCTGCTTCCGACGCACTTGTGAATGAAGGTGTGTCCAACGACCTGCAGACCGGCTTCACGCAGACGATGACTGTAAAAGGCCGCACCTGCATCAATGGCACCTGTACGAAGAGCTGCTGAGTGAGGAAGTGTCATGAGTACGGGTAAGTGGCTGTGGATATCCCTGCGGCGCTACGTCCTGACCGCCTTGCTGGCCTGGGTGACCGCGGCCTCCGTGCGGCCCGCTCTCGGTGACGAGCCCTTCACCGACGAGTTCGTGCTCGAGATGCGGATGGCACTCGTGGGGGTTCCCCTCCTGACACTCGCGACCATGTTCGTCCTCGTCCTGCTGGCCGGCCGTCGGTTCGAACCGCCGACCGGTGGCGCCCAGCGGATCCGGGGCGGCTGGATGGTCGCACTGCCGTTGTTGCTGTTGCTGCCGGTGGGAATGCTCATACCACTGGAGTACCTGATCGTGCTGGGGGCGCAGCTGGCCTACGTGGTCTGGGTACTGCCCTGCGAGGACGCACGTGACACGGCGGACGTCCTGCGCGCGCTCGCCGACCCGGCCGTCCCCGCGGAGCAGCGGGCCCGGACGGCGCGGGCGGTCGCGGGACTGCGGACCAGTCCGGTCGTGGAAGCCCTGGTGCTCGCCGCGGCGGACGAGGAGCCGGAGGTCGCCGAAGCGGCACTGGAGGGCCTCTGCACCATCTGGCGGCAGGACGGCGTCGTCGGCGAGAACCGGTTGCTGAGGCTTGCGCCGAAGGATCAGGACCGGGTCCGGGCGCTGGGCATCAAGGTCCGCAGCCCCTGGTGACAGGCTCTGCCGCAGGTGGGGCGACGCGGCCTGGTCGTCATCGGTGTCGATGACGGCAAGCAGGACCACGCCTACGCCCTGTCTCCCCGACCGCACACCCGCCGCGCCGTACGCGCCCGCACCTGGCGCTGCGGCCGAACTCCTGGCACAGCTCCGGGCCGACCGCCGTGCCGAGCAGTGGGTGTCGGGTGGCTGCCCACATACAGCGTCGATTGAGAGCCAAAGGTTGCTCGGCTTGATGCCCCAGGCCCGCGCTGACTGCTGTGGTCGGCTTCTTCTCTCTGGGCGCTCTGTTGAGCTGTCGCGATCGTGAGTCGATCTGGGAGCCGAAGCGCCCCTGGGCGAGATCCGGATACTGCTGGAAGGCAAGGCGACGCGGTGTATCCGTGTCCCTCGGCTCATGCGCGACGGGGACCGGCGGTCTACGGCAGCTTGAGCGTCACGCAGGTGGGGCCACGCGATGAACGGACCTCGCAGCCCGTGTCCCCACCCCCAGTGACTGCGGTGATCTGGATACCCCACGCGTTCCGGGGGACGGAGACGGACACGCTGACCCGCTGGGCGACCTCGCCCTTGTCATTGGGCCGAAGGGTGCTCTCGTACAGATTTTCGTTACCGCCGACGGGTGCTCCGTCTTTGTCCACGCCATTGACGTACACGTCGATGGTGGCCCACCGATCGACACCGTCCGCGTGGACGTCGAAGTTCAGTTTCAGATCGGGTCGGTGACCCTCGATGACGACGTCAGTGATGTTCGGGCGCCCGTTTCCGCCAGCTGCCTGGGCGGCGCCAACGACGGCCACACTCAACGCCGTCATGTAGAAGATCATCCCCAGCACCAGGACCGCGGTCTCCCAGACGTTGCCCCGGCGCGTGGGGTGGATGAGCAGGGCCACGACACTGCACGCGATAGCCAGGATGGCGCAGAGGGAGGCAACGTAGATGGGCCAGGACTCGTTGTTGAGGGCGACGAAGACCACATCGCTCGTTAAGCCGAGGGTGGTCATGACCCCCGCGACGGCTACCAGAGCGCCGGCCAGGATCTTGGCGACATCGTCCAGGCGGCGCTTACCGACCCTGGCCTCGACCTCGTCCGGTTCCACCGTCAGGGGCTGAGGCTCGCGGCCCGCGCCCGGTTTGGGGAGCCAGCTCATGGCACCACGCTACGGTCGCGCCGGCAGGCAGGCCTTTCGTAGCTAGCCCGAAGGGGCGCAGGCCGAACGAGGGGCCACAGATAGTGAAGATCACCGTAGAGGTTCCACCACGGCAATTGCAAGGTTTTCGGCTCCGACCGTAGGTGGCGGTGACGCCAGGTAGCCGTCACGGTAGGAGGATGCGGTGGCGGAGGAAGTCGAATCCGGCGCGTCCGAGTATCTGTCTCATGATCCTCTTCGTACGGGTGTTGACGCCTTCGGTGCGGCCGTTGTGGTGGGGCAAGGTGAGGCCCGCGTCGACAGCGACCCGGTCGATTTCGAGGCCGTTGGTGAGGCCGCCAGGGACAACGGCCTCAGCCCCCGCCCTCACCTTCAATGCCGCGGCCGTAGGGATGCTGGTCGCGGACCTGGGCATCGAGCGCAGCGCCAAGACTTGTTCCACACCAGGGATTGAGCGGCATTCCGCTGCGGCGAACAGCGCGGGCCGGGTCGCCCGGGCTTTGCTCCGTTGGCACGAAGCGGGTGGCAGTCCGGCGGCTGATGAACGAGGGTGGCTTGGATGCCGGCCGCTTCGCCGGTGCTTCTTCCGCTGGTCAAGGGAGCCGGTCATGTCCGATCGTCGCACGGTGTCTTCGACTCGTGTTGCCGTCGACGCGTTGGTGGCTTGCGCGCGTGCGGCGCCAAAGGAGTTGGTGAGCTGGCTGGTGGACAGCGACGAGGTGGGCGCGGCGCGGCTCGGTCAGGCGATCCGAGATCTACAGAACAGTCCTGACGAGCCCGCGCAGGCGCCGGGTTCTTGCTGTGACAGGGCGCATGTGATCGACCCTGTGACCCACGACCCCGCATGGTGAGCGCCGGCGGAGTGACGGCAGACACCGTCGGCGTACTGGTAGCCGACTTGGACGGCACCCTGTTGGACGGGGGGTCGCAGGAACGGCGGCAGCTCTTAGACGCCCTGGACGCGGACCCGGATATCGCCGTCGTCTTCGCGACCGGACGCGGCCTGGCGTCCGTCCAGGCTCTGCTCCGCGACGACCCTCTGCTGCCGTACCCGCATTGGATCATCGCCGACGTCGGCTCCAGCGTCATCGACGCCACCGACATGACACACGCGGCGGCCCTGGAGGCACGGCTGCGCGCGGGATGGCCGGGTGCCCGACGGGTACGGGCAGCACTGGCCCGATTTCCGCAGCTGGTATATCAGCACGGCGTGACCCAGGAGGGTCGCTGCTCCTTCTACCTGACCCCCGACGGCCTCTGCGACGAGTTGATCCGGGTGATCCGGGCCCTAGGCTGCTCCTGGTCGTACGCATCGGACCGGTATTTCGACGTCCTGCCGCGCGGGGCGGACAAGGGACGCGCGCTGGACCTGCTTGCCCGTACGCGCGGCTGGCCCCTGCGGACGGTGCTGGTGGCGGGAGACTCCCTCAACGACCTCTCCCTGTTCCGCCTGGGCACTCCCGCCGTCGTGGTGGCCAACGCCGAACGGGCCCTGACCGCGCAGGTCCCGGCCGGTCCCCTCGTCCACCACTCGACCCTCAACGGAGCGGCCGCCGTGCTGGAGGGCATCCGACGCTTCCGCCGACCGTCGAGGCACTCAGTGGTGGTCGGCTACCACCGCCCAGCCGACGTTGCGGTGCGGTCCGCCCGCGACCTGTTCGTGGACGTGGCCGGTGACCAGGCAGTCGGTGAGCAGGCCGCGGGCGGCCCGTACCTCTTCAAAGAGGAGGTACGGGGGGTGCTTGGGATAGGTGAGGGCGTAGTGCTCGACGGCCGCCTCCGCCAACTTGGTGGCCTCAGCGCTGCCGTGGGGGTCGGCGAGAAGGGCGAGCGGGAGGGATTCGCGGACAGCAGGAAGGCCGGCGGCTGT
This sequence comes from Streptomyces sp. NPDC026522, assembly GCF_055567555.1. Lineage (NCBI taxonomy): Bacteria > Bacillati > Actinomycetota > Actinomycetes > Kitasatosporales > Streptomycetaceae > Streptomyces > Streptomyces sp. NPDC026522. Next base: position 126,575 of record NZ_JBVHQF010000013.1, read on the forward strand.
GGTCATGTGCACCACCATTTCCCGTGCGCCAGCGCTGCACGTGTCGGTCTCGGCCGACCGTACCGGATCACGGTGGACAACTCGCTTTTCGGAAAGACTTGTTCGGCCAAGCCCAGGCCGAGCTGGGCGGGGGTGGCGCCGTAGGCGCGGCAGAGCATGACCGTGTACTCGCGGTCGGGGCGCTCACGGGGGTCGTGTTCCCACCGGCACAGCATTCCCGTACTCCTGTCAGCGCCTGACTCAGTGGGCCTGATGGAGGCTTCGAGTGGGTGGGACGGAAACAGAGGTGCCCAGTCAGGGGATGAGTCCTGGCTGGGCACTTCGGTGATCTGTTGTTTGGTTATCCGAGGGTTCGGGCGGTGCCCCAGTCGTCTTCTTCGACGCGCCAGCCGTTGCCGATGGCGGTTCTTCCGCCGTAGTAGAGGTGGAGGGTGCCGTCGTTTCGGGTGAGGTAGAGGTCGGGGATGCCGTCATTGTTGACGTCGGGGGTGCCGCGCAGGAGGGGCCAGGTGGTGCTGTCCCATCCGGAGGTGCCGTAGGTGAGGTCCTTGCCGTCGGCGGAGTTGACGGCGAGGGCTAGGGAGTTGATGTCGGCCCCGCCGTTCGCCCCGGGTTTGCCCCGGCGCAGGGCTAGGCCGCGGTCGGGGGTGGAGTCGTCGCGGTAGACGAGGTCGGGGACGCCGTCGCCGGTGACGTCGCGGATGTTGATGATGTCGCGCTTGGTCCAGCTGGTGGCGGACAGCTGCCGGGCTTCGGTGACGGAGGCGCCGCTGTAGCCGGTGAGAACCCAGAAGGTGTCGCCGGCGGTGGCGAAGATGTCCTCGGTCTTGTCGCCGTCGACGTCCTGGACGGCCACGATCTGGCTGAGCGTGGCCGGGTCGGGCGCGCCTGCCGGGAGGAGGATCTCGGTGCGGCGGCTGATGTCGAAGCGGCCGTTGCCGTCGCCCTGGTAGACATACAGCTTGCCGTCGGGCATGCGGGCGATCAGATCGGTGATGCCGTCGCCTGGGTACCAGTCGGAGGAGTGCGCGATCAGCGCGTCCTTGAAGTAGCCGGCGGGCGCGGGTCTGCCGTTGTCGGTGGCGGCGGGCATCCAGGCGTCGACGTCTCCGGTGGCGTCGGCGGCGTAGACGCGCAGGTCACCCTTGCCGTCGATGGCCAGGAGGTCGGCCTTGCCGTCGCCGGTGATATCGCCGGGGCCGTCGAGGCCGGGGCGGGGACGGACGTAGAAGGTGTAAGTGACGGGGTTGGATGGGTTCCCGGCCTTGTTGACGACGCGGACGTAGAACAGGTTAGGTCCCGCGTTGTCGGGGTTGACGTCGACGGTCACTGTGTCCGACCCGGCGGCGGGGACGGCCTTCTTGTCGTAGACGGGGTGGTTCAGGGACCACTGGAACTCGGCGATGTCCACGGGGCTGGTGCCGCCGGCGATGACGGTGATCTTGCCGGGCCCCAGGGTGTTCTTGCTCCACTCGGCGCCGTCGGGGCCGGGAGCGGGGAAGTCGTCGGAGCGGATCGTGGGCGGTGTGGGCTGGGTGTGGTCGACGGTGAACGTGCACCAACCGCCACCCCCGGAGTCCAGGGGACCGCTGCCCGACCACTGGCCGTCCCAGTCGATGGCCTGGGCGAGCCAGTAATACGTCTTGCCGGGTGTGAACTTCTCCCAGGGAATCGTCACGTTCGCGGCGCCGTCGCTGTTGGTGTCGCGGAACTCGTTGGCGACGGATTGGGAGCCGTCGGCGGCCCAGATCCGGAAGTTCAGCTGGCGAAGGTTGCCGTCACCGTCCGATGCCTTGGCCTGGAAGTTCACATCGGTCTTGCCGATCTTGGTGAACGGCTGCCCGGTGACGCACGCACCGCCGGGCGAGGTGCTCATGTTCGCCAGGACCGGGGTGTCGGGGACCTTGGTGTACTCGACCTCGATATACGGGGCGCTCTCACCGTTGGCCTGGAACTTCTTCCAGTAGTTCGCGTCGCTCTCGTTCGGCGAGCGCAGGCCCAGGGTCAGGTTCTGCCAGGCGCCGCGGGCGCCCTCCTCAACCTTCGACTTGATGTCGATACCGACCCACGCGTCGGGGCAGGAGCTGTTGTAGCCGTACCCGGTGGACGCGCCGGCGATGCGGTTGCCCCAGAAACCGGCGTTGTCGGTGTTGTTCCAGGTACTGGAGCTGTTGATCAACGGCACGTGGTAGACGTCGAAGGCTCTCGCGGTGCAGCCCCAGGAGTAGGTCTGCAGCATCCGCAGGTTCGCGGAGCGGATCTGGGAACCGTAGAGCTGGCTGCCGAAGTCGAAGATGAACGCGGCACGGGAGGTACCGCCCGAGGTGGACTCGTAGCCGACACGAGCCTCGGGGGTGCCGCTGCCGCTGTTGTAGTTCTGCCCGTTCCAGAAGCTCGAGCTGCCCTCGGTCTTGTAGAAGAGCGTCCAGTCCTGCTTGTGACCCTTGAAGGAGGGGTCGATGAAGACCGGGTAGACGGTGTCCCCGTCCTCCAGGAGCTTGCTGTTCGGCGTCACCGTCAGAACATTCTCGGCGCTGAGGGCCGCGATGGCCGCCTTCGCGTGACTGCCCTCGGCACCGTTCAGCCCCGCGAGGGCCAGGGTGGGGTGGTTCTTGGCCTCGGGGGCCGGAGCCGGGACGGGCTCGCCTTCGGTGACGGCCACCTTGCCGGCAGAGTCCCACATGAACGGGGTCGGAGAGCCCGCGACCTCCACGCCCTGGGCGTCCTGGGCACTGACCGAGCGCGAAGCGTCGTCCAGGTGGAAGGTCAGGTCGGGGGAGGACAGGCGGTAGTTCAGCTGGCCCAGGAGGGTGTCGGCCGCGGCCTGCTTGTCCTTGACAACCAGGACGTGGGTGTAGCCGCCGTCCTGCGCGGTCAGCACCAAGTCGATACCCGGGCGGACGTTCTCGTACAGCGCCCGCGAACCGGAGATGACCGGCTCCGGCAGCGGACCCGGCCATGCAACGGCCAGATCATGGCCGTCTAGGGTCATGCGGACGAGGTCGGTCCAGGCCGGCTGGGGAGTGTCGGCCTTCGCGACCGCTGGCTGAACGAGGGCGACCCGCGATGAGCCGCGTGACGCCCGGCTCCCGCCGCCACTGGCGGCCGGGGCTTTGGTACCCGCGCTGAAGACGACCTTCCCGTTGACGGCCTTCGGCGCGAAGCCGCCGTCGACCCGCTGAAGGGTGGTGTCGATCGGCTTCCACTCATTGCCGACTTTGGCCCGGTTCGCCAGGCTGGAAACCCTCAACTTGAACGTCCCGCCGGGCTGCGCCCAGGTGCTGCTGTATGCGGAGGCCTCGGCCGTGACCTCGACCTCCTTGCCGGTCTCCTGCGCTATCCGGCGGGCTTCCGTGGCACTGACCGGGCCTTTCGGCTTCGAGGGCTTCGCCTCGACTGGCTTCCGGGCGTCGTCGTGGTTCAGGACCACAGGGACGGCGATGGCCAGGGCAAGGAGGGCAGCCATGCCACCCACAGTCCGACGGCGCCGATACCAACGACGCGTTGGGTCCTCAACGTCGTTGCTTCTGGACCGTATTGGCGGGCTCTCGTCCACGGATTCACTGACAGGCACAGCTTCTCTACTCCCCCCTCGGGCATGACAACGCGATGCCCTCGGCACTCAAAAAATCTGCTTTCAGCCACTGATGTGAAAGCAGAGGGTCCACCCCCCGGTCGCCAATGCGCGGGGGTTTGCGAGCTGAGCATGAACTATGCAGGGCGCGAGGTCACCCCGTCCCGCACCCCACAACCAGCCCGATAAGTCATTGGTTGTCCGCTTAATGCAAATGTATCCCTCCTGTAAGGTGATTAAGGCCACATCTGATATCGAGTCATGGATTTCAGGAAACGGAAGCCGCAGAATCGGCTGGTTAATTGCCAGATTCCTGCCCACGCGCATCTCACATCGTGGGCAGAGCGTGGGGGGTCTACATGTCGCCGTTCTCGGCGCATAATTTCCGCCTGCTCGGAAACAGAAAGGCGCGTGCGAGACGCACGCGCTTCTCCGGGCGTACTGGTGTCACGTTGTCCGTGGCGCTGGTGGCGACGCTACTTCCCGCCCAAGCATGGGCGGCATCCCCTGGAGACCGCAGTGGCGTACAGCTGCCGGGTCTTCAGCAGGACATCAAGGCCAAGCTTGACCAGGTCGAGGCGGCCAAGCTGGAGGGCTGGGCGGGTGCTCCGGTTCAATCGCCGCCTGAATACGAACCGTCGAAGGTGGCGCCGCCGGTTGGTGGCACCGAGCCCGTTACGCTGACGGGTGAGCAGCTGGTGCAGGCAGGCACTTTGCCGGTCAGTATCGGCAAGGCCTCGCCGACTCCTGATAACCCGGCTCCGCCGACGCCTTCGGGTACCTGGTCGGTTTCGGTAGAGACGCGCACCAAGACGGAGGCGTCCAATGTCGACGGCGCCCTCATCAAGGTGACGCCGCCAGCTGAGGGCTCGACGCCGGTCGACGTGCAGCTGGACTACAAGAAGTTCAAGGACCTCTACGGCACCGAGTGGGCCACCCGCCTCAAGCTCAAGCAGCTTCCCGAGTGCTTCCTGACCACCCCGGATCTCCCGGAATGCTCGGTGTCCAAGGACGTCCCGAGCACGAACAACCCGGCGACGGGTACCGTCCGGGCGACCATCGACCCTGCCACCGCCCCCAGCCAGGGCATGCGCACCATGGTCGGCGGCAGCGGCGGACCGACGGTCCTGGCAGCGTCCGACGGAGCCTCCGGCGCAGGTGGTACGTACACCGCGACGCCCTTGGCTCCCTCCGGAAGCTGGAGTGCCGGCGGCAGCGGCGGCGGCTTCTCATGGAGCTACCCGCTGACGATGCCTCCCGCGCCGGCGGGACCGGCTCCGACGATCGCGTTCTCGTATGCGTCGCAGGCTGTCGACGGCAAGACATCCGTCGCCAACGGTCAGGCGTCCTGGATCGGTGACGGCTGGGGTTACGAGCCCGGGTTCATCGAGCGCCGCTACCGTTCCTGCTCCCAGGACCGGAAGGCCTCGCCGAGCGCCCCGAACAACGACAACGCCACCGACAAGAAGAAGAGCGATCTGTGCTGGGCCGGCGACAGCGTGGTCATGTCTCTCGGCGGCAGCACGACCGAGCTGGTCCACGACGCCGCATCCGGGCAGTGGATCCCTGCCAGTGACGACGGCGCGCGCGTAGAGCGGAAAACGGACGCCACCGTCGCCAACGGAGCCAAAGATGGCGAGTACTGGCTCGTCACCACCCGCGACGGGACACGCTACTTCTTCGGACGCCACGACGTGGATGGCGCCGGCAGCAGAGCGGCCACCAATTCGGTCTTCACCGTCCCCGTCTTCGGCAACCACCCGGGCGAACCCTGCCACCAGGCCGCCTTCGCGGATTCCTCCTGCACGCAGGCCTGGCGCTGGAACCTGGACTACGTCGAGGACGTGAACGGCAACGCCATGGTCATCGACTGGGCCAAGGAGACCAACTACTACGCCAAGAACGAGAAGACGTCGGCGAAGGTCTCCTACGACCGCGGTGGGTACCCCACCCAGATCAGCTACGGTCTGCGCAGCGACAACCTCTCCGGCCCTCCGGCCGCGAAGGTCGAGTTCACCGTCGCCGAACGCTGCATCAAGGAGGGCACCACTCAGTGCTCCGATGCTGAGTTCGAGGGCAACAATTACGGGGACAAACAGCCCTGGTGGGACACGCCCTCCACGCTGCACTGCAAGGCGACCGCCAAGGACTGCTACGTATCCTCCCCGACCTTCTGGACGCGTAAGCGACTGACCTCCGTCACCACCAAGGCGCAGCGCACCCAGGGCTCTACAGACCTGTCCCTCGTCGACCGCTGGAACCTGGCGCAGTCGTTCCCGAAGCAGCGCACCGACACGCACCCGCCGCTGTGGCTGGAATCCATCACCCGCACCGGTTACGGGACGACGAAGGACGCTGCGGGCAACCAGCAGAGCACCACGCTGCCCCCGGTCTCCTTCCTACCCAATGTCCAGGACATGCCCAACCGGATCGCTTCCGGACCCAGCGACGCCACTCCCGACTTCGATCGTCTCCGTGTGGAAACCATCCGCAACGAGACCGGTGGCGAGACAGTCGTCGACTACTCCGCGCCCTGCCCGGTGGGCGGCACCCATCCGAAGCCCGACGAGAACACCTCCCGCTGCTTCCCGGTGCACTGGTCCCCTGACGGCGATCTCGAGAACCCCCCGTTGGAGTGGTTCAACAAGTACGTCGTCGACAAGGTCACGGAGAAGGACCGGGTTGCCCGGCAGCCCGACGTGACCACGAGCTACACCTACGAGGGCGACGCCGCCTGGGCCAAGGACGACGACGAGTTCTCCAAGCCCGAAATGCGCACCTACAACCAATGGCGTGGCTATCCCAGCGTCGTCGTGAGTACGGGCGTTACCGCCAATGCGGGCAAGCCCGAGGCCACCGAGCAGTCCCAGACCCGCACACGCTTCTTCCGCGGCATGTCCGGCGACGCCGGCCGTCCCAAGATCACGATCAAGGACTCCACCGGCGCAGAGGACCTCGGCGAGGACCTGCCCCAGCTCCAAGGTCTCGCCGCGGAGACGATCACATACCTGCAGGCAGGCGGTCCCGTCGCCTCCCGTGAGCTGACATGGCCGTGGAGCCAGAAAACCGCGTCAAGGACCCGGGACGGAACCACACCACTGGAGGCATTCCGCTCCGGAACGCTGCGCACCGACTCGATCACACCGATCAGCGGCGGCAAGACCCGAGTAGTGCGATCCCGGAACACCTACGGCAGCACCTACGGCCTGCTCGAGACGACGCAGGTCGAGGCCCTCACCTCAAACGGTTCGGGCTGGGACACGACCGAGTCCAGCTGCACGGTCACCACCTACGTCCACAACGCCGACAAGAATCTGATCGGACTCGCACAGCGAGTGCGGACCACGGCCGGTGACTGCACCAAAACCGCCACCGGCGCCGTCTTCTCCGACGCGCGCACCTCGTACGACGCCCTGAACGCATTCGGTACGGCGCCCACCAAGGGCCTTCCTGTCCAAGTCGACACCAACGACGGGGCCGGCACCGGCTGGATCACCACCAGCCGCACCGAGTACGACGCACTCGGCCGCCGCACCAAGGAACTCGACGCGGCAGGCAACGCCACGACGACGAGCTACAGCCCGCCGACAGGCCCCGCTTTCAGTGCCACCGCCACGAATCCCCTCGGCCACACGGGAACCTCGAAGGTCGACCCGGGCCGCGGCAGTGCCCTGGAAGTGGCAGACGCCAACAACCGCAAGGTAATCCGGACATACGACAACCTCGGACGCGTCACCCAGGTCTGGACCGCCTCCCAGGACCCGGCCAGGGACAAGGCCGCATACAAGTTCGCCTACCAGATCTCCGAACACGAAGCCCCCGTCGTCACCAGCAGCGCGCTGCGAGACAACGGAACGTACGAGTCCACCCTCGCCATCTACGACGGCCTGCTGCGCCCACGCCAGACTCAGAAGGAAGCCCTCGGAGGCGGCCGCATCGTCGGCGACACCCTCTACAACGCCAACGGAGCGGTACGACGCACCAACAACAGCTACTACGCGGAGGGCGACCCTCAAGGAAAGATCTTCGTCCCCGAATCGAACTTCCAGATCCCGAACTCGACCGCCACGGCGTACGACGGCCTCGGGCGAGCCCTGCGCTCCACCACCATCTACGGCGACCCCTCGATACCCGCGACTGCCACCGTCAACGAGTACGCCGCTGACTGGACACTCACCCGAACAGGAATGTCCGCCGACGCCGTACCAGCCCCTCTGCCCGGCAGCAGCGCCGTCAAGACCACAACCGACTCATTCGGCCGGACAACGCTGCTTCAGCGCGCCGTAACCCTCACCAGCCCTATGACCTGGAGGGACACCAAGTACGAATACGACGTACGCGGCAAGCTGGCCAAGGTCACAGATCCCGCAGGAAACAACTGGACGTACGCCTACGACGCCCGCGGCCGTCAGATAGGGTCCACTGACCCCGACGCGGGCCCCAGCTCAGCCGGGTTCGATAACCTCGACCGCCAAGTCTGGACGAAGGATTCCAGTGGCCGCACGCAGTACAGCGTGCTCGACGCCCTGGGCCGTGTGACCGAGCTTCGGGACAACGCTGCCGACGGTCCGCTCGTTGCCTCGTGGACTTTCGACTCCCTGCCTGGTGCCAAGGGCCAGCCCGTCGCCTCTACCCGCTACGAGGGCGGGGCTGCCTACAGCAGTGAAGTCACCGGATACGACGCCGAGTACCGGCCGATCGGATCGAAGATCACGATCCCGGACGTCCCGGCGGCCAAGGGCCTGGCCGGCACGTACGCCTACAGCACCACCTACACCCCGACGGGCAAGGTCCAGTCGACCACCCTCCCCGCCACGCCAGGCGGCCTTGCGGCGGAGAAACTGGTCACCCGCTACAACTCCGACGGCATGCCGCAGAGCATCTCGGGCCTCGCCTGGTACACCGCCGACGTCAAGTACAGCCCCTTCGGCGAGGTCCTGCGCACCGCTTCGGGGAACGCCCCGAACAGGGTGTGGACCACCACGCAGTACAACCCGAACACCGGGCACGTCACCCACCAGATCAGCGACCGCGAAACGGGACCGAACCGGATCAGTGACGTCTCCTACGGCTACGACCCGGCCGGCAACGTCACCTCCATCACCGACTCCCAGCCCGGCGGCCGGGAGGACCGCCAGTGCTTCTCCTTCGACCCGATGGGCCAGCTCACCAAAGCCTGGACGGGCAAGACCGCAGCCTGCGCCGGCCCCACCCTGTCGGACGTCACTGCGGGTCCGGACGGTGACGGCTTCTGGCAGGAATACCAGTTCGACACGATCGGCAACCGCACCAAGCTGATCAACCACGACCTCACCAACTCGGCCCAGGACGACGAGAGCACCTACACCTACGGCGTCACCATCAACGGCGGCGCTCAGCCCCCGGTGAAGACCCAGCCCCACGCCCTGGCCAAGGCCGAGAAGACCACCCGCAACCCAGGCTCCACGGTCACCTCGCTCACCGACTACACCTACGACGCATCCGGCAACACCAAGACCCGGCGCATCGACGGCGACACCCAGACCCTGAACTGGGACCGCCGTAACAAGCTCACCTCCGCCACCAGCCCCGGCATCGGCGCGGTCGCCGTCACCGGAGCTTCCGGTAAGTGCATGGACGTCGAATGGGGAGGCACTGCCGACGGAACGCCCGTCCAGATCTACCGCTGCAACGAAACCAAACCCCAGCAGTGGCGCCTGACCGGTGACACCGTCCGCGCACTCGACAAATGCCTCACCACCAGCGGCACCAAGCTCGTCCTCGCTACCTGCGACGGCAGCGACAAGCAGAAGTTCGTCTACCGCGCCGGCGACAAGTCGCTGAACAACCCGGCCACCAACCAGTGCGTCGACGTTCCCAACAACGCCGCCGACGGCAGCGACCTCCAACTGTGGTCCTGCAACTCCACCGGCCCACAGCAGTTCAGCTTCGACAACACCACCACCTACATCTACGACGCCTCCGGCAACCGCCTCATCGAAGAGACCGGCAGCAGCCGCACCCTCTCCCTCGGCGACACCGAGATCACGGTGAACAAGGCCGGCCAAGCCCTCGACGCCGTCCGCTACTACACCGGCCCCAACGCCACCACCGTCCGCCGCACCGAAGGCAGGACCACCAACCACCAACTCAACATCCAACTCGCCGACCACCACGGCACCGCCACCACCACCATTGACCTCGCAACGGGCCAGAACATCACCCGCCGCAAGTCCGACCCGTACGGCAACCCCCGCGGCGCCCAGCCCGGCAACTGGCCCGGTAACCGAGGATTCCTCGGCAGCGGTGTCGACGACACCAACACGGGACTGACCCACATCGGCGCTCGTGAATACGAGCCCGCCACGGGACGCTTCATTTCAGTGGACCCCCTCATCAACATTGCAGACCCGCTGCAGATGAACGGGTACACATACGCCAATGGCAACCCCATCAACCAAACCGATCCGTCCGGACTCTGCAGCGGCCACGACCCGGACGCAAGCTGCAGTGCGTATGTGCCGGGCAAGCTGTACGTCCTGCCGGACAACCCGGGACGGCCACAGAGCGCTGGCGTCACTTACGTCCGCACCCCATGGAATGCCTACTTGTTCTCCGGGCCCGCCCGCGCCTCGGGGCCTGTCGTCGTGAAGAAGAGCGGCAAATCAGTCGTTATACACAACGTCTACGTACCCACTCACGACGAACTGATAGCACAACACAAGTGGGCCAGCCCTGAACACACCTGGGGCCAGGACCTCCAAACGTGGACGCGTATGCAGTGTGCCCCACCATCCATGACCCACGACAAGGCCGCGTTCTGCGATACGGCAGGTCAGATGGGGTTGATGGGAACTACCGAAGAGGCCGACCCACTCGAACTGGTTGGGCTCCGCAGCGCATACGACTGCGCTGTCGAAGGCGACGGCGGAGCCTGCAAGGACGCCGCCGAAGAGGCAGCTATCGATGCGGGAATCACCCTGCTGTCGATTGGTATTGGGAAGGCAGCCAAGGTCGGCTTCAAAATCCTCAAGCAAGGATTGAAGAAGGGAGACGCCAGAGCCATCGAGTGCCTTACCGAAGCAGCCGCCAACAGCTTCCTTGCCGGCACTCTAGTAAAGCTGGCGAATGGCGACAGCAAGAAGATCGAAGACCTCGAAAATGGAGACGAGGTACTTGCCACAAACCCCGAAACCGGCGAAACAAGCGCACAACCGGTAGTCGCCTCCATCATCACGGACACAGACAAGCAATATGTTGAACTGACACTGGAGTCCGCTGGTACGCAATCCTCTCTCGTGTCCACTGCGCACCACCCATTCTGGTCGGAATCGACTGCGTCATGGGTGGATGCCGACAGTCTTGGTTCCGGGGCGACCCTCCACACCAGTGAGGGTTCCACGGTCAACGTGGTAGCCAACCGCTGGTTTGAGGCGCGCCAGCGAACCTACAATCTCACCGTCGCCGGGCTGCACACGTACTATGTACTCGCCGGTGATACGCCCATACTGGTCCACAATTCAAATTGTGAACATGACGTTCCCGGACTGCCGCGGAATAAGTCGAAGATCACTGATGGACCCGGCGACTGTAAAGAGTGTGCCGAGAAGATCCGCGACAGCCTCGGAGGAGGCGATATTCATAGGTTTGAGCCAACGCCATACCCCAACTTCGGCCCCTATCAAGGGCAGCCTCAGTCATGGAGCCATCACTATGCGGTAGTGAAGGATGGTCGGGTCTACGATGCCTTCACTCCAAGAGGTGGCGTAACAGTCGATGAGTATAAGGGGATGTGGGAGTACGGTGACGACATCAATTTCGGCTTTTAGGCTAAGGTGCCCTCATGATCTCCAATGACTTCCTTACAAGCGTTGAGGCCAGGCCCGAACGCTTTGGCCTGGACGGCTCATATCGGTCGATGACGGCATTCCTGATCGGCTTCGATCTCGGTAACAGTGGCGGCATCTTGAGGGGATTCAACGAATGGCTAGTGGTGAAACTTGGCCACGCGACCAGCCTCGGCTGGAGCTCCCTGGTTCTGCAGATAGAATTCCCTAGTGGGGACGTTCGAACCGCCGATAGATTGAGCTCATCGCAGGAGCGCCGAGCTGTTGATCGCCTTTTTTCTCTGCTTTCGGAATTTGCTGCTGTTCGCGAATCTCCGATGGCTCTGGCCGAGCTCTATTCCAGATATTCGGCCTTGATGCAATAGGTGAATGACTCACGCGGCGGCCCCACCGAAGTTTCTTTTCGGTGGGGCCGTTGGGGCGTGCGACGGCAACGTCAGCGGACGTTGGACCGTCCGGAGCGCCGCAGCCCTTCCTGGGCCGCTCAATTCATCAGTGCCGCGACGGCCCTCGCGTCCTCGGAGTCGAACACGACAGCGGTGCTGGTGTTGACGTCCAGGACTTCGTGCACCGAAGTTGCTTCGACAGGGTTTTGCATCTCGTCAACTTCGACGACTACCTGACGCGGGCAAACCCGGGCTGATCGGTGAACCATTCGCTCCGCAAGAGCCTTGGCGATATGTGGAGGCTCGAAGTTTGGTTGACGAGGACGGGCACCAAATTTCTGAGTGGTCGACGACCATCTCTGAGGTGCGGCGGTTCCGTGAGTCCATCGGGGGCCAGTAGCTCAGGCGCCATGCAAATCTGAAGCCCCGTCAAGGCAGTGCCTTGGCGGGGCTTCGGTGTGCCGCCCGTCCCGGATCGGCTTGCACTGCTTGCCGCCACTCTTCCATCGGGTCTGCACGACCGCGTCCTCGAGCCAGGCCAGCGTCTTGTCCCGGGCGATGTCCCGGCACAGCTCCAGCACCAGGCGGGTCTCGTCGTCCCCGAGCGCCCACGCGATGTGCACCGTCGACGGAGCCCGGAACACCAGCTCCATGGTGAGCCAGGGCTTCCGCTCCTTGGCTGTTTCCGTCCCGGGCGACCGGTTGTGCTCGATGAGCCTGCCCAGCATGGTCGCCCGTCGGGCCTGCGCCGGGCTCCTTGCCCCGCGCCAGGAGTACGCGCTCGATCCGGTCGGCTTCCGGGTGCCGACCTTCCCCGAGGAGGAGTTCGGCCTGCCGCTCGGTCACAACGTCCCCAGCCACAAGGCCTACCGCGGCCAAGCCCCGGCTCATCCAGACCCCGGCCGGGACGCCGGCCTCGTCCTGGGTCGCGCGCAGCGGCCTCCCCGCAGGACGTCGAGTTCCTGCAAGGAGAAAATACGATTCACCTTTCCTTTTCCCTTGCAGCCTGCTTCGACGCCGAGGTCACCCCCGCCCTGCACGCCCTCAAGCGCATGGAGGAGGCCGGTTGATGCTGGAGGAGGTGGTGGTTGGTCTGGCGGCGGCTGACTGGCCTGGTGTCTTGTGGGTTTACTGCGGGGGCGGATCGGCGGTTTCCGGGGGTGAATTGGGGTGTGTGAGCTGGTGTTTTCGGTTCTGCGTTGAGTGTGGCCGGGTCTGTTGTGGATGGTTCTAGCGTGTAATGGCTCGGCTGGCGTTTGTGCTGGTCAGAGCCACGCGACCGCGAGCGGCTCGGGCTGCCCCCGGTCCTGGACAACGTGATCGTTTTGCACGGGATGCGATGGCCGAACGAGATCCGGGACCCCGGCCAGGTAGAGGTCCGGACGTGGAGGTCTCCGACGAGGAGATCGACGCAGCGGTCGCTCTCGCGGACACCCTGTCCGGCCGGGACATCAGCGAGATGCTCGACGAGTATCGCGAGGCACTGGAGAAGCTGATCGAGGCCAAGGCCGCCGGGACCCGCCCCGAGCCGGTCGAGGCTCCCCATCCGGTATTGGCGGAGGTCGTGGACCTGATGGCCATGCTGGAGAAATCCGTGAGCGAAGCCAAAGCCTCCCGTAGCGACGGGGCCGATGCCACCGTCCACAGCCTGCCCGCCGCGAAGAAGACCACCAAAAAGACTGCCACGAGGGAGGTGGCCGGCAAGGAGGCTCCGGCGAAGAAGAGCGCCGGCCGCAAACCCCGCAGCGCCTGAGCCAGGCAGGTCCCGTCGTGTCCGGCAGTGTGCGGTCTCAGGGGAGCCAGGAGATGTTGTAGTCGTCGGCGCTACGGTTCGCCGGGTTCTCGGGGTCTCCGGTGTCGCAGGGGAGAGGGCGGCTGCTGCCGAGCGGCCGGTGGGTGGCGAGCAGGGCGAGGATCCTTGGCCAGGTGCCGTCGGTGTTCCACAGGCGTAGGCGTTCGGCGCAGCGGTGCCAGGGTCCGTAGCAGGTGGGCAGGTCGTGCAGCGGCGGCCGCCATGCTGCTGCCACGGGATGTTGTTGACGATGGCCCGGTAGTCGGCGCCGCCGGGCATGCGGTGGGGCAGGAAGGTGCGGATGGCGTCCCATTCCTAGTTGTTGAGGTCGTCGGCTGCGTCGTTCATGCCGCTATAACGTTTTTCCCGTCTGCCGGGCACGTTCCTGGCTGTACCGGTGTGACTGCTGCTGGACGGGTAGGTGCGGAGCCGGTTCTGCTGCGGCTCGTTGAAGTGGCGGGGATGCACAGCCCACTCCGGGCGCCCCGAGCTTCCGGGGCGGGGGGCCCACCTGCCGGGCCTGGCTTGGAGGCCGGGTCACCGCGCGGCGGTGTCAGCTGCCGCGCGCGGGCAGACCGCAAGGCCGTCCTGTTGGGCTTACAGCAGTCCCAGTGTGTCGGCGAGCCAGTGTCCGAGTTCGTTGCTGCCGAAGAAGAGCGGGAGGGTGATTCCTGGGACACGGAGCAGGGTGGTGATGGTGCCCACCCAGGCGAGCGGGCCGGCCGGCGCGAGGGTCACCCGTCCGAAGGCGGCCGGCGCATCCCCCACCCTTTGATCCCCGCCAGGCCCCGAGAGCGGCGGACGCAATTCCCCGTACGGGGCCGGTACCCCGAAACACCTCAAAGCGGCCTGGTTTCCCCGATACGCTGCCCTGCACCGGCAACCCGAGGAGCACGCCTTGACCCGACTTCGGCACCTTCTGACCGCCTCCACCGTGGTGGCCGCGTCCCTGCTCACCGCCGTCCTGGCCACGGCGCCGGCCGAAGCAGCCGGAAAGTCCTGGGGCAAGCTCTATGCCCGCGACGACTCCGGCAAGCTCGCCCGCGCCTACGGGGACTTCGCCAACAATGGCGGCGTCTACGCCACCGTCGGCGCCAACTGGGACGACCTGCGCCGCAGCGACCACAACCCCGTCTACGTCGAAGCGGAGTTCTTCTTCCTCAAGAACGGGAAGTGGGAGAGCGCGGGGACGACCCAGACCCCGCGCACCGACACCTCCGCCAGCGGCTCCATGTCGCGCAAGCTGCGCCACGACGCATACGCCGCACGCGCGGTCATCAAGGTGTGTGTCGACCGGGCGCACTGGTCCGACATCTGCTCGCCCCAAGCGGTCGTCTCGTTCAGTTACTGATGCTCAGGGGATGACGGCGTTCGCGTCAGTGCCGCGCAGTCGTTGCAGCCGGTGCCGCAGGGGCCCCACGCCCGAGATGACGCCCGACGAACTCTCCACCCTGAATACATGCGCGCCACCGGCGAGTACCCGCCCCACTCCTAGCGGGCCCTTGGCGCGTGGCGCCTGGAGGGGCGGGGCGTGCCGCCGTGTGGCCATGGCATGCGCGGGGGACGCCGGGCCGCAGCACGCGTGGGGCGCTCGACTAGCACGGCGGTATCTGAACGTGCCACAGCCTGGACGAATACGACCGGGAGTCGGCGAACGTGGCGGACCTGGAAGACGGCGTCCACTCTTTGTGGTGAGCCGCTCGTAGAACCAAGCGCCGGTGACGGCAGGTCAGCGCCCGGTCGACTCGACCCGGTTCGGCCGCCGGCCCGGGGAGCCGGGGCACCGCGGGCTCTTCGGGCATCGTGCCGGTGCGCCGCTCGCCTCGGCGGCGAGGCGGGTCCAGCGGGCGGCTGTCGGCGGCGCAAAGGGAGTTGCGGGGCGCGGTCCGGCGCCTAGAGCGCGACGTTCGGTCAAGGGCGCCCACCCACCCGCGTCAGCTCTCTCAAGCCAGTGTTTGAGGCGTTCCAGGAGTAGTTCGTCATCGCCTCCGAAGCGGTCGAAGCCGCCTTCCTCCCAGGCCACGATCACCGTCGGTTGGCCCGTTGTGTGGGTGTCTGTCTTGAGAGCTCGAACTCTGCGCCACTGGCCCTCGTAGCCGATCACATCGCCGCGGCCCAGGAGGGCGGCTGGCTTGGTCGGCACGCTCATGACGCTGACCCTGGGACCCGGGCCACCCTCACTGCATTGGGAGGGTGTGGGGGTGGATGCCTGCTGGGTGGATCGTCTTGTGTATGGCTCGGAGCCGGATGAGCCGGTCCGCGGGCCGAAACCAGGGAATGCCTGTGTCGAGCTGGTGGGTGGCTCCTTGGACGGCTTGCTGTTGGACGTCACGAGGTGGGAGCCGCAGGAGGTTGTGGACGGGGCGATGTTGATGTCGGAACACGGCCAGTTCGGGCCGTCCGGCCGGTCCGACTACGAGCCGGCTGAGGCGGACCCCGGCGCGGGCGGTGTCGGCCGGTTCGTGTGGCGGGGCCACGTTCCGTAGGCGGCCGGTGGCCGCACCGGTGCAGGGGTGCGGCTGGTTGGGGTGCGGGTGGCCCGCGCCGCTATGGCGTGCGCGGGTGAGGCCCGGCGCCGGGTGTCTCCCGCGGGCAGTACCGCCGGGCCGCCTCTGTCGTGTCGCTCCGTCAGAGCCTGTCTTTGAACCCTCGCTGTCCGCCTGGAGGGCACGCGTCGAGGCGCAGATGGGGGTTCAAAGGCAGGCTCTGGAAGTGGGGGTTAGGGCACAGGGGAGTTGCATGCACCATGACTCAGGGCCGCGCGGAGTCCCGGTCTGGGCGCTTCGGATACGCGCGGCGGTCGATTCCTGGGCTGGTGGTCTCTCGCTCGCGCCGGTTCCTGCCAAGCCGGAACACATACTTGACATGCTCCCGACATGATCTTAGCGCACGGGATGGTTGGCTATTCGAACGTCTACCCGCAGGGTGCGGGTAGCGGAGCCGAGGAGTCCGCATGCAACTCGTCCACAAGCTGGTAACTGGAGTAATGGCGGCTGGCCTCGCCATCACCGGCTTCGCCGCCGCAGCCCCGGCCAACGCCTTGGTCGTGAACTCCACGTGCAACCTGTCGAACGTCGTTACGGTCAACTCCGCCAGCGGCAACTACTGCTACGTCTGGGACGGTAACTCCGCCAGCGGCTACGTGGGCGGGATGAACATCAGGACTTCCACGTATGCATGCTCTCGTGGCAATTACATGGGATATGTGACGGACGCTGCTGGCCGCTCGTACTCCTTCGCCCGGGGACAGTGCAGCCCTTACACCGGAGGGGCGACACTGGTCTCGATCACCTTCCTCGGTAACTGAGCCAGCAACAGCCCGAAATCTGTGCGCGGGCTAGGGCAGTGCGCCCGCAGCAGAACCCGTCCGCGCGTGACGCATCGCAGCGCCTCCGGGTGCGCTCGGTGGTCGTCAGCTGATCCATCCGCAGAACGTCCCGTGACCGCAGCGGTGATCGCTCGTCCGACACGCACGCCGGCCTTGCGCGTGATCGTGCGCAAGGCCGGCGTGCGTGTCGGCTGCTCTGGTTCCGGCACCGCGGCCTCAACGGCCCGGCGGACACCTCCTAACGGCCGGCTGAGGGGTCGGCCGCACCGTCCCCCTGCGCCCGAAGGCGGGCCGCCTGGTCGCTGAGCACCTGGTCGCCATCGGCCCCGGACGAGAAATTCGGTGAGAGCAGTGCCTCCGCCGGCGCACACCAGTACCGCACGCTCGATCTCCGGTGCCTCCCCCTGTCGGCGGAGCACACCTGGAGCACTATCCACCTGGACGGCGCATTCGGACGCAAAAACGATGCCCTCGTCAAGGGAAGCGCGGCCCCCGCGACTACGGAACGTGGCGCGGCTATAAAAGACGTCACATCCCAGCTGCACTCATCACCCGGGCTCCACAGCGCCCATGGTGCAGAGCCCGAGGGTGATATCCGTCGGCCCGGAATCCCTCGGACCAGCGAGCCCAGGTGCGCGTGTCCTCATACGTGGGAGGAACGTTGTCCCGAACGATCACCCGCGGCAGGATCACCGCCGCTGCTCTGGTTCCTCATGCTGGCTGTACAGGGCGGCCCAGGTGTAGAGCGGCGCGTCGTCCGCGCCGCTCTCGCGGGCAGCGTTGGGGCCCGGCTCGTGCTCGCCGCGCTGGGGCACGGCGAGACCACATCGGGCAGTCATTTCCCGGCCAGCCGGTGGCGTACTTCACCAGCTCCGTCCAGGTGCGTCCCGGGTGACGCTTGGCGGGGCAGGGTCTTGTTATGCCGCTTTCGTGAACGCGCTGCACCAGCCGCGGGCTGCGACCTGGTTTTCCGGGAAGGCCAGGCACGGGCCGGATGAGGATCTCGGCGTGCCCTGATACAGCGTGCACACGGCGTAGGATGAGCCGGTCTGGTACTTCGGGTACTTGGCTCGGTCCGCCGCCGACGCGTCGGCTTCCGGACCACCCGGTGGAGGGCGGCGCGTAGACGTCGCCGGTCGTGGCACCCGGACCCGCCTGGGCCACCCCGGCGCCCGCCGCCGCCCCCGCGCCTGCCCCCGCTGCTTCCGGCGCCGCAGCGCTGGCGGCCCGGGACGAGCCAGCCGCGCGCAAGGGCGGCTCCGGTGACCCGTGGGGCGCCCCTGCGGCGGGCCGTGTACCCGGACCCGCCGCTCCGGCTCCGGGCCCGACCCCCGCTCCCGCTGCTGCGCCGGTGGGGGAGGCCGCTGACCCGTGGGCGCCAGCCGCCAGCGTGGACGCGAAGCGCTCCTGAGGCCTGCTGACCGAGGGGTTGAACGTGCCCAGGGACCTGGACCTCGGCGACCGGGCGAAGGCGCTGGAACAGCTCGGCGTGAACCGGTCCGCGCACGCTGCGATCGTCGCCGTCGGCAAGGACGCCCTGCCCGAGACGCAGAGACGACATCGTGCGCGGCGAATAGACGGAGCACCGGAGGCGGCCGTCTGGTCGGCGAGCACCTGGCGGCTGCCGACCCTGGACCCTCAGGGAGGGCGCCTGTCTCGCCGGGCGTGGGACGCTGCGAGGGGGAGGCCCTCTACGGCCGCGACCATGCGTTTTCCGGACGCTTTCTGACTGATTGTCGCCTTTGGGGGGTTCGGGGTGGCGTGGGCTTCTAGCGTTCGTCCGACGCGGACTCGTTGATCGGGCGCGGGCTGACAGAGGGAGTCGCTGGTGGCTGGTGCGGTGGAGCGGACGGAGCAGGAGCGTCTGCAGCGGGTGCAAAACATTTTGTCCGGGGCGCGGACGCAGGATCGGGTGGGGCGGGCGCTGGCGCAGGACGGCGGGTACGGCAACGTGCTGATCGGGGCGATACTGCACGGCGCCGACCGGGTGCGGCAGGGCTATCAGCCCAGCGACCTGGAGCGGATGATGCTGGATGTCCTGAAGACCGTGGCGCCGGAGGCCGAGGCCCGCGAGTGGGGGCGGGTGTACCGGGAGGCGGTCGCCAAGGGCGCCTCGTCGGTGGTGCCACGGGTGATCACCGACCTGCCTGCCACCCGCGGGTACACGGTCGCGGACTTGCGCCGGGACATGCCGCACCTGGTCCAGGAGGCGGTGGCCTCTCCCAACGTGCAGATCGTGGACCCGTACGCGGCGGCGACAGGGGGAGCCCGAGTACGAGACGTTTCTCGCGGCGATGAAGGAGACCGGGTTCGCCGTCACCGCGTTCTCCCGATCCACCCCGTCGGGGGCCCGGGCGCAGGCCCAGGACGCGTCGGCAGAGGGCCCGGCCGAACCCGCCACGGACACGGGTGCGGCTGCGCCCGCGCCGACGTTCCGGGCGCGCCTGGAACTGGAGAACTTCTTCGTCCACCGCGAGGTGGGCGATCAGTGGTGGAGCAATGACGAGATCTACTGGGTCGCCTCCACCAGCGCCGGCCCGGACACCGGCCGCACCTACGCCTCGATGGAGTTCCAGAACGTCGACAAGGGTAAGACGTTCACCTTCCCCGCCGACAACAACGTCCTGTTCGACGGCCCGTGCAACGGGCTGCTCGCGACGATGATCATGGCCTGGGAGGCCGACCAGAGCACCGCCGAGTGGTGGGAGTCGCTCAAGCAGGCGCTCAGCGACGCGCTCGCCAGCCTCGACCTGCTGATGAACGTCGACAGCTTCGTTGCTGTCCTCCCGAGCTGGGTCGGCGTGGCTTTCGAGATCGCCAAGATCTTCGTTTTCCTCTTCGACGTGTTCCGTAACTACGAGGACATGTCCTGCGCGCGCACCATCGGGATGGATCGCCACGGCAGGACTTCCTGGCACTTCAACGGAGAGGGCCACCACGAACTCAGGGGTGAAGTACACCGGCGACAAGGTCCCCTTCCCCGAAGGAACCGTCGAGTACGCGGTGCGCAGCGCCGAGGGCACCTGGGGCGCCCCCATCACCCTGGGCTGGCAGGGCACCCAGCCGCCGGTGCTGGCCACGTACAAGAACAAGCTGTACGCGATGTTCGTCCGCGCCCAGGACAACGGGGTGATGTGGAGCCGTCTGGAGGGCAAGGCCTGGACCCC
This sequence comes from Streptomyces sp. NPDC026522, assembly GCF_055567555.1. NCBI lineage: Bacteria > Bacillati > Actinomycetota > Actinomycetes > Kitasatosporales > Streptomycetaceae > Streptomyces > Streptomyces sp. NPDC026522. The sequence continues at coordinate 146,648 of NZ_JBVHQF010000013.1, forward strand.
GCCCCAGCGGGTCGGAGGCGACGGGACCGTCTTCGCCCCGGCGCTGGCCGCCAATCAAAGCGGGTTGTGCTACGTCGTCACTGTCGTCGTCGTCAACTGTGTAGGCGGCCACGTTGAGCGTCCCTCGTCCGCGTGCCTGAACCCGGACGCGGTACCAGCCCTCGCCGACGGTCGCGAAGTTCCCAGCCTCATCCTCCACATCACCACCCCACCGGAACAGTCGCAGGCTTCCGCTTGTGCTGTAGATACTCACGTCAACTGAGGTCTCCCACTCCAGCGCCGACGGAGGAGGTTCCTCTGCGCACTGCTCGGTAGTGAGGCGGATCCAGCCGGTGTGCGTGCCAGCGAACACCGTGAGGTGTTCCGGGCCTCCAGCCGCCAGGCTGTTGCCCTCAAAGATCCGCCCGACCGTGTCGGCGTCGTCATAAACAGTAGGGAAGTCGTCGCCCTGCAAGTAGTACTGGCAGTACGACACAAACATGCGATCCGAAGTCCACCGCGTGTAGCTCATTCACCGGATCATGCCCTGCCCCACGGACACCCTCGAACAGCCCGCAATCACCCGCCAGCGATGACACGCGTGTGAGGCCGATGAGAACACTCTGGCGACCGATACCACGGCTTTGCAGAAACGCCTGGTGATGGCCAGGTGCGCCCGTTTAGCGTGTTCTGACTGGCGCATGCCGGTAATGCACCTGGTGAACTGGAGAACCGATGGCTCTGCCCGCACGGCTCACCGCCGCTCTGGGACGGCATCCTGACGACCTCACCGAGGACGACCTGCAGCGGGCGGTCGACAACCAGATACCCGAGGGCGTCGATCTCGACTGGAAGAAGGACTTCTACGACGTCAAGGACGCGGGCAAGAAGGAACTCGCGAAGGACGTGGCCGCCATGGCCAACACGGTCGGCGGTCTTCTCGTCTTCGGCGTCGACGACGGCAAGCAGGACCACGCCCACGCCCTGGCCCCCGCCGAGCCGGCCCCCGGGCGGGGCGAGGAGTGGATCCGCTCGGTGATCGCGAACTGGATCCAGCCCGTCATCCCCAACGTGGGGCGTGCGCTCCCTGCAGTCCGCCGACGAGGGAAAGATCTACTGGCTGCTCACGGTGCCGCCCAGCACACAGGCTCCGCACGCGGTCGCTGCCCCGGGCAACGACTACAAATTCCGGGTGCACGTCCGGCACGGCACCACCACCCATTTGCCTGGCGGCCACTGCGGGGGTTACGCGGTGGCCGTGTTTTGGCTGGGGGTGTGCGCGACGAGGGCGTGGGCGGCGGTGGGGTGGGCGGGTAGCAGGGTGCTGATGCCGGTGAGGTCCAGCAGCCGCTCGAGGCGGTCGGGGACGGCGGCGAGGACCAGGGTGCCGTCGGTGGTCTTGGCGCAGCGGAGGATGCCGACCAGGGCGTTGAATCCGGAGGAGTCGCAGAAGGTGACGGACTCCAGGTCCAGGATCAGGTGGCGGTGGCCTTGTTCGATCAGGGCCAGGGCCTGGGCGCGTAGCTCGGGGGCGGTGGTTACGTCGAGTTCCCCGGTGACGCGGGCCAGGGCGAGGTCGCCGTCGGTGTGCTGTGTGGTGAGGCGGAAGTCGGTCACGATCTGTTCTCCGGCGTCTCGCCGGCGGGGGCGATGGTGTGGGCGGTGGCGGTCGCGGTGAGGCCGTCCGCGGCGTCGGCGAGGGGGACGGACAGCGCTAGCAGGGCGACGTCGTCACCGGCCCCGTGGGGCATGGCGTCGATGAGGGCGACGGTGTCCCCTATGACCGCCGCCGCGCTGACAGGTGCCGTGCGCGCGGAAAGGAAACGGGTCAGACCCTCGTCTCCGATCATGTCACCACCAAGGGTGCGGGCCTCGGTCAGCCCGTCGGTGTAGAGGAGCAGTCCTTCGCCCGGGGCGAGGTGGATGCCGTGGGAGGCGAAGCGTGCGCCGTCGAGGGCGCCGATGAGCATGCCGCCCTTGGGGTGCACCGCTTCGACTGTCCCGTGGCCGCGCAGGTGATAGGCCGGAGGGTGCCCGCCGGTGGCCACCGTGACGGTGAACCCTTCCTCCTCGTGCGGTTCAAGGACGCCGAAGACAGCGGTACAGAACCGGGTGCCGACAGCCGGGTCCAGCAGCAGCGCCGTGTTCAGCGAGGTAAGGACTACGTCGGGGTCGGGGTCGATCAGGGCCGCGGCGCGCAGCGTGTAGCGGGTCAAAGAGGTCAGGGCGGCGGCTTCGGGGCCCTTGCCGCACACATCGCCTAGGAAGAACGCCCACCTCGCGCCGTCGAGGGGGAAGACGTCGTAGAAGTCACCGCCGACGTTCTGCGGGGAGGCGGTGGCGTAGTGGCAGGCCAGCTCCAGTCCGGGCACCACCGGAAGCGCCGGCGGCAGCAGAGTGCGCTGAAGGGTGGAGGCGAACGCCTCGATGGCGCTCTTGTCCCGCTCGGCGCGCTGCCGGGCCTCCTCCTGCTCCCGGCGCCGCTCCTGCTCGGCGCGCAGGGCGTTCAGGGCGGCCAGGCGCATCTCCATCTCGTCCAGCACGATCGCGGCCAGGTCCGTGAGGGTGGCGGTGTCGTCCTCGGTGATCAGACGCGGCCTGGTGTCGAGGATGTTGACGGTGCCCAGCCGGTGCCCGTCGCCGGTGATGATCGGAGCCGCGGCATAGAAACGGACGCCCATCGGCCCGGCGACCAAGCCATTGTCGATGGCGACGGGATCGGTGAGCGTGTCCGGGATCACCAGGGTCTCGTCGGACAAGATCGCCGAGCCGCACAGGCCCGGCTCCCGGCTGATCTCGCTGACGCCTTCCAGACCGTGGGCGGCCTTGAACCAGATCCGGTCCTCGTCCACGATCGTCACGCTGGCCACCGGCACTTTGAACAGCCGGGCCGCCATCGCCGCGACGCGGTCGAACGCACCGTCCGGCGGGGTGTCGAGGATGTCATAGCGGCGCACCGCGTCCATTCGGGCCGCTTCTTGTGCCGCACTGAGCGTCTGCCGGCCCGGCGTGCCCGCCGGGCCGGTCGCGTGTTCCGCTTGCGGCATCGTTTGCCTCTCCTTGCCGCGCCGGCCTCGGTGGCCGACGACTGTCGCAGCCTAGACGACTCATTTCCGAACGATCAGTGGTCGTAGGCGACCGTGCTGGTCTGGCTGATATCCATTGGCTTGTCGGCGGGTCAGACTGCTTGGATCCGGGCATGAACAGTGATCTGCCGGACGGCTACGAGATTTCCACCGACCCTTCACGCCTCGATGCCGAGCTGATCCACCAGTGGCTGTCACAGGACAGTTACTGGGCGCTCGACCGCTCCCGCGACAAACAGGACTTGGCTATTGCCGGCTCTCTCAATTTCGGTGTCTACGACAGCGCCTCCAACGCCCAGCTCGGCTACGCCCGTGTAGTTACCGACCAGGCCACCTTCGCCTGGCTCTGCGACGTTTACGTCGCCCCTGCCGCACGAGGCAAGGGCCTGGGAACGGCCTTGGTCGCCGCCGTCCGGGACCACCTCGCCCCCTATGGCCTACGCCGCATCCTGCTGGCCACCGCTGACGCCCACGCGGTCTATGCAAAGGCGGGGTTCGCGCAGCTGGCGAAACCGGAGATGTGGATGGCGCTCGGCGATCAGTGAGCCGCCCCAGGCCCCCGGGACGAGCGCAGAAGCCGTTCAGGGATGAGATCGGGCCAGGCGAGTCGTCCCGAATGTCGATGATGCGTCCGGGGAAGCAACAAGAGCATGGACATGAGGGTGTCCTCACCCACCGCGGTGCCCTGGACGGATCCCGTCATGGCCTACTCCAGCGTCCGCTTCGGCTACGCCGGGCCGACCGCCGGCAAGCACAAGGGCACTGTCTTCACCGAAGCCCGCGTCGAACTCGTGATGAGTCTGCAAGACCCCGCCGTCGACCAGAGCGCCCGGCAAATACTCGACGCACAACAGCTTCCCGAGCGCACTTTCCCCGCCTGGGCCGGCAAGACCGTGCCCGGAGCCACCGAGCCCCTCCACCGCCTCATCGACAAGGACAAGCAGGAGAAAAATCGGGAGAAGGCCATCGCGACGTGCAACGATGTGTGGGGTGACTACAAAGGGACGAGGCTCCAGTGCGACGAGTACCCCTTCGCTTCCACCAAAGAAGGCGCTGCCGCCCCGGGTAACAGGTTCTCGGCCAGACTCATCGACGGAACTGACAATGAGACAGGCGGCCGAAAGCTCAACGAAATGTTCACCCTGAACCGCATTCTCGACGGGGACGCGTTCTACGTGAAAATCAGTCCCTGAGCAGTGACGGAGCCTCCGTGTCTCTCATCACCGAGTACAGCACCACCGCCCGACCGGACCACAGGATCGTGGAGGTCTACGACTCTGACGCCTACCTCGGCGACGATGAGGCGGTGCAGCAGTCAAGGACCCAGGTAGTCGCCGGAAACGGCTATCACCTCTACCTGCACAGCCTTCAACCCGACATCGAAGTACAGGTCACCATCAGGGTCTGGGACACCCCCCAGACCCCCCCGGCAGACGCTGAGGGCACGGTCCCTGTCTCCCTGGAATCAGAGACGGGCCAACTCGTCGTCAACCAGCTCACCTTCGGGCCGGCGGGCATGATGGACCTGCCCCGACCCGGCGTCTACGAGGGGCACGCGGCATGGAACGGACGAGACGCTACGGCCGCCTACTACGACACGTGCCTCCAGCGCGCTGTCGAGGGGCAATGGGGCGCGGAACAGATCGGAGCAGCATGGAAACAGTGCTCCACGGCTGAGCAGTACACCCTCGACCTCTGGTTCGTAAGGGAATCCGAACCCGAGGACGAGGACGACGAATAGCCCTGGGGACTGCTCCCCCAAACACCACGTGGGGCCCGTGACGTCCACACACCTGCGCAGAAGCACGGGCCCTCTTCCCAGATTGCCTGCTACGCCCCGCCGCCCTGGGGGGCGGGCTGCTACTCCAGACCCGGCGCGGCGCGCTATCTCCGCAACTATCTGGCCTTCCTCGGTCTCGCAGCAACCCTGTGCTGCTTCAAGCGGCTCGTCCCCCTCACCACATAGGACACGGTCTACGGAGGGCGTGTGACGGGCCTAGCGGTCGTTCAGACGATCGCCGACCGGGGGCCGGCCGGTATCGCAGACGGTCCAGGAAGTGCTGCCTGGTTGCGTTCGGCGTCGACGCGCGACCCGGGGCCGGGTTGCGCGTCGATCCGGCCGTGATGGGGCGGCTCACGCCAGTGGCGAGCCGTGGCACGTGATCTTCCGCGACACCGCCTGAACGGGCACGGACGTTCCAGCCCACCCTGTCGGTCGAAATGATGTACGGGCTTGTGGTGTGTGTGCGGCAAATTCTGCAGAACGGTTGATACTTGATCGGCTGCTCCGCGTGGGTGAGATTGGTCGGGAGTGCGCTTGGTGGTGCGCCGGAGCGCATTGTCCGTGGGTGCCGTTTGTGGGGCGGGTGAGCGTAGGGGCCGCCGAATGTCAGGGTCACGGCAGGTGGATGTGGGTGGGGTGTACAGGCAAGGGTGACGGAAATATCCGTGTCTGGTAACCGCCCTCACGGGGTGCTGCGGCGGGGTGGGTTGGGGGTTGAGAGTGTGGCCCTCGGCTCACCCCGGGCCGGGAATTCCACACCGGTGTCTGGGCCCGCTTCGGCGGGTCGGGCGCTGTTGTTGAGGGAGCGCCACCCATGTCTTCTACTTCTTCGTCCGTCCGTCGTATCGCCGCGACCGTCCTGGCCGCCGGGGCCATGGTGGGGGCTGCCGCCCTGCCGGCGGCCGCCCAGGACCGCGACCACGGCCGGCATCCGCGGGTGGAGATCAGCCGTGTCCAAGCCGACAGCCCCGGACGCGACGACCACTCCAACCGGTCGCTCAACGCGGAGGGGGTGGAGATCACCAACACCACCCGCGACGCCATCAACCTCCGCGGCTGGACCCTGCGCGACGACGACGGCAACCGCTACCGCTTCGACCACGTCCGCATCAACGGCCGCGCCACCCTCCGCATCCACACCGGCTCCGGTCACGACACCCGCACTGACCTGTTCCAAAATCCGCCGCGACTACATCTGGGACAACCACGCCGACACCGCCATGCTGCGCGATGACCGCGGCCGCACGGTCGACACCGAGTCCTGGGGCCGACGCCACCACTGACCAGTGTCCGGGTGCGGGCGGCCGCCTGGACGGCGGGCGGCCGCCCGCACCGCAATGCACGGCGCAAGCCGACCGGCCCGGTAACGGACCGGGCCACTACCGGCTACCGGGACGGAGGGCTGTGGCGCTGACAGAGAACCAGGGGCACAGCCCGTGGGGTCGGGCTGCGGCAGCGGCGGGCGTGTGTGGGCGAAGAGGAGTTGAGGCCCGGGAGTCAGGGGGGAAGGGTGACTGCCTGGGCCGGTGTCGCCTACCGCGGGGGAGCGGTGTGCATTGCGTCGCGACACCTGGAGGAACGATTCGCCAGCCGAGAGGTAACGATCCTTACCGCGCCGCCTGGCCAACGATGGACGCCGCCCAGGAGAGCTGCCGAGGTGGACGCCACTGGGCGGCGCGCGCCGGATGGCGACGGACGTCGCACTGGTGCGCCCCACATGTCCGCGACCAGACCGATCCGGTGGTGCCACCCGACGATGCACGACACTCTCGCGCAACCGGTTCACCGCTCCCTGCACAGCACTGTGCCCCGCCCCGGCCCTTGGCGGGATGCTGCTCGACGTGACGGGCCGAGGCCGCAGGAAGTTGTCGACGGGGGGCGGCTTTGCTGTCGGAGCACGGCGCGTTCGGGCCGGGCGGCCGATCCGACTGTGAGTCGGCCGAAGGGGAACGTGACGCTGGCGACGTCGGCCGGTTCGTGTGGCGGGGCGACGTTCCGTAGGCGCAGGCAGTGCTGGTCGGACCAGGTCCCGTGCCAGGTCACGTTCGCCTGGGATGTCCTGGTATTCGCTGAGCTGTTTGGGTGGTGGCTGGTTAGGCTCGGCCGTGTTGTTGATCAAGATAGTGTTCGTGTCTTTGGGGTGTGTTGGCCTGCTGGGGGGCGTGGGGTTGTGGGTTTGGCTGGGGAGATAGCCGCGTTCCGTGAGGGGGGCGGGGAGCCCGGGCGTCTGGTGGGGGAGTTTCGGCGGGCGGTGTTGCTGGTTCCGTTTGCGGCGGGTTCGGCCGGTGGTGTGGACGGGTTGATGTCGGCGGTGTCGGGTGGTGTGCGCTGGTTGTACGCGTTCACCGACGAGGAGGCGCTGTCCCGGTTTGCCGTGGCGCGTGGGGACGCGGGCCGGGAGTGGCCATATCTGGCGGTCCTTGGTGCGCGTCTTGTCGACGCGATCGTTCCCCAGGTGGGCGGCCCTGCCGGTGTGGCGGTGAACGTCGCGGACGGGGACGGGGCGATGTTGTTCCCGCCGGTTGCCGGGATCGTTCCCGACACCTGTGCCGTGGACATCGAGGACCGGCCTGGGGTGGTTGCCTGATGGTGGGTGACGGTGATCTTGAGGTATCGCCGCAGGCGGTGGCCGCGATCCAAAAGGGGTTGCGGGCGGCGATCTCCGAGCTTCGCGAGTCGGGGGACGCGGCCGGAGCCGAGATGGGAGCGGGTTTCGAGAACCTGTCGATGACGGCGATGGAGACCGGGCACAGCGGCCTGTCGAAGGACTTCGAGGACTTCTGCGAAGGCTGGGAGTGGGGCGTGCGCTCCCTCATCCTGGACGCATCCGCGCTCGCCGCCAATTTGGGGATCGCCGCGGGAACGGTGTGGGAGGAAGACCACTACCTCCAGGGTGCGTTCAAGGTCGGTGCGAACTCCCTGTACGGCAATCCGCACGCCGGCGAGGACGAGATCGAGGAGAAGTCCTGGGGTGACATCTTCCGCGCCGACGTCTACAAGCCGGACTTCAGCCCGCAGTCGGTTATCAAGAGCAACGAGGACATCGACAAGACCTGGTCGGACACCAAGGACACGGTGACCTCGACGGGGAAGATCGGGTCGATCAAAGACCTGGTCGAGCAGGCCGAAAAGTATGGGAACAAGGGCTGATGGGCTGGCGTGACTACATACCGGACTCCGTCGAGGACCTCGCGGAGGACACCGCGGAGAAGGCCGGCGTCGTCGTCCAATGGGGCGGGAACAAGGTCGCCGACCTCGCCGACGACGTCGGCCTGGACGACGCCGGGAACTGGATCCGCGACAAGAGCCGCTCCGCCGCCAACCAACTCGGCGCGAACGTCGCCGAACTCGAACTCGGCCAAACTGAGGATCCGAAGAAGCTTGTCTACGGCAGCGTGCCGAAGATCCGCGCGCAGGTCTCACACCTGAACGATTTCCAGACGGCGTTCGAGTCGGTCGGCAACGGACTGAAGGCCATGACCGAGCCCGCCGGTCTGAAGGGCAAGGCGGCCGAGGCGTTCGCGAAGGCGGTGTCCAAGCAGCCGCCGCGCTGGTTCAAGGCGGCCGAGGCGTTCGGGAAGGCCGCCGACGCCATGAACCGCTTCGCCGAGACCGTCGAATGGGCACAAGGCCAAGCCAAAGAGGCCCTGGAGGAGTACAACCAGGCCAAGAAGGCATCCCAGGACGCCTACGAGACGCACAAGAAACTCGTCGACACCTACAACGACGCCATCCGGGCCAAGAAAGACCACCTGCCGCCCCGCCCGTCGGAAACCTACGACGACCCCGGCCCAGCCATGGCCACCGCCGCGCAGGACAAACTCGACAACGCCCGCAAACAACGCAACGAGCAGGCCCAAACCGCCGCCACAGCCGTCCGCGCGGCACGCGAGGCCGCCCCGCCCAAGCCCTCGTACGCCAAGCAGTTCGAAAACGGCATGCTCTACAACGGCCTTGCCATGACGCACCTGGCGGGTGGCGTGGTCAAGGGCACTGCCGGCATGCTGGACTTCGCCAGGGGCCTGAACCCATATGACCCCTACAACCTGACGCATCCCGCCGAGTACGCGACGAGCCTCAACTCGACCGCAGCTGGCCTGGTGACTGCGGTCAACGATCCGTGGGGCGCGGGCAAGCAGTTCCTCGACGAGTTCATGAAGGACTCCAACGAAGGCATCGGCAAGTTGCTTCCGCAGCTCATCGGCTCCAAGGGACTCGACGCCTTCAAAGAGGCCGGTTCCGTTGCCAAACCCCTCAATGACGTCAAGCATCTCGACGACGCAAAGGGCCCCGGCCGGCGTGCGAATGACGCGGACGGCCCGCACAAGGGTGAGCGACCCGACTACGAGAAGCGGGTCGACGGGACTGACCCGGTCGACCTGGCCACCGGCCGGATGTTCCTGCCGCAGACCGATATCGTGCTGCCCGGAACTTTGCCGCTGGCGTTCACCCGACGCGCGGAGTCGGGATACACCTGCGGCCGCTGGTTCGGCCCGACATGGGCATCAACGATCGACCAGCACCTGGAGATCGATGCCGCAGGCGCCGTGCTCGTCACCGAGGACGGCCTTATCGTGGCGTATTCCCATCCGGCCCCTGGCGTCGCAGTCCTACCACTGTCCGCCTCCGCGCCACGCTGCCCCCTGGAACGTACCCCGGACGGCGATTGGATGCTCACCGACCCCAGCACTGGGCACGTCCGCCGTTTCGCCCCGGCCGCCGGCGATCCGGACGGCGACGGCATCGCCCCGATCGCGCAACTCGACGACCGCAACGGCAACCTCGTCACCTTCGAGTACGACGAACACGGCACCCCACTCGGAATCACCCACTCCGGAGGCTATCGACTCAGGTTCGATAACGCCGACGGCCGCATCACCGCCCTCTACCTTCACGGCGGCCCGCGCGTCCTCGGCTACGGCTACACCGAGGGGAACCTTACGCAGGTCATCAACTCTTCCGGACTTCCGCTGCGCTTCACCTACGACGACCGCGCTCGCATCACCTCTTGGACCGACACCAACGACCGGTCCTATAGGTACGTGTACGACGAGCAGAACCGTTGCATCGCAGAGGGAGGCGACGAGGGGCACATGGTGTTGCGCCTGGCCTACGACGCCGTCGACGAGGCGACGGGCCACCGCGTGACTGAAGCCGTTACAGGCGAGGGCCATTCTCGCCGGTACCTCGTCGACGAAACCTATCGGATCGTGGCTGACATCGATCCGCTCGGCCACATCACTCGCTATGCGCGCGACCGCCGCAACCGGCTCCTCGCTCGGACGGATCCGCTCGGACGCACTACCACGTACGGTTATGACGAAGACGGCAACCTGGTCAGTATCGTGCGCCCCGACGGTCGCGAAAGCACAGCGCGACACAACGAGTTGGGCCTGCCTGTCCACATCAGGCGGGGCGACGGCCAAGTTGTCCGGTACACCTATGACGACCACGCGAACCGCGTCTCGACCAGCGACTCGCTGGGCAGGACCACCCGCGCCACCTACGACGAGGCAGGTGGTCTCACCTCCGTCACCGACCCCCTCGGCAACACGACCAGCATCCGCTGTGACCGCGCCGGGCTTCCCTTAGAGGTCACAGATCCGCTCGGTGCCACCACTTACTTCGTACGGGATGCCTTCGGCCGTCCCACCGCCATCACCGACGCTGCGGGTGCCACCACGCACCTGCAGTGGACCGTCGAAGGCCGACTCGCCCGTCGCACTCACGCGGATGGCGCCGTCGAAAGGTGGGCGTGGGACGGAGAGGGGAACTGCACCAGCCACACCGACCGACTCGGCGGGGTCACCCGCTTCGAGTACACCGAGTTTGATGTGCTCACAGCCCGCACGGGACCTGACGGCGTCCGCCATGCCTTCCGCCATGATGCCGAACTGCGCCTGACGGAGGTTACCAATCCGCAGGGCATGACCTGGAGCTACACCTACGATTCAGCCGGACGCCTCACCTCCGAGACGGACTTCGACGACCGTACGATCACCTACACCTACGAGCCCACTGGAACTCTCGCTTCCCGCACCAACGCGTTGGGGCAGAAAATCACGTTCGAACGCAACGCACTCGATCAAATTATCCGCAAGGACGCGGACGGCAGCGTTACCACCTACGCCTACGACCTCACGGACCAGCTCGCCCACGCACAAGGCCCCGACGGGACGACGGTCACCCTGCTGCGCGACCGCGAGGGCAGACTCCTGGAGGAGACCGTCAGCGGTCGCAGGCTGACCTACACCTATGACGATTTGGGGCGGCGTACTGGCCGCACGACGCCGACCGGCGCGACATCGACGTGGAGTTACGACGGCGCCGGTCGCCGCATGGCGATGACCACTGCCGGACGCCGCATGGACTTCACCTACGACACGGTAGGCCGTGAGGTGACACGCCGAATCGGTGACTCCCTCGTCCTGGACCACGCCTTCGACTCCGCCGGGCGCCTCACGGCCCAGACCGTAACCGGCCGGGCTGACATCCGCGTACGGCACCGCAACTACAGCTATCGGGCCGACGGCCACCTCACTGCGGTCGACGACACAGCAGGCGGACGGCAGGAGTACGAGCTTGACCCGGCCGGTCGGGTCACTGCGGTCCACGCAGTCGGCTGGAGCGAGACCTACGCCTACGACCAGGCCGGAAACCAGACGTTCGCCTCCTGGCCGACGGACCATCCCGGCAGCGAGACGAACGGTGAGCGCACCTACGAGAGCAACCGGATCACGCGAGCGGGTGCCGTGCGCTACGAGCATGACCGGCTTGGCCGCGTCACCGTGCGGCGCAAGACCCGTCTATCCCGGCAACCGGACATATGGCGCTACGTATGGGACGCCGAGGACCGTCTCATCTCGGCGAGCACTCCCGACGGCACCCTGTGGCGCTACCTCTACGACCCCCTCGGGCGCCGCATGGCAAAGCTGCGTCTGGCAGCGGATGGCCAGAGCGTTGAGGAACGGATCGACTTCACCTGGGACGGGAACACACTATGCGAGCAGACCAGTAGCTCCAGCGCGCAACCGCACCTCGTCGTCATCACCTGGGACCACCAGGACATCCGCCCCATAGCCCAGACGGAACGCATCCTCGACGCGTCGCGGGAAGAGGTGGATTCCCGCTTCTTCGCAATCGTCACCGACCTGATAGGAACCCCCACCGAGCTGATCGACGAGTCCGGCGACGTCGCATGGCACACCCGTTCCACGCTGTGGGGCCTCACCACCTGGGCAGCGAACAGTACCGCCTACACCGCTCTCCGCTTCCCGGGCCAGTACGCCGACCTGGAGACCGGCCTCCACTACAACTACTTCCGCCACTACGACCCCGAGAACGCCCGCTATCTCACCTCGGACCCCCTCGGCCTTACCCCGGCGCCGAACCCCTTCACCTATGTGGCGAACCCGCACGCTTGGACGGACTACCTGGGACTGGCCCCGGACTACGTCCCGATCTACCGCACACCCAAGGGGGCCCACGCCCAGTACGAGCTGGACCACGGGCCGAATCCTGCCAACCATCAGCCAGGGGTGGACATCGGTGGTGGAGTCATCTCGGACGGCAAGATCTACTTTGGTGAACATGCTGTGGCTGCCGAGTACGCTGGTCCGACAGGAGTGAACTTCGCCAGAGGAATGGTCAAATACGAAATGCACCCGTCATTCCTTGAAGAATTTGGCGGCCACGCAAAAATCCATGACACCAAGGGGCCTGGTGGCCAGCCACGGATCGAATTTGAGATACCGGTAGAGAAACTCGACCGCTTTAACGAACTGACACTTAATCGCAGTTGGGTTAAGATATTTGGAGGGCCGAAGTGACATTTCACCAGCATCAGGAACTTGACGTGACGATCACCGGAGTCGCCTCCGTCGGTTCGAGGGTGGAAGTGGATGGATCCGAGGGAGTATTCGGGTTCATTGACCAGGTGAAGCACCCGTCATGGTGGGATGAAAACGTGGCGCCGCCGCAGGCAGGGGACAAGCTCCACGTCTGTGTTCTGGACCCAACCCGAGAGCCGTATCCTCGTTTCAGCGCGCTGCAGGACGATATTGACATCGCCCGGCACCTGCGAGGTGATGCATAGAGTCCGCGGCATGGCCCGGCGACACCCCGTAAGAGGGGACGCGGCAGGGTACTGGGCTGGGCGATCCTCCCAACTCGTGCCTCGGGCTCAAGGCGAAGGAGTACCAGGCCCGCCCTCGGGGTGGCTGAGTAGCGGGCCTGGGCCGGCCGCGTGGCGGCCTGGGATAGCCGGGGGGGGGAAGATAGCCGCGCTCGCGGGCTGGCTTGATCCATGGTGCGGGCCATTCGGCGAGCCGCCGCCTGCCTCCAGGGAACCGCCGGAACCAATGCGAGCGGGAGGCGAACCAGGAGGGGCGAACAACGCACATCCAGTTCCGTGAGTTACGCCCCGGTCCTAAGAGCTCGTAACAGGATCTTGGTGAAATGTCCTGGTCGGGCGTGACCGGTGTGACGATTCGGCCGTTCGTGATCCTGTGAGTACTCGGCCGTGGATCGTGGACGACGACTTGTGGGCACTGATCGAGCCGCTGCTGCCACCCTGGCCCGAGAAGTCACCGGGGCCACGGCCGGTGGCTGACCGACAATGCTTGCAGGTCCTCTACAACGATATAGCCTGGCAACTCCTGCCGCTGGAGCTGGGGTTCGGCTCCGGGCAGACCTGCTGGCGACGCCTGGAACGTTGGTAGCAGGCAGGGGTCTTCGACCAGCTGCACCGGATCCTGCCGGCCAAACTGAACTCGGCCGGCCGCCTCGACTGGTCGAGGGCCTGCGTGGACGGCTCTCACATCCGCGCGAAAAAGGGGGCTCCGACACCGGTCCGTCGCCGGTCGACCGGCGGAAGACGGGCAGCAAACACCACTTGATCTGCGACGGACACGGCACTCCGCTCAAGGTCATCACGGCTGCGGCAAACGTCAACGACGTCACCCAGACCCTCGCCCTGGTCGACGGTATCCCGCCCGTCGCGGGGCGCCCCGGCCGTTCCCGCAGACGCCCCGAGGGCCCTGCTCGGCGACAAGGGCTACGACTTCAACGCCAACCGCGACGAGCTGCGCAAACGCCGGATCCTGCCGGTCATCTCCCGCAAGGGCGCCCCGAACATCCAGGGCCTGGGCAAGCTCCGCTACGTGGTGGAGCAGACCTTCGCCCTACTCCACCACTTCAAAAGACTCGCCGTCCGATGGGAACGCCGCACCGAACTCCACGACGCCTTCGTATCCCTGGCCTGCAGCCTCATTTGCTGGAGACGTCTCAACAGGCCCCCATCATGACGCTTCAGAAGGGCGGCGGCTCGGCGTCCAGTGAGTCGGTGTATCCCAGGGCCCACCGACCGGGGACGGTCTGGCAGATCGCCTCCAGGTCGGCCATGGTCCGGCCCCGAACGTGCAGCCAGCTGTGGGCGCCCAAGCCGTCTTGGCGCAGCAACTGTCCGGGGGCGGAGAACCAACGCACTGGAAATTCCTCCGGCCCCGTCCACGTCGGGTAATCGGGCAGTGCGACCCGCTGGAAGTGTTCGGGCACCGCCCCAAGCAGGTCCGCCGGCAGCTCGCACGCGTTGTACAGCCGACCCCCACCGCCGAACAGTGCCTCGCTCAGTACGAGCTCGACGCATGCCAGAGACACCCGGTCCAAGAACGGCACCCAGCCGTGCCGCGCCTGGACGAGCACCGGCGGATCGTCCTGATCAAGGTCGCGCAGGCGCACACCCCAGAAGGCGCAGCCCTGGTTTTCGCTGCGGAAGACGAGGACACCGCCGCACTCGTCATGCACGAACATCTCGGCGGGCGGCAGCAGGGGATCCTGGTTGGCGATCAGGCTGGACCGCGTACCCAGGAGCGTGTAGACCTCGCGCAGCGCGGTCGGCAGGGAGCAGCCGAGCGTCGCCTCGGCCCGCGCCAGTTCCGCTGCCGGCGTGCCGCCGTCCTCGGTCAACGGTTCATCCCAAGCAGCGGCGAAGCCGCGGACGAATGCCCACGCCCGCTCCTGGTCGGTGATTCCGCCGTCTAGAGCCTGGGCCACGTCGAACACGCCAGTCATGCCGCGAACCGTACCGGAAGCACACGCCGCATCACTCAGAGACGATCAGGCCGCCGTGAGAGCAGCCCCACCGGGAGGGTCCGAAGGCATGGTGGATTTCCCGAGGCAAACATGAAACCGGCGAACGCTATGACCTGACCACACTCGCCAAGATCGTGTTACGAGCTCTTAGCAGGCTACGGGAAGTCGATCACGGAGCCGGTAGGGCTTATCGGTTCACCCGGAGGCTCCCGCTGCGACGCGGTATTCGCTGAACGGAAATGTCCCTCTTCCTTGCCATCACATCAGCGCTGCGAAATGTGGCGGCGACGGCGCTCATCCATCTCGTCCGCGTTATCTCCAGACGGAAGGAACGGCCAGCATGGCTTTATCGGAAGCCGACCTCGCGAAGCTCGGAGACACTCCGATCACGATCCAGTCGACACACTACCCGAATGTGTACCTGCGTATGGATGGGACTGGCGTGACCGCCCCCAGCGATCCCGGCGGCGGTAAGGTCAACTGTCAGTACGGCACCGGCGCCTGGACCGCGTTCAAGGTCCGGCCGCAGGCCGACGGCTCGTACGCGTTCGAGTCCGTGGCCTTCCCCAGCGTGTTCCTGCGCATGGACGGCACCGGGGTCCCCACCAACATGAGCTGCGGGGGTACGGTCAACTGCCAGTCATTCATTGGCCCCTATGAGAAGTTCCGTGCGCGCGCCCAGAGCGACGGTTCGTTCTCCTTCGAGTCGGCGACCTTCACAAACATCTTCCTGCGCTTGGTGACCGGCAGCGGGGTCACCGCCGCCACCGGCCCCGGCGGAACGGTGCACTGCCAGTACAACGCCAACGGCGGCGACGAAAAGTTCTTCATCGACAAGGCATAGTGTGATCCCTTCCGGCCTTGTGGCTCCGTATTGGGCCGGAAGGGATCGTTGGAGCGGCGTACCTGGCCCCGGCGCTGGAGGCGCACGGAGCTCCTGTCACCCTGGCCTGCGCGGTCGCGGCCCTGTACGGGGTCGGTTCCATGGCGGCGGCGCAGGTGGTCAGGCGGCTCGTCGGACGGTGGTCTCCGGCGGGCCTGATCGTGGCCGGCGGCGTGCATATGGCTGCGGCGTACCTGTTCGCCGGCCACAGCCGGTCCACCGGGGTGCTCGTCGCGGTCGCCCTGCTCCTGGGGGGCGGCTGGTCCTTCATGCACTCCACGGTCCAGTTGTGGGCGACGGACCTGTGCCCGGCGGCCCGCGCGACGGGAGTGGCCCTGTTCGGCGTCGCGCTTTACGTGGGCAGCGCCGTGGCCACCGGGCTGGCGGCCTCCACCGCTCAGGCGCACGAGTACCGTTCCCTGTTCTGGTCGGCGGCGTTCTTGACAGTCCCCGTGACGGTGGTCGCGGCTGTGGGCCGGGCACGCTGTCCTTGAGGGACGGCTCGGGCGGTGGCGGGGAATGGACCGGCAGCCGCGCTGCGGCGGGAGGGCTCAGAGGCGGCTGAGGACGTTGACCACGCGGCCGTTCGGGTCGCGAACGAAGAAGCGGCGTACACCCCACTCGCCGTCGCTCAGCGGGTTTACGATCTCGGCGCCGCGTTCTGTCATCGCCGCGCACACGGCGTCCTCGACCTCGACGCTCAGGTCTGGGATGACCGGTGTCCGACCTCGCCGACCTCCTCGGTGAGCTTGAGCAGGCCCGGCGCGCACCCTGTTCGTCGCTGCCAGATCGACCCGACGGGGGTGGTGGCCTGTCTGCCGGCCCACGACAGGATCGCGGTACCCGTTGCTTGCCGGCGGCCTCGCTGACGCTGGAAGGTACGGGGGGCGCCACGCGCCGGTTCCGGCTCGATGACCCACCTCTGGTCCTCGCCGATGTCGCGTCGGGGGAGGACGAGTTGTCCGGCTGGTCCACCGACGCCGACGCCGACTCCACCTGGCCGACGGTCCGGCCGTGCAGATCCTCGCTGACGCCGGCTATCAGGGTCTGGGCGCCCAGGCCAGCGGCCGTGTCGTCACGCCCTCGCACCGCAAGTTCAACAAGAACCCACCGGACTGGTACGAGGAGATCTACGAACGCCAGCGCAAGGCACACTCCTCACGCCGCATCCGTGTCGAGCACGGCATCGCACACCTCAAGAACTGGCGAGCACTCGCCCGTCACCTCGGCCGCCGCGAACACACGAGCGACACCCTGCAGGCCGTGGCCGCACTGCTCTCACACCAGCAGACCCTCACCCGCGGGGTCAATCAGCCACAGTGACCACCGGGCCGACCTGCACCTTTCGACGTCGCACCGCCAACCATGGACGAGCTCGTCAGAGCCTGTCTCCTTGCTGGGGCGATCCGCTGATGGGCGCCCCCCCATGATGCTTACGGCATCGCGCGTGGAAGCCTGTCCGCATGGACACATTCGCGGACCGACTCGACGGCGGGTGGAAGTGGTGGGAGGCCGCGATTGAAGAAGCGCAGGAGGGGTGTTGGGTCCGTGACGCCGTGGAACGGCAAGTCATCAGGGACATCGGCGCCGCCACGAACCCTCTCCATGGCGGACGGATGGCCCCGTTCACCGAGGACTCGTGGCACGTACGCATCGGGAGGATCGCGAACTGGGCCGGGGTAGTGCGGGTCGCGGCCCGATCAGGCGGATGGGTACTGCAACCCGTGGCCGGACACATCCCGCCCAGCCCTGCCGGCATGACCGAGCTGCTGTCCGGCATCCACGCGGTCGGCGAGCAAGGAGAAATCTGGATGCGTCAGCTCCTGAAGGGTGAGCTGCCACCAGAAGACGAGATCGCGAAGGCTGAAGGCTTCCTCACCGGGCCCGGATCCGTGGAGGACCTTGAGCTCTTCTTCTACGACTGAATCGCCGTCGCTTCGTCGTCATCGCCGTGCCCACATGACGATGGCGGCGAGGTGGAGAGCAGCCTGGTAGGCGATGGCGAGCTTGTCCGTTCGCATGGCCAGGCCACGCCACTGCTCAGCCGGTTGATGCATCGCTCGACCGCGTTGCGTTGCCGATACGCGTCGGCGTCGAAAGCGGTGAGCGACCGCCGGCGCGGCCTCGCCGCCGACGGTGGCCGATCTGGCCGGACGGCTGGGCGATGACAGCGCGGACTGTTCCACGTCGGCGGAGGTGATTCCGGATCGCGCGGGGTGAGGACGCGCGGTCCGCCAGGACGGCATCGGGGCGCGTCCTCGGCCTCCCCGGCCCGCTTCGCGGAACACGGATGACGGCCATGACGGTCTCGAAGGCTGGGGCGTCGCCCGTGTGGCCCGCGGGGACGCGAAGGGCGAGGGGCGTGCACGGCTGTCGCTGGCGAGGTGGACTTCCGTGCTCAGGCCGCCGCGGGAGCGTCCGAGGGCGTGGTTGTCGGGTTCGGGCCGGCCTGGAGCCCCTTTTTCCTGGCTCCGGCGGCGTGCTGGTGGGCTAGGCAGACGGTGGAGTCCACCGAGACGGTCCAGCCGATGCCGTCAGCAGCCTCGGTCGCTGCCAGGACTGCGGCAAGGCTGCTATCCCAGGGGCCGCCCACGGCCCACCTGACCAGGCGTTTGTGGGCGGTCTGGAACGAGCCGAGCTCGTTGGGCAGGTCGCGCCAGGGTGAGCAGGTGCGGTTCTTCCACGCGATGGCTGCCATGGTTCGGCGGTGATGTGACCGCTGGCGACCTGGTGCCGCTGATGTGCGGCGGCATCGCCTACACCGCGAACGTCCTCGCGACTCCTGCGGCCCGGGCGAAGACCGCTCGCCACTATTTGGCCGCGCTGCTAGGGCGCACTCGTCGACCGCGTCGCCCCGCAGTCGAGGGGATGGATGGTAGACGCAGATGCAATTGCTTCGCGTTAAGCTGGGTGTATGAGTGCCCGACCCACCTCGCGCCCCGGAGGGCGCAGTGCCCGCGTCCAGCAGTCCGTGCACCAGGCCGTGCGTGATCTGGATGCCGAGGTGGGCCGGGACGCGCTCACCGTGCCACTGATCGCAGCCCGCGCGGGAGTGACGCCGTCCACCGTCTACCGGCGCTGGGGGGACCTGCGGGAGCTGCTGTCGGACGTGGCCGTCGAGCGGTTGCGCCCCGACGCCCCGCCGGTCGACCACGGTGACCTCCGGGCGGACCTGGCGGCGTGGGCGGTGCAGTTCGCGGAGGAGATGTCCTCCACGGCGGGCCGCACCTACGTCCGCGACGCCCTGCTGGGGGACCCCGAGCAGGGCAATGCGCTGCGCTGCTCCGACTACGCCGCCGAGCAGCTGAAGGCCATCGGGGTGCGCGCGGCCGGGCGCGGGGAGGCCGTGCCTGACGTGGAGACCCTGCTGGACGCCGTCGTCGCCCCCCTCCTGTACCGCATCCTGTTCCGCCCCTCGGACCTGTCGTCGGCCTACACCGACCGTCTCGTGGCGACGGTGCTCGGCCCGAGTCCGGCCTCGGGCCGCTAAAAGCTAAACGTTTGCTTTTTCCGGGGTGCGAGGTCTACTCTCACCTACGGCGACAAACGCAAAAGATTTGCGTTTGCCGCCGTAGGTGAGAGGTGCTCCCCTGCCGCCCCATCAGAAAGGACCTGCCGGTGGTCACCACCACGTCCCGTCCTGCCGACTTCCGCACCAGCACGGGTTGGAACCTCGGCGATCTCGTCGTGCGACGCGTCGACGAGGTCGAACTGCCCCGCCAGACCGGGCCCTGGCTGCTACCGGACGCGACCAGGGAGGTCCTGGACGAGGCACCGTGGCTGCGCCCCGACTTCGCCGACGCCGACGTGCCGCGGCTGGCGAGCCACAGCTTCGCCGTGGAGGCCGGCGGGCTGCGGATCGTCGTCGACACCGGCATCGGCAACGACAAGCCGCGGGCCAACCCCGCCTGGAACGGCCTTCGCACCGACTTCCCGCAGCGCCTTGCGGCAACCGGCTTCCCGCCCGAGTCCGTGGACCTGGTGATCACCACGCACCTGCACACCGACCACGTCGGCTGGAACACCCGCCTCACCGGCGGGGACTGGGTCCCCACCTTCCCCAACGCCCGCTACCTCGCGAGCCGCACCGAGTGGGACCACTGGGCCACCGCCGAACTGGACGAGCCCCGACGCCAGATGTTCCGCGACTCCGTCACCCCCGTCCGCGACGCCGGACAGTACGACCTCGTGGACGTCCCCGGGCGAGGGCACGAGGTGGCCCCCGGTGTCCTCCTCCTCCCCGCCCCGGGCCACACCCCGGGACAAGTCGCCGTGGAACTGCGCGGCACCGACCGCCGCGCGCTGATCACCGGCGACAGCATCCACCACCCCGTCCAGCTGTCCCACCCCCACGTGAACAGCTGCGTCGACATCGACCCCGCCCAGGCCGTCCGCACCCGCGCCCGGCTCCTGGACGCCCTGACGGACACCGACGCGCTGCTCCTGGGTACCCACTTCCCGCAGCCCACCGGTGGCACCGTCCGTCGGGAGAACGGCCGCTACCGGCTCCTCGCCGAGCCCGGCGCCGAGCTGCCCGTCGGCTCGACCTGACCGCGCGGCCCGCTCGCCGGACGAACCTACGCGCCCGACCCGGCGCGAGCCACCGGCCGGCGCCCCGTCGGCTTTCCGAGCGTCGGCCACGCCGCCGCTCCCCCCTCCACCGAAAGGCAGAACCCCATGGCGGCTGATGAACTCACCCCACCCGAGGCCGCCCGCTGGGCCGCCCGAACCGGACTGGTCCTGCCCGCTGAGCGCCACGCGGCCGTCGCCGCGGTCGCCAACCACATCCACAGCGTCGTCAAGGTCCTGCACGAGCTGGACTTCGCGGACGTCCCGCCCGCCACCGCTTACCGCGCCGCACAGCACGAGGAGGAAAAGCGCGATGCAACCGTATGAACTGCCCCTCGCCGCCGCCGCGGACGCTATACGCGCCCGGTGGCTGTCCCCCGTCGAACTGGTCGACTCCGTCCTCGACCACATCGAGGAGGTGGAGCCCCACCTCGGCGCCTACGTCACGGTCACGGCGGAGCAGGCACGCCGGGCGGCTGTCGAAGCCGCACACGAAGTGGCGCAGGGCCGCCACCGGGGACCGCTGCACGGCATTCCGATGGGACTCAAAGACCTGATCGACGTCGAGGGGATGGCCACCACGGCCAGCTCCAGGGTCCGCGCGGGCCACCGCGCGACAGCGGACAGCATGGTCGCCGCCCGGCTGGCCGCGGCCGGTGCGATCTTGCTCGGCAAGACCCACACCCACGAATTCGCGTTCGGCCTGACCACCCCGCAGACCCGCAACGCCTGGGACCGCGGCCGGGTCGCCGGCGGGTCCAGCGGCGGTTCCGCGGTCGCCGTGGCCTCGGGCACCGCGACCTTCGCCCTGGGCACCGACACCGGAGGGTCCATCCGGGTGCCCGCCGCGCTCAACGGGGTCGTCGGCCTCAAGCCGACCTACGGGCTCGTCCCCCGTCACGGCGTCACCTCCCTGTCCTGGTCGCTGGACCACGTCGGCCCGATCACCCGCACCGTCGAGGACGCCGCGCTGGTCCTGACCGCGCTGGTCGGACACGACCCGCGCGACCCCGCCTCGCTGCCCGTGTCCGCCGTGGACTACCGACCCGGTGCGGGGACGGACCTGACCGGGCTACGCATCGGCCTGCCGCGCACCTACTACTTCGACCACGTCCACCCGCGGGTGGAGACCGCCGTCCGCGACGCCGTCGCACAACTGGAAGCCCTGGGCGCGCGGCTCGTCGAAGTGGACATCCCGATGACCCGCTACATCCAGGCCACCCAGTGGGGCCTGATGGTGCCTGAAGCCGGCGCCTACCACGAGCGCAGTCTGCGCACGGTCCCCGAGCGGTACCAGGAGGACGTCCGCATCCTCCTGGAGGCGAGCGAGCTGATGAGCGCCGGTGACTACCTGCGGGCCCAGCGCTCCCGCACGCTCATGCGCGCGCAGTGGGCACGGATGCTGGAGGAGGTCGACATGATCGCAGCCCCGAGTGTCCCCATGTCCGCGGTCGAGGTTGACGAGGAAACCGTCACCTGGCCCGACGGCACCACCGAGAGCGTCTCCGACGCCTACGTACGCCTCTGCGCCCCCGCCAACATCATCGGAGTGCCCGCCCTGACCGTTCCGGTAGGCCACGACGAGGCGGGCCTGCCCATCGGCATGCAGCTGCTCGGCCGGCCCCTCGGAGAGCCCACGCTCCTGCGGGTCGGCCACGCCTACGAGCAGACGCAGCCCGCCCGGGCACTCGCCACCTCCGGCTGACCTTCCCGGCTCCCCGGCCACCGCACGAAACCCCGCGTGGACCGGTGGCGTACGGGTCCCAACGACGGCCGAATGCCCCCGATTCGCCCCGAAAACGGTCAGGGTGCATCCGGGGCGTGCCGCGCGCCTCCTCGATGCGCCAGGGCGGAGCAGGCGGAGGTTGCCTCGGCCCGGACCGGGCCGCCGTCCGCTTGTCCAGGGAAGGCGGGAAAACGGACGGAAGCGAGGGACATGGGCCACGACCTTCCGGCCGTCGACCGGCACATCCGCCACGGTCCCGCTGCGGTATCCGTGGACCTTCCGTGTCAGCACCCCGCACACCGGGCAGGGGGGGAGCATCCCGGGTCCGGGCATGATTCACAGCTTCGGGCCCTCTTGGTCTATCCGGATGCGGTCTGGCTGTTGGCGTTTCCGGGGACTGGTGCGGTAGGTGCGCTGACGACCAAGGCACGGAACTTGGTGGGGGTGGTATCGGTGCGCTTGCGGAAGAAGGCGCTGAAGGCGGTCGGGTGTTTGAAGCCGATGCGCTCGCCGATGACGGCGGGGGTCAGGGTGGTGTGGACGAGGAGCCGTTTCGCTTCCAGGAGGACCCGGTCGTCGATGAAGCGTTTGGCGCCGCATCCGATGGCGGCGTGGGTGGCGCGGGTGAGAGTGCGCGTGCTGTAGCCGACGCGTGCGGCGTAGTCCTCGACGCGGTGGGTGAGGGTGAAGTCCTGCTCGACGGCCTCGCGGAACCGGCGGAACGGCTCGCCGGCCGCACCCTCCGGGAGTGCGGAGCCGTCCACGTGGGCGAGACGGATCAGAAGGGCGGACAGCAGGTGCCGCAGCGTCTCGATGTGTGCCGTCAACGGCAGATCGGAAAGGCGGGCGTATTCGTCTTCGAGAGCGTTGAGGACACGGCACAGTGACTCCGCCTGCCGGAGGGAGGGGGTCCCATGCCGGGGGCGGCCGTGTTCGGAGGGGCTGGTGAGCGTGGCGGTGGCATCGCTGAGGAAACCGGCCGGGAAGACGACCACGGTGCCCCTGGCGCGGTCCAGCGGGGTCAGAAACTCCACGACCTGGCTGGGCCGTACCCACAGCCAGTCGCCCGGAGAGACCTCGTCCGTACTGAAGTCGACCGAGCAGCGCAGCATGCCCGCCTCAACGTGCATGAGCAGGTGGAAGACGGGGCGACTGGGCCGGTAGGGGTCGACGCCGTGGCTGTGGGCACGTTCGGTGAGACGCTCAAGCGGCAGCACCTCTATGCCTGGCGGCGTGCCCGGCGTCGGACGGTAGGGGATGGCCGCGAAGTCCCGCGCAGATGAGCCCTGACAAGCCTGTCCGTATTTCTTCATGACGTGTCCCAAGTATAGGCGGTGTGCCCCGCTCCTCGGCATAGCGTGAATGGGGTCGGAACGCGGTTTGACTGCCCACGGGCGCGTCGGATACGAGGCCGTAGTGTCCGAAACCCTCAAAAGGGCGGCCTGATCAGCTCCTGCGTCGGCCCTGCCGCGTACACGGCCGGACTTCGCATGAGTGTCATCCGCTTCCCTACGACGATCGGCAGACCACAGATGACCATCGAATACACCACGCGCTACCGCACCCGCTCACACATCCCCGCCGAGCCGGGCACGCCCTATTTCATCGAGAAGGGGCACGGCGACCGCGCCCATCTCTTCGGCGACCTGGTCACCATTTACGCGGGCGGCGAGCAGACCGAGAACTCCTTCAACTTCTTTACCGTTGAAGGCCCCAAGGGCGACATCATCCCGGCACACTCCCACCCCGACACCCATGAGGTCTTCTACATCGCCGACGGCGCGGTCCGGCTCTTCGTCGAGGACCTGCAGGGCAACCAGCACGAGAAGCTGCTGACCCCGGGCGACTTCGGCTTCGTGCCCAAGAACTGCCCGCACGCATACCGCATGGAGCGCCACCACAGCCGGGTCGTCGGCGTGGCCGCCGGCCCCGGCCGCACGTTCGAGCGGTTCTTCGAGAACTTCGGCGCCCCCACCGACGCGCTCACCCTGCCCCGCAAACCAGTCGTTCCCGAACCCGGCAAGTTCGTCACCGTCCCCCAGCAGTACGACGTGACCTTTCTGCCCGATCACCGGTGGCACGCTGGCACCTGATTCCCGTCCACCGGCACGCCACCCGCCGCACCGCCCCTATTCCACGGACGACGATCCTTTTGTCTCCTGATGGCACCGTCGGCCTCGTAGCCCCCCAGGCCACTTCATCTCCACTCCTACATCCGCCAGGCGCAGGCAGCCGCCCGTACAGGCCGCTGCTGGCGGGAATGTGGAGGCTGCCGCACCGGCGGGCCCGCCGACGGTGTTCCGGTCCGGCAGCCGCCAGTCGGTTCCGTTCGCAACGCCGGGACCACCCCATCGAGGGGGCTGCTACTTGGACATGGGAGGCGCAAGCGTGATCACGCCACTTTGGATGTCTGCCAGCTCCCGGAGGATCGGAACAGCGCTGTGTAGGGGACCCCGAGCTGGTGAACAAGCATGTCGCGGCACAGGTGCTGAAGGTTGCCCGTCATCATGTGGTGCGTTCAGGTGGGTCTCATGGTCAGGCCGGACTCGGCGAGGCAGCCGTCTATGAGGTCGCTGCGGTACTGGATGTGTCGTAGGCCGCGGCGGATACGCTGAATGAGGTGTGCGCGGGTGCTGAAGGCGGCGTTGGAGAGCCAGCCGCGTCGCAGGAGGGACCAGATCCCTTCGACGGGGTTGAAGCCGGGTGTGTAGGGCGGCAGGTAGCAGATGGTCAGCCAATCGCTGGCTTCGGCGAACTTGGGCCGGCGAACATCTGCAGGTGCGCCGACGTCCCGTGCTCGATGGTGCACAGATCGGCCCGCGCCGTGCAGCGGCGCGGGCCGGCCGCGCCGGCACCTACGCGCGGCGGTGGGGAAGCCGTAATGCCGGAGGCGGCCTGCCTGTCCCTGTCCTGCCTTGGTGCGGGGAGGGTGGTGGATGGTGCCTGATGTGTGCCAGGCTGCGTGGACAACCAGCCTGGTCTGGTAGGAGGCCCCGCGCCGCCCTTGAGGGTCATGTGGTGACCGGGTCGCGGTACGGGTTGTCTTGCTCGACTGCACGCGGCCCTATGCCGTCTGCTCGACGCCCCCTTCGCCGGGCGGCCTGATGGGCTTGACCCCGATCCACTGGGGGACCATGAACGACTTCACCGTGGTGACCCGCCGGCACCACCACACCTACACCCTGATCATCGTCACCGGCGACATGGACGTCCAGAGCCGTCCCGAACTCGAGAAGGCAACCCACGCCGCAGCCGACATTCCGCTGGATAGCCGGATGCTGCAGCTGGACCTGTCGGGCGTCTCCTTCATGGACTCCAGCGGCCTCAAACTCCTGCTCGTGCTCCGTCGACGCCTTGAGGCGACAGGCGGACACCTCACCGTCACCGGCCTCCAGCACCAACCCACGGCCCTGCTCCTGCTGACCGGCACCCACGGCCTCCTCACCGCCCGCCCCCTGACGATTCCCTAAGACCGTGTCCTACATGGTCAATTTGAGGAACCTCAGCCGGCCCCAGACACCGGCACGCGACCAGATCAGGAACCGGCGATGCACGGTCGACTTCGACGCCCCGACACGACCTGACCTAACCCTGCGTCGCTCCAGCAGGGTCGGCGGTTCCGCAGAGCCGAACTCGCGGCGTCCCGGCGTGGACGGCTGCGTGGTCGGGGTGACGCCCAGCTCCGACGTTGCGGGGAGTGTCCCACTTCTGGGGGCGGAACGTGCACCGTGGGGTGGCGATCCGGCCTCCTTTAGAGGTGGGGGAGGCCGGATCGCTCAGGGGGTGTGCTGTGCGGCTGGTTGGGAGGATTGCGTGCTCTGTTGAGTGCGAGACTGTGGCTGCTGGCAGGCCAGGGGCCTGTCAGTATTCGCCGTGCTGCTGGCCCTTGTAGTGGTGCTTGTCGCCGCCGCTCTTGTTAATGCAGACGTTGCCGAAGGCGGGGTTGAGGAGGCCGACGACGTTGACGGTGTTGCCGCAGACGTTGATCGGGATGTGGACGGGGACCTGGACGACGTTGCCGGACAGGACGCCGGGGGAGCCGATGGCAGCGCCCTCGGCGGTGGCGTCCGCGGCCGCCAGGCCGGCGCCGCCGGCGAGGATGGCAGCGGCTGAGGCGGTAACCGCGAAGGCCTTTGTGATACGCGACATCAAAATCTCCTAGTGAGTGTGGACCTGCCGCAGGGAGTACGGCACGCCCCTTCGAACAGCACGGGCAGGGAGCCGGTTACGGCAGTTGGGCCGGGTCGGTGACCCGGGCCACCTCTTCAGTCCTGTCGGCGGGGTCGGCGATAACGGGCGGCCCACCGATCGCCGATGGTGGTGTGACCTGGAAGCGTTCGACGGTCCGGCGCAGCGGCCGCCCGTCCTCGACCACGCAGCGGGCCATGTACGGCCGTCCGGGCCCCGTCTGGGTTGGGTTACGGTGTGCCGCGAGGGCCTTTCCGGCCGGTGTAGATGTCGCACTCCACACGAACCCGGAGGGCCCTCACCTCCCCGGCTCAGCCGGAACTTGCATCACCGTCCTCCACATCCCCGGACAGAACATGCGCCGCATCACCGTCACGCTGCCCACAGGCCACACCGCATGGCCTGTTCTGGGGGCCCCGGGATCGAGGCGCGTCCCGCGCAGCCGGCACACCAAGACGCCCCCGTGGCCCAGCCGACCGGCCGAAATTCCGGCCGGTTCTCCAGACGGGTATACGGGAAGCGTTCGAGCCGTGTCCGGGCAGGGAACGCTGTAAGCATCGTGTCTGATGGTGCTGCTGCCTTGAACGCCGCGGCCGCCCCGGAACGGCGGTCGCGGCATGCCGTCTCCTGGCCCTTGAAGCCGTCACGTCGCCCAAGAGTCAGGAGACGGCGCTCCCTCGGTAGGGTCAACCGGCCGGCGTCGTGAGCGCGGATATTCCTGGAGCAGCTCGATGACGAAAGCGCGCCGCGCTTCGGACGTACCCCGAGCTCCTCAGCGCGGTGCGGGGCTGAGGAACACTAGACGGTCAGTTGTGAGAGTGCGGCGACACGTGGGACGTGATCGAGGCGGGGCGCGGATGCGCCGGCACACGTCGAGCGGATCGAGGAAGAGGGCACCGGCATCCCGGCCGAGCAGGCGGAGATGGTCGCGACCTGGTTGCCGGTCACCAGGCCGGTCGCGCTGGCCGTGTGGCGGGCGGCCCGGGATGCCGGATGCCGCGTCGACGACGTCGACGACGTCGAGCTGCATCGGCCCTGTGGTGGCTTGCCTCTCACCAGAACTGCCGGAGATTGAAGCTCCGCAGGGAGACGTGGCTCGCGGGCTCGGTCGAGCTTCTGGCGTACAGGAGCGGCATCGCTGTTCGGGCGGAGCCGTACGCGGCGCTCCAGGCGAGCCACTGGTACGCATCCCACCCCCGTTCCATGCCGATCCCCACGCCGTCCTTCTCCAGCGTGGACAGGGCCAGGCGGTAGTGGAAGGCGACGTCGTAACGGGCCCGGACGTCGAGCGATTGCCGTTGGTGCCGGTCGAACCAATGGAGTGCCGACACACCTCGCTCACTGGGAGACTCGGAGTCCTTGTGCAGCCTGAGCAGACGGTCGATGTCCAGCGGCGGGTTCCGCATGAACCGCGCCATCTTCCCCTTCGCCTCCTTGACGGCCGAGTCCAGCGTCTGCCCGCCTCTCCATCGCGGATCGGTGGGCGCACTGGTCCAGCCCGGTCCGAACACCTCCTCCATGTCCCGCTCCACCACCTCGCTGAACGGATCGAGCGGGGTGAACCGGAAACGCGTCGCCGAGGCGGCGTTGTGCCGCGCCAGCACCGCTCGTATGTCGTCCGCGTGCTGGTCGAGGGTGCGGAGGAAGAGTTCCAGCTTTCCTTCGAGCGCGTAGTGCAAGAAGACGAGGGAGTTGACCGTGCCGGCGGCCCGGTCGGTCGCCGTCTGCTGAGAGACGCTGACCGTGCGCTGCCTCGCCCGCGAATTGTCCAGCAGCGAGGCCACGAACGCGACCATGCGGTTCGCGCCCGTCGAGCTGACGTGCTCCGGAAGAACCGGATTGCTCACGCCGGCCCGGTGCGCGCACAGTCCGATCTCCACATCGAGGGCCGGCCGCTCCTCCAGCAGCACCGACAGGAAACGCGCGCCTTCCAGATAGCGGTTCGCCTCCGGGTTGAACGTCTCGCCCTGCCGACTGAAGCGGAAGCCGGCGATCATGGCGGGGACCAGCGCCAGCATGCGTGACACGGTGAGAGCGCTTCGATCGGGCTTCGGCAGCCGGTCCAGTAGCTCCCGCGCCTTGATGATCTCCTCCCGTAAGGCGATCTGTCCGCTGGAGGCGTAGATCATCGCGGCGATCGCTGCCTCCCACCGGCGCGGCCGCTTCAGTGCCAGGGGATGGATTCTCGCCATCTCGTCCGCCGACGGGAATTGCGCTTCGACGGCTTCGACCTCGCCGCGGACACCGCACAATTCCGCGATCTCCCGCACGTCGATGCTCGAACCGTTGTAACGGCTGAGCGCCTGCGACCTCGAGAAGTCCCAAAAGGTAATCTCATCAGCCATCCCTGTGCACCCTTCTGCTCGTCGATCGTGCTGCTCGTCGGTCGTCTCGGCCGTCAGCCGTCGCGCCGTCCGCGCAGAATGAGGAAGTACCCCGCGGACGCGAGCGCGCCCAGCGTCGCGCTCGCGCACCACAGGGTGGTCGGGCCCACGGTGTCCAGTGCGTATCCCGAGACCGCCGGCGCGACGCATGCCGCCGCGGACCAGGCGAAGCTATACACCCCCTGGTAGCGTCCGTGCGCGTGGCCGGGCACGAGGTCGGCCACGGCGGCCATGGCGGTCGGGGCCAGGAGGATCTCGCCGACCGTCCACACCACGACGGTGAGGGCGTACGTCCAGAGGGAGGCCGCCAAGGCCGTCATCCCCAGCCCCCCGCCCAGCAGTAGGCTCCCGACGGCCAGCGGCGCCGCCGGACCGTGTCGGGCGAGGATGCGACCTGCGGGGAGTTGCAGCGCGACTACGAGAAGGCCGTTGAGACTGATGACCAGGCCGTAGTCGCGTGCGCTGAGGCCCGCTCGTGTCATGGTGAGCGGCAGCGCGGTACTGACCTCCTGCATCAGTAGCCCCACCAGGAAGGTCACGGCCACGAAGGCCACGAAACGTCGTGCTCGTGACAGTTCCCCCGCCTGCGTCCCCGGCTTGGTGTCGTCTCCGTGCCGGGCCGGAGCGGGACGCGTCTCGGGCACCGCGAGGTACACGGTCAGTGCGCATACCACGGTCACGGCCGCCTCACCGAGGAACAGCAGGGTGTATCCGCGCTGCGCCAGCACTCCGGCGAGCGCGGCGGAGACCGCCACGCCGATGTTGACGGCCCAGTAGACGAGGGAGAAGGCCCTGACCCGTGCCGTCGCGGTGACCATGTCGGCCACCACGGCTTGGACGACCGGCCGGGAGGCGTTGCCCGCCAGGCCGACCAGGCACGCGGTGACCGCGAGCGCGGCCTGCCCCTGGGTGAAGGCGAGCGCCCCCGCGCCGACGGCGCTCAGGAGTTGAGCACCCAACAGCGTCTTCCGTCGGCCAAACCAGTCGGCGAGCAAGCCGCCGACGACCGAGCCGACGGCACCGCCGACGCCGTACAGGGTGGTGACGAGCCCCGCGAAGGACGCCGAGTAGCCCCGGTCGAGCGTCACGTACAGCGATAGGAACACGACGACAAAGCCGCCGAGCCGGTTGACGAGCGTGGCGGTCCACAGCCACCAGAACGCGCGCGGTAGCACCGGGCTGGCGGCAGTCGCCTCGAGTGCCGCGCTTTGGGCATCCGCAGTCACGGTACGACGGAGTCTTGCCGTTGGGCCCCGGGCCGGGTGGGTCGTACCGGCATGGCGGCGGCTACGAAGTGGCCAGTGCTCATACGGCGGCCATCGCGTTGCCGATGTAGTTCGGCAGCTTGACGAGCCGCTGCCACAGATCGTCAAGGCTGACCGGATAGCGCTCCCGGTAGCGCCGCGTCACCGCTTCCACCTCGACCCATGTCGCGGGCTTCGTACCGCCGTTGTAGTCGGCCGCCAATTCGTCGTAGAGCGGGGTGCCAGGGCGCAGGAAGAGCTGGTTGAGCCCGAAGTATCCCGGCAGCGAGGCGGCCCAGTCGACTACTTCGCCGCTCAGGCAGGCCGGGTCACCGGGCAGGCCCAGCAGGATGAAGGCGAACGGCGTGATCCCGGCTGTCGAGAGCCGGCGGATCGCGGCGTCGATCTTCTCCGCCGGGACACGTTTGCCGACGCCGGTCTGCGCGACAGCCGGCGACTCGGCGCCCAGCCACATCCCGTTGCATCCCGCGGCGGCCCACAGGTCCACGTCCTGGCGCAGGACCACCTCCGCTCGGCTCTGCCCGCTCCAGCCCAGACCGCCTCCGACGAGTCCGGTGCACAGCTCCTTGTAGAAGGTCGGGTGCAGACCGAAGACGTAGTCGAGGAAGAACAGCGAGTCAACGCCGCGTTCGCGCATTTCCGCGATCTCCGCGAGCGTGCGCTCCACGGGCTCCGGGCGCATCCGCGTGCCGAACGGCAGATGGCAGAACGTGCATCCGTAGGTGCAGCCGCGGACGCCCAGCACCATGCCGCACGGCCCGCGCCTGACCCGTCCGCCGGTGAACGTCTCGGCCGTGTAGGCAGTCAGGTCCAGCAGGTCGTAGGCGGGCAGGGGCGCGCCGTCGAAGTCCAGCGGCGGATACGTCCCGCTCAGCGGCAGTTCGCCCAGCACCGGCTTGCTGCTCAACAGGTCCCGTACGCCGTGCACCGCCGCCGCGTCCGCCTCGCCGCGCGCTACATGGTCCACGCCCAGCTCGCGCAGCGTGGCCGTGGGCAGTTGGGTGGCGTGCGGGCCGACGGCGAGGACGGTGGCCTGCGGCCAAGTCAGCCGCACCTGTTCCACGGCGGTGCGCACCGGGCCCAGATCGAGGGGGTAGCACTGGGCGCGGTCCGCGATCGCCGTCACGACGACGGCCACGTCGACCGCGTCGACTCGGGGCGCCTCGTCGCTCAGGCGGCGGTCCCAGACGACGACGTCCACCCCGTCCCGCCTGAGGAGGGCGGCCGCGTTGGCCACGTCCAGGGGAAGCTGCAGGAAGTCACGCTCGAACTCGTCGTCGGCGACGACGAAACTCACACTGGTCATGCCTGCTCCGGGGTCATGGGGGAGGAAGGGGCGGGTGACGTCTCAGCGGCTGGTGCCACCTGTGTGACGGCGCCGGTGCGCGCCGCCTCGTACACCGCGAGCACGGTCAGCAGGGCCCTGCGGCCCTCCTCGCCGTCGACGGTGGGGGCCCGGCCCTCGGCGACCGCGTCGCAGAAGTCGAGGAGTTGGTCGCCGTGCGGCGAGGGGAGCAGGCCGCTGGCGTCCCGCTGCCCGGCGGGCGCGGCAGGACAGCGCTCGGCGGCCTGGTTGCCCGCTCCGTAGGCACCGTAGGCGGAGGTGGTGTCCTGCCGCCCGGCGGCATGGAACCAGGTGAGTTCGTCGTTGTCGATCACGGCGCTTCCCCGGTCGCCGTGGACCGTCAGGCGCGTGGTGCGCCCCGGATACGCCGCGGTCGTCGCCAGCAGGGACGTCAGGGCGCCGCTGGCATGCCGCATGCTCGCGGTGACGACGTCCTCGACTTCGATGCCGTGGTGCCCCTTGAGGGCAGTGTGCGCGGTGACCTCGACGACCGGGCCCATCAGCCACTGGAGGAGGTCGAGGGCGTGCACCCCTTGGTTGAGGAGCGCGCCCCCGCCGTCCAGGGCCCGGTTGCCGCGCCAGCCGCCTGAGTCGTAGTAGGACTGGCCGCGCCACAGGGGGACTTCCACCAGCCCTGACGTCAGCGTTCCGAACTCTTCGGCGTCCAGGGCGGCACGCAGAGTCCGGGAGGCGGGGTCGAAGCGGCGCTGGCTGATGACGGCCAGGGCGCGCCCGGCCTGTCGTGCACCGGTGATCAGCCGGTCCGCCGCTCGGGCGGTCACGTCGATGGGCTTCTCCAC
Organism: Streptomyces sp. NPDC026522; assembly: GCF_055567555.1. Classification (NCBI taxonomy): domain Bacteria; kingdom Bacillati; phylum Actinomycetota; class Actinomycetes; order Kitasatosporales; family Streptomycetaceae; genus Streptomyces; species Streptomyces sp. NPDC026522. Next base: position 178,748 of record NZ_JBVHQF010000013.1, read on the forward strand.
GACGACGTGCTTGCCTGCGGCCAGTGCCCGCAGCCCGAGCTCGGCGTGGAGGCCACTGGGGGTGCATACGCTGACGACATCGATATCAGAGCGCTCGATCAGGGTGGCGACGTCCGTCGCCTCGCTGCCGGTCTCCTCGGCCAGCTGGCGTGCGCGCTCGGGTGAGGGCGATGCGACGGCGACGAGTCGCGCCCGTTCAGCGAGCGGTGGGTAGGTGCTGAGCACCCGGGCGTGCAGGCCACCGATCACACCGCAGCCGATGACGCCGAAGCGGAGCCTGCTCATACGGCGCCTCCGCTCAGGCGTCCGGCCGCGGCGGTCGCACGGGCATGCCCGAAGTGGCCCGCCAAGGCGCTGATGCGGTGCACGGGCCGCAGGTCGACCGGGGGCAGGGGCAGGTCGCCGAGCAGCCGGGCGACCGCGGTGCGCAGGGCGTTGTCCATGGGGGAGTCGTTCACCAGCGTCTCCTGGCATCCGTTGGGCAGCTGGGCCGTCAGCCGGTGGGTGTTGCCGGGCAGCCGGCTGCCGTCCGGCAGTGCTACGGGGTCCAGTTCCGCCGTGAACAACGCCGGGCCTACCTGGAGTTGGGCGAGCCGTCGGCGGCCGCCGGTGGAGTGACCGAAAGGTCGGGCCCAGTCGGGGACGTCGGTGTCCTCCGGTGCGTCGCCGACGACGGACGAGTACAGCTCCAGTTCCACGCCGTCCGCCACCACGGCGCGTTCCCGGGCGGCGGTGACGAAGTAGTCCTCGTCGATGATGCCGCGTACGTCCTCGACCGGGCTCTCGACATAGGCACGGTAGGCGTCGGGCGGCAGCAGCCGGCTCGCCACCGCCAGCATGTGCGGCCATTCGTAGCCGAAGACGCCGTGGTCGCGGTCGACGAACCGGCCCGCCTCCATGTCGGGCCGCCGGTCCTTGCTGAAGGCGACGCGCACCGCTGTCACCGGATGGTCCGGCATGTGATGGCGCCGGAGGTCGTCCAGCAGGCGCAGCGCGTGGGCGTGCCGGTACTGGTTCATCACGACCACGCGCGCCCCGGGATGCCGCTCCAGCAGATCCAGGAGACGGGGCACGTCCTGTGCCCGGCAGGCGGGTTTCTCCATGATGACGCGGGCTCGCGGGTCACGTTTCAGGACCTGCGCCAGGACGTCGACGTGTATCTGGGTGGGCGTGCAGAGTGACCACAGGTGCACGGGGCCCGCCATGTCCCGCACGGTAGGGCTGTGCTCGATGGGCCGGTGGCGGTGGACGCCGACGGGCATGCCGGTCAGGGCCGGGTCCACGGTGCACACGCGCAGACCGGCGGCTTCCAGCAGACGGTGGTGCAGTTTGCCGGCCACTCCGTAGCCGACGACGCAAACGCGGGGCAGGTCACTCATGCGGCGCCCCCATCGTCCTCGACGCCGGCTTCGGTCGGCTGGGCCGTGTCGGCGAGATACGTGTCGTAGTACGCGTCGAACAGCCCTGCGTTGCGCACCACTTCGTCTACGACATCGAGGTGGATGCCGGACGCCAGGTTGGCGGCGGCCCGACACAGGTGCTTGGCGGCGACCAGGGTGGCGGCGCGGTAGGCGTCATAGCCCCGGTTGGGGATGCCCTCGTAGGCGTAGAGGTTCAGGGACCGGCCGTCGCCGAGGAGGACGGCCGAGCGGCGCTCGGGCAAGGTGTAGCGGACGCCCACGCCGGGGACATCCGACGCCGTCGTGGCGACGCGACGCTCGCTGAGCAGGCTGAAGTCCCGGGTGGCGAATCCGGCCAGGAGCACGCTGTCGGGCAGCAGTGCCAGGTCGGCCTCGGTAAGCGCGTCCTCGCCGGTGGTCCCGATGATCAGGAAGGGGCGGGTGCGCCGCAGTGCCTCATGGGCCGAGCGGCTGGTGTCGAAGCCCTCCTCGGCGGCACGTACGAGGGCGAGTGTGTCGGTGTCCACGACGGTGACGCGGCACCCGGTCGCGCGCAGGGCCCTGGCGACCCGGGCGCCCAGAGTGCCGAAGCCCAGGGACAGCACCCGCCGGCCCACGAACTTCTCCCCCGGCACGATGGCGCGCAGCCGCCGCACGCAGGAATCGGCGATCTCGTTGTAGGCCAGGTGCGTCTTGACCTCGGAGCGCGCCATGTTGAGGACGGGAAGGCGCATGTCGGTGGCCGTCGATATGCGTTTGAGGCCGCTGACGGTCAACTCCAGCGCGGCGTCGGGCTGTTCGGTGACCAGGCGCTCGCGTGCGGAGCCGAGGGCGATGATGCCACCGTCGTCGACCATCAGCACGCGCCGACCGTCGGCGTGTGCCGCCCGGATGAAGGCATCCACGTCGGAGCCCACCTCGCGCGCCCGGCGCACTTCCTCGTCAGTGGCGGTGCCGTTCACGACGGAGTTGTCAAGGGTGGCGCTGCGGTAGCCTCGCGACAGGAACCATCCGTGCACGCGGTCCCGGCGTAACGTTTTGTCGCCCTTGTCCAGGGCGTAGATCCACTGCGGTGAGAATCCGGCGCGTTCGGCCGCCAGCAGGAAGCCGACGCTGTTCTCCACGTAATGGTCGCGGAATATCAGTGCCCAGTCGGCGAGGGCGCTGTCCTCGGTGGCGTACCGGCGCAGCAGCGGCATCGCCTCCCACAGTTTCGCCACCTCGGTTTCGCTGAAGGCGGCGCCTTCGCTCCGCAGGGCCTCGGCCAGCGCCCGGGCGACCGCAGCCGGCGTCGGATCGTCCGACTGGACGCTTTCCGTGAGCACGGCTGCGCGCCAGCGTGGGGTCGGCGGATCGCTGTGCTCGAGCGCGTACGGGGCGGAGTCCGGCTCGGGCGTGAATTGCACCGTGACGAAGCCGGTGCCGGTGTCCACGGTGTGCGCGTAGCCGCCGTCGTCGAGGGCGACCACCTCGTGGCCCTCAGGTTGCGGCTCCGCCGGGTCCGGCCATCGCCTCAGGCGCAGGCGCAGCAGGACGTCCGAGGACCAGTGGCCGCTGATCACGGTGTGGAGCCGTGCGGTGGCGCCGACCCGCGGCAGTTCGTCACCGTTCGGGGACGTGCCCATCAGAGCGTTGAACGTCATGTGCACACTCCTTCGTCACCCGCGTCCGGGCACGCGGAATCACGGGTGTCATAATTGGGTAGCGGATATGGCGGCGAAATGAATTTCTCCAGCCGGGTCGCCCGAACGCCGGCTCTGCCGGGCGGAGGAGGGCCCACGGCCCGAAAGTCGCATCTGGACGCGGAGCGCTGACGGATTCCTCGCCCTGAGCCTGGAATTCCCTTCCGGGAGAAGTGGATTCGGATGACGTGGCGGGCGAGGAAGACAGTCGCCCGCACGCCCACCGTTTCGGGACCGGGTGGATCATGCGCCTTGATCCGAACTGCATGATCACGACCTGATGCCACGTGTGTCAACCACGAGTCCGCACCGATTTCGCGTTCGTTTGGAGAAGGCAATTCAGGTATGTCCGGATGTAAGGGTCGGTGCATCCCCGGATTTCACTGCATCGAAGGAACGAGGTGTTCCGTTCCATGGAATGGCCGGTTCTCATGCTCTCTGGCTCGTTCCAGTCCTTCGCGTCCCATCGCATGGCGAGTTCACTGACGGGGACACGTCCTTCAGGCCGGCGCTGTCTTCCTCGCTCAGCGTGGCGGGTGTCGGGTGATCCAGCCGGTCACCTGGCGAACCGTCGGAGGCCGGGGCGGGGCGCCGGCTGGAGTCCCGCGGAGGGTGGCGATGTGGGCGCGGACCATCTGGTAGGTGACGGGCGCGTGGTCGGCAACGAGTTCGTTGTGGAGCCGGATGGTGCTGGTGCATCCCTCTGCGAATCGCCGCCCCAGGCAGGGCTGGTAGGGGCCAGCCTGCTGGGTCGGGGACGGTTTTCACGGATGGTGTCCTGCCGGCGTGCGGCGTTCGCGTATCTGAGCACGGTGTTGAGGCCCCAGCCCAGGTTCCGGGCGATCGCCCGGCGTGAGTGACCTTGAGCAAGAAGCTCGTGGACCAGGGCATGTTCTGCCTTCTTTCGCGCGGGCCGCCGGCCGACGGGCGCCGAGTCGTCCTGCGGCCGACCGGAAGCCAGTCGGGTGGCCTGCGACAGCATGCTGCTGGGCGATGGGTTGCGCAGGCAGTCGCGGTGGGTGGCGACGCAGGTCTCCACGGCTCGGCCGAGGCCCTGTCACAGGTGGAACCGGTCGGCGACCTGTAGGGTGTCGGGGGCCTCGCGTCGGGCACCTTCGCGTAGGCGATCGCCCTGTACCGGCTGATGATCTCCAAGCCGGGTGACGCAACGACCCAGCACACGCTCCGGTGCGGACAGCGATGCCGTCGACCTCAGAGGCGACGGCCAGGCGCACGGGGCTCAAGTGCGCTTTGTGCACGCACTTGTGCACGGTAGGCGCCGGGGGAACATCCGCGATTGCGTGCGAAGGCGCGGGTGAAAGAGGGCACGGATCGGTAACCCACCTGCGCCGAGATGTCCTCCACGGTCTCTGCGGTGTCGCGGAGGCGGATCGCCGCGAGGTCCATCCGCCATTGGGCGAGGTACCTCGCGGGGCTTCGAGCCATGCTCGACTGGAACCGCCGTGACAGCGTCGCTCGCGACACCGAGGCTGCGGAGGCCAAGCTGTCGACGGTCCACTCGGCCGCAGGATCAGCGTGGATGCGCTCGATCGCCTCGCGAACCAGCGGATCCTCAACCCAGCCGAGCCACGTCCCGCGCTGCTGCGTCGGGTTCAGCGCCGACCACGCCCTCACCAGCTGAATCAGCACTATCTCAACGAGGCTGTCGACGATCGTGGGCGTGCCGAGTTGTGGCCGCGAGAGCTCTCGCTCCACCAGATTGACGATGTCCCCCAGGTGCGCGCCACCCACCTCGCCGCCAGGGATGTACACGACACCGGGTACCTCATCGAGCACTTGCGTCCTCGTCGAGTGGTCGCAGTCGTAGAAGATCGTCATCAATCGGCTCCGGACCGCGCCGTTGCCCAGTCGCAGTGGCCCGTGCCCTGGCTCCGGCGAGGGGGCCGAAGCGTGGACCCGGTGCGCCGAGTTAGCAGAACCCGCGGTGTCGCCCAGGCGATGCGACACCCCTGCCGGTAGGAGGACCACGTCACCCGCCGTCAGCTCGGACTGCCTGCCGTCAACGTGACTCAACCAGACTGTTCCGGCCAGGACGGCGTGCACCGCCATAGCCGGACTGTCGGACAGCTCGATCGACCAGCCACTTCCGGCCGCGATCCAGGGACCGAGGGTGCCGCGGAAGCCCGACAGCCGAAGCACTTCAGAGATGAGGTCCACAGCGCGACACTAATGCACTCGCCGCATGCGACAAGTGGATAAGAACAGCGCTCCGTACGGACATGGTCCGCAGCCGCACAGCCTCATAGCGTGAGAGCCGACAAGGCGACCGGGAGAAACGATGAAGGTGCAAGGAAGGACCGCAGGGGTCACCGGCGTTGGCGTCGGCGACCTCGGACGGTACTTCGCGCAGGAATTGCTCCTGCGAGGAGCCGCCAAGGTGTACGCCACGGCGCGGCGACCGGAACTCATCGACGTATGCGGTGTTGAGGTGTTGGGCCTCCATCTGACGGATAGGGCCACGATCGCGCGAGCAGCGAGCACCGCCGCCGACACCGAACTCCTGCAGTTCCTTTGAACGACCCCGACTGACTGACTGACTCCCGACAGCAACCGCAGCCCGGACCAACACCCCACCTCACCCCAGCGTCCACCGCCGAGTGTGTCTCTGTGAAGCGAGCGGCTTACCAGGGCGGTAGAGCGACATCTCTTACCTGCTGCCGTAGTCGTCAAGCCCCCGGCGGGCCGCACAAGACAATGACCGATCAGAGGATGAAAGCAGACTCTCGTGCACCTCATACCGACCACTGCCGCCGCCCCCGAGCTGCCAGCCAGCGTCCGGGGTCTCCGTGACGCCATCAACTCCCACGACCCACGGAGAGTCGGAGACGTCTTCACCCCTGACTACAGAGCGATCATTCCTTTGCACCCATCGCTGAACTTCACGGGCAACGACCTGGTGGTGCGGAATTGGGCGCGCATCTTCGTGCAGATCCCCGATATCCAGGCCGAGGTCCTGCGGACCGCTCTGAACGGTGACGAGGTCTGGTCGGAGTGGAGGCTGACGGGCACCAGGGCCAACGGTGATGCCGCCGAGCTTGGCGGGCCAGTCATCTGGGTCGAACGTGATGGCCTGATTGCGCACGCCCGCTTCTACCTCGACCCCGTGACCGCGCCGGCCGCGCACCCGGCAGCCGGTCCTTAGAGCTAGCGCCCACGGGTGCAGCTGGCAGCTTGGCCGCAGCCGCCGGAGCGCGAGACGCGCCCAGTTGCCCTGCTCCCCAGCGCGCCGGTGCCATCGGACGTGAACGTCTTGGCGCGGAGCGCCGACCGTCGCCGGAACCTGCGCACCGGCACCCTCCGCGTGGCGCGACAGCGTGCCGGTTCTGATCGGCAGGCACCCTACGTGCCTAGCAGGGCGCCGGTGAGGCATCGGTGCAGCCAGACGCATGATCGGCGACCAGAGCTCGAACCCGTTTCGAGTGGCGGCCACGAGCAGGCGAAGCAGCGCGCAGGGGTCGGTTTGCGCAGCGATCCGATCGTAGATGCCGCCGGCCTCCGCGGCGCGCACCCCGTCCTCGATGAGTGTGCGTAGCAAACCGCTCTTGCCTCCGACCGCCGCGTAAACGGTGGGCGCCGCTGCCCGCGCTGCGCGGGCGACGTCCCCCACCGGGATGCGAAATAGCCCCGCTCGATGAACAACTCTCGTGCTGCCGGCAGGATCGCCTGCCGGGTCGCCGCCGCGTACTCGGCCCGCCGGCCAGTCCCTTGTCCTACCACGATATAGCTACCAATCAAGAAGAGGTTGTCACATGATCTTTCCGGTACTTGAAGGCCTGGCTCACCTGTGCGTCGGCATCACACCCGAACAGGACAATCTGCCCACTCCGTGCGACGACTTCGACGTGAGCAGGTTGCGCCGCCACCTGCTGGGCTGGCTCAGCTACTTCGACGCTGCCTTCACCGACCCGTCCGGCAGCGACCGGCCCGACCCGTCCGCGTTCACGGGACGCGACCATCCGAGCGCCGTGATCGAGCAGCTCACCATCACGATCCGATCGGCTCTCGCCGCTGGCATCGAGACAACTCCCGTGAACGTTCCGCTGCTGGGCGGCGCCTATCCGGGCGCCGTGGTCATCGACCTGCTCCTGATCGAAACGCTCGGCCACGGCTGGGACCTGGCCCGCGCCACCGGCCAGCCCTGGAACCCGGACCCGCAAACCTGCCAGCATGCCCTCACCGCGCTCGAAGGCGTGATCCAGCCGGAGTACCGTGGCCCCGGCATGCCCTTCGGCCCCGAAATCACCATCGAAGCAAGCGCACCGCCTCTGGACCGGCTTGTCGCTTTCACCGGCCGTAACCCCAAGTGGGCGTGAGCTCGTCGTTTCGCGTCGGGATCACGGGCGGCGATCATGGGCGACGGCCGCTGGTTTCGTTGTGACCGACGGTGATCTGAGCAGCTAAGAATGGGCTGTGCTGGAACCGTTGCCGCCGGCACAGCCCATCGCGGCGGAGGCAATGGCGTGAACACCGGCCGGCCATCGGCACACTCTGCCGGTCAAGCGCACCAGGGCGCCGTGGCAGTAACCGGTGAGCGTGCGTTCGGTGGAGCACCAGCGCCGCAACCGGCGTGAGGGCGGTATGGAGGGTCTGAAGTCGAAGGGACCCGCGAAACCGCCGAATCTGTCGGACGAACGGTTCGCTCTGCCGGGAGCAGCAGCTGGCCAAAGGGCCGGCCGCGCATGGCTCGGAAGATCAGCGGTGGACGCTGGAACGCGTCGCGACACTGATCGGCCGCTTCCAGATTAGCTGCTCGATCGCAGGAGTGTGGCGGCTGCTGCACCGCCATGGCTGGTCCTGACTGAGCCCGCCCCGTCGTGCGCTGCAACGTGACGAGCACGCGGTCGAGGATGAGGACGAGGACGAGTCCGCGATGACGCCGCCGCGCACCCGCATCTGGGGCCGGCGCGGGCAGACTCGCGTGGTGAGAGTGCGGGATCCGCGACGGCGCCGGAGGTTCGCTGGGAGAACTGCTCGGGCCGGAGGTGGCCGGCGTGGGTGACGAGTCCGTTCCCGGGATACCCGTAGGCCGGAAGGAGTTGCTTCGCCAGCGCTGCGGCTGTCTGGAGGAGGCCCCGGTCGAGGTCGGTGACGTCGTCCAGATGAACCTGTGCATTGACTGTGGCGTGGTTGCGCGGCTCCAGTGTGAGCGGTGCGGGCCGACCCGTGCCGGGTTGATCCGGTCGACCCGGAAGGGAACGGTGTCGGGGCGGTCGGGGTCCAGGATGCGTGCCAGGCTGGGATGAGCAGACATGTCTGCGACCAGGTTGATCGCCGACGTGTGCCGGACCGCTCACGCAGCGCGGTCGGGCGCGTGGGCACCCAGGAGGGGAAGTGCGCACAGCAGCGGGTACACGACGTCGCCCGGCTCTGCCGTGTGCATCTGCGCCTCCTCGTAGTCATCGAAGTGAACCCGGCCGTTCAGAGACAACGAGATCGTGGCACTCCCGTCACGGTGCAATGCCGCAAGAGCGCTGTAACGGCTACTGCTGTCCGCGCAGTCCACGACGAAGCCCTTGCGTACTCAGACGTTCGGCGAGCGTCACGGTCAGACCGAACGCCGCCCGGTCGAACGAAGAGGGACGGCAAGGCGGCGCGGGTCGAGCTGCTCTTCCGAGGCGGCTGCTTGTGTCTTGGCGCTCTTCTACCGCGACATTGCCAGGGGACTGTTCGGGCTATCCCGGTACGGGGCCAGAAAAGTGGTGAGGGCGGCCAGCATCGCTTCCGGTGCCTCTTCCGGCGGGTAGTGGCCGCACTCGGGAATGATGAGGCTTTGCACGTCGTCGGCCACGAGCCTCATAGTGTCGCCGACCATTTCACCCGAGTTGTCCGCTCCTGCGATCGTCAGGATGGGCAGGGTGAGCTGCCGTGACTTGCGCCGCTGGTTCTGCGCGATGGTCGTGTCGAGCGCGCGGTAGAACTCGAAGCTGGCACGCAGGGCGTCCGGGTCAGCCGCGAGGATGTCGACGTAGTGCTTGACGGCGTATTCGGGCAGCTTCTTTGTGGCTTTGGTCGCGAACTGGTGCCCGAAGTAAATGTGTTCGCGCCCCTTGACCAGTCGTTCGTTGATCTCGCTGAGCCGGTTGAAGCCGAAGTGCCAGAGTCGGTCGTTGGACCCCGCACTGCCGAACAGAGGTGGTGACGGGGACAGGCCTGGGATCGCGGCTTCGGCGACGGCCAGACGATCGAGCCGACCGGGGTGGTCCGCTGCCAGGGCATAGCCGGTCCACATTCCGATGTCGTGGCCGACCATGGCGAATCGTTGGTGTCCCAGCGCGGTCATCAGCGCGGCGAGGTCATCGGCGAGGGTGGCGGTGTCGTACCCGTCGCCGGGCTTGTCGGACAGTCCGACGCCGCGTGGGTCGACCGCGACGACCTGGAAGTCTCTGGCCAGCGCGGGCATGAGAAGGCGCCAGGCGTACCAGGTCTGGGGCCAGCCGGCCAGCAGCAGCAGGGCGGGCCCTTCACCGCCGATGACCGCGTGCAGGTGCAGTTCCCCGGTGTCGATGTAGCGGCTCATGAACGTATCGGTGAATCCGGCCGGGAGCATCGGTGCCTGCGACACCGAGCCAGGGCCGTCGAGTGGGGGCAGGTCGATTGTGGACCGGCTCACGATTGTTCCTTTCGTGGATGCGACAAGTGCGGTGTTGCGGATCGCCTTCGGGCGGTGGCGAGCGTCATGGCGGCTACAGCCACAGACTGCAGCGAGGATGCGATGTCCTGGCCGAGGATCGCGTGAAGCAGCCCCGGGGCCAGGGTGGGCACGATCGTGCCGGCACAAGCGGCGAGGAAATAGCTCGACAGTCGACAGCGGATCCGGCCGCCGTCGCGGTGGACGAGCCGCGGGGTGACCTCGACGCCGCGGCGGAATTTCAGGCCGACGCCGACGCCGATGCCCGCAAGCAGGGGGCCGACCACGTAGAGCGGCAGCGACCTTTGGAAAACCATGATGCCCGCGACAAGGAAGGTAGTCGAAAGCCGGGAAACCAAGGCGGTGCTCGCGGTCGCACCGGCCAGAGCACCGGCCAGGAGCGGCCGACGCCCCGTATGGTCGGACAGGGACCCGAACATCATCAACGCCGGCACGGTCCCCGATGCGTAGACGGCGAACACCAGTGTCACGGCGAACGGTCCGAAGCCCATTCGCGGCGCCGAGAGCGCGTAGAGCGGAACAGGCAGGCGTCCACCCCAGCATGACCAGGTCGTACACCGCATCTACGAGCCAAAATCCGGTACGCGCCCGCCAGCCCCCTTCGGTCGTGTGAGCCCCGGCCGAAACCTCACGAGCCCTCTCAACGATCACGGCGGCACCTTCCAACTTCGGGAGCGCCCTCACGCTAGCCATCTTGGAACGATCGGTACAGCATGAGTGTACGATCACGAGGGAATGCAGGAGGAACATGTCAGGCCGCAAGCAGTTCGACGTCGACACGGCTCTGGACCAGGCGATGCGCGTGTTCTGGGAACGCGGGTACACGGACGCCTCGCTGGACGTCTTGGTGTCCGCCACCGGTCTCGGCCGCGGCTCCCTCTACGGCACCTTCGGCGGCAAGGACGTGCTCTTCGGCCAGTGCCTCGACCGCTACGCCTCGATCTACGGCACTCGATACGAGCAGGCCCTCACCACCCATGCCGGCGACCCGGTACGCGCCATCGAGGCATTCTTCGACGTCGTCCTCGCGCGCATCGCCGATCCGTCTGTCCCTGCGGGATGCCTCGTCGCCCAGTCCGCCGTGCAGGCGCCGATACTCAAGGGGGACAACAGCGCTCGCGTGCGCACCCTGCTCGACATCCAGCGCCGGCGAGTACGCACAGCCCTGACGGGCCCCTCAGTCGCCCCTGGGGAACTGGCTGACGAGCTGGCCACGTTCGTCGTCGCAGTCAATCAGTCGCTGGCCGTCCTCAGCCGCGCCGGAGCCTCGGACACGGACCTACGGGCCGTGGCGCGGCTCGCCTGTCAGACGGTGGCAGACACCCTTCGTGCGACACCGGGGCATGCGGCCTGTGACTGACGACGCCGGCCAGCCCGCAAAGTGCTCCGCCACGGTGATCCGACACCGCGATCGCCGGGCATGGAATGGCGTGATCCAGCCGGAATACCGTGGCCCCGGCATGCCCTTCAGCCCCGAAATCGCCGTCGAAGCAAGCGCACCATCTCTGGACCGGCTGGTCGCTTTCACCGGCCGAGACCCCCGCTTGGGGAGCCCCCGTGCAGCTGCGCTGATGAGCGCCTGCGGCATCGTCCTCGCGTGATGGACCGGTGGGGGGGGGGGGAGGCGGCGCCCGCCCCCCCGAAAGCGGTTAACCCTGATCACCCTCCCGCCAAGGAAAGACAGGGGGGGTGACTCCTCCGCCAAAACACCGAGCGCCTGGCTGCGTCACCCCCGGGAAGG